>JAICNY010000057.1 GCA_025930955.1 Thermoleophilia bacterium
CGCCCGCGCTCGTCGAGCGGAAGCCCGAGCGACATGAGCCCCGGGTTCGGCTTGACGCCGGCCGTCCAGACGAGCGTGTGCGCCTCGATCCGCTCCCCGTCCGAGAGGTGCACGCAGCCGGGCTCGGCCCGCTCGAGCGTGGTGGAGGTGCGCAGCTCGACGCCGCGTCCGGCGAGCTCCTGCGCCGCGTAGTCGCCCAGCGGCCGCGGGATCTCCGGGAGGATCCGCTCCGCCGCGTCCACGAGGATCCATCGCTGGGGCAGCTCGCGCACCGCCCGCGGGTAGTGACGAAGCGCGTCGCGGACGAGATCGGAGAGCTCGGCGAGCGCCTCGACGCCCGCGTAGCCCGCCCCGACGAAGACGAACGTCAGGTGGCGCGCGGCCTGCTCGGGATCGACCTCCGCGGCGGCCCCTTCGAGCTCGCGTAGGACGTGGTCGCGCAGGACGATCGCGTCGGCGAGGTCCTTGAACGGCAGTGCGTGCTCGGCGAGCCCGGGGATCGGGAGCATGCGCGAGACGGCGCCGACGGCGACGACGAGGTCCTCGTACTCGATCTCCCAGACGCCCGATTCGGCCTCGACCGTGACGACGCGAGCGTCCTCGTCGAGCGCAGTCGCGCGGCCGATGATGAGCTCCGCGTGCGGGCACATGAGCCGCAGCGGCACCGTCACGTGGCGCGGCTCGAGCGTCCCGGACGCCGCCTCCGGGAGGATCGGCGTGTAGAGCATGAAGCTGTCGTCGCTCACGAGCGTCGCGCCGCGCTTGCCGACGAGCCGCGCGACGTAGCCGCCGGCGAACCCGCCGCCGACGACGAGGAGGCCTCCGCGTGCCGTGCGCCGAGCCACGGCGCCATTCTCCCAATCCGTCCTAGACGGCGATGCCGAGGGGCTCGCGCGCGTCGTCGAGCACGCGCTCGAGCGCGGCGACGCAGCGAGGGTCGAAGAGCGCGCCGGCGCCTTCCCGGAGGAGGCCGAGCGCGCGCTCCTGCGTCCATGCGTCGCGGTAGACGCGCGGGGAGATGAGCGCGTCGTAGACGTCGCAGACCGCGAGGATCCGCGTCTCGAGGTCGAGCTGGGGCTGCGTGAGGCCGCGCGGGTAGCCGCTCCCGTCCAGGCGCTCGTGGTGGTCGAGCACGAGGCGCCGCACGTCGGGCGCGAAGTCGCCGAGCTCGCCGAGCAGGTGGTGACCCCACTCGGGATGGCGCTTGATGACGCCGAACTCGTCGTCCGTGAGCGAGCCCGGCTTCTTCAGGATCTCGTCCGGCACCGCGAGCTTGCCGATGTCGTGCAGGAGGCCGCCCGTGGCGAGGCTCCGCAGGCGCGACGGGGGGAGGCCGAGCCGCTCGCCGATCTGCACAGCGAGGAGCGCGACGCGCCGCGTGTGCTCCTCGGTGGAGCCGTCCTTCTCAGCGAGCCGGACCGTGAGCGCGCGGACTCGGGTGCCGAGGAAGGTCTCCTCGGCCGCGACGAGCCGCTCGGCGGGAAGGCCGCCGGTCAGCGGGCGCGACTGGTCGGCGCGGCGGAGGTCGAGGACGACCGCTGCACCGACGAGGACGAGGCCGACGATCTCGAACCCGTGGCCGAGCCACCAGCCGAGCTCGTAGTACTCGTAGTCGAGCGCGCCGACGAGCGCCGCCGCGAGGAACGCGAGCCCGACGACGACCGCCGCGTCGCTCTTCCGCTGGGTCAGGACGTACGTGTCGAGCGAGCGGAGGATGAGGAACCCGAAGAGCGCGAGCGTGACGCTGACGAGGACGAGTGCCTCGGAGCTTCCGACCTCCGGGACGGACGGCACGAGCCCCGGGTCGACGAGCCCCGCGATCCCGAGGGCCAGGATCGCGGCGAGGAGCGCGACCTGGATCGCGACGAGCGGGCGGATCGCGCGCGGCCCGCGGAAGGGCGCGAAGCCCGAGAGCGCGAGCACGGCCGCGCCGAGCGGGAGCGTCAGCGCACCGGAGAGCGAGACGACGCCGTTCATCCCGACCATCACGCCGGGCGAGGCGAGCCCGTGCAGGAAGAGCATCGCGGCCATGGCCGAGAACGCCGTCCCGACGAGGACCGTGCGCCCGTCTCGCGCATGCGCGCCGATCACGGTGAGGGCGATCGAGGCGAGCGCGGCGACGAGGGCGCTTCCGCCGACGGTCGTGAAGTGAAGGTGGCTCGACGCGTCGACCACGTCGCGGCCCACGAGGAAGAGCGCGGCGGCGGGCAGCGCGGCGCCGACGCCGCAAAGCGCGATGGACGGTGCCAGCCGGGGCCGCACGAGCATGGGCACGTTGCGCGCATCGGCACGAGGGGCCGCGTCCTTTACCCCCCGTTCGGAAGCTCGTGCAGGCGCCCCGCGAGGAAGCGGCGCTCCGGCTCGCTCGGCGCCAGCGCGAGGGCGCGCCGGTACGCCTCCCCCGCCTCCCCGGGCCGGTCGAGCCGGCGCAGGAGGTCGGCGCGAGCGGCATGGAGCAGGTGGTAGCCGTCGAGCTCCTCCGCGAGCGCGTCGAGGAGCGCGAGCCCCGTAGAGGGCCCCTCCGCGAGCGCGACGGCGACCGCCCGGTTCAGCTCGACGACCGGGGAGGGAGCGAGCTCGGCGAGCCGGTCATAGAGCGCGGCGATCCTTCGGCGGTCCGGCTCGGGGTCGGAGTGGAGCGACGCGATCGCGGCCTGCACCTGGTACGGCCCAGGCCGGCAGAGCGCGAGCGCACGGTCGAGCAGGCGGCGGCCCTCGGCGATGCGGGCCTCGTCCCAGAGCGACCGGTCCTGGTCCTCGAGCAGGACGAGGTCGCCGTGCGCGTCGAGCCGCGCCGCCCGGCGCGCGTCGTGCAGGAGCGTGAGGGCGGCGAGCCCCAGCGTCTCCGGCTCGTCCGGGAGCAGCACGGCGAGGAGCCGCGTGAGCCGGATCGCCTCGTCGCAGAGCTCGTCGCGCGGGGGTGGGCCGTACCCCTGGTTGAAGACGAGGTAGAGCGTCGCGTGCACGGCCCGGAGCCGGTCGGGCAGCGCCTCGGGGGGCGGCACCCGGATCGGGATCCCCGCCGCCCGCACCTTCTTCTTCGCCCGCACGAGGCGCTGCGCCATCGTCGCCTCGGGAACGAGGAAGGCGCGCGCGACCTCCTCCGTCGTGAGCCCGCCGAGCAGCCGCAGCGTGAGCGCGACCTGCGCGTCGACCGCGAGCGCGGGGTGGCAGCAGGCGAAGACGAGGGCGAGGCGCTCGTCCGGGAGGGCGTCGTCGTCGGCGGGAGCGGGCGGCGCCTCGCGCTCGAGCCGGGCGAGGAGCTCGCGCTTGCCCGCGAGCGTGCGGTCGCGCCGGATCCGGTCGATCGCCCGGTTTCGAGCCGTAGCGAGGATCCAGGCGCCCGGGTTCGCGGGCGCCCCGTCTCGCGGCCAGCGCTCGACCGCGGTCGCGAACGCGTCCTGCACCGCGTCCTCCGCAAGGTCGAGGTCGCCGAGCGTCCGCGCGAGCACGGCGACCGAGCGGCCGAACTCCTCCCGGAAGACGGTCGCGACCGAGCTCATCCCTCCCTCCGGACGACCGGCCGGATCTCCACGACGCCGTCGCGCGCGGCGGGGAGCCGCGCCGCGACCGCGATCGCCTCGTCGAGCGACTCGAGGTCGACGACGTAGACGCCGCCGAGCCGCTCGCACGTCTCGGCGAACGGCCCGTCGGCCACGAGCGTCGCCGCCCCCCGCACGCGTACCGAGGTGGCGGTCGTCACGGGCTCGAGCTCGTGCGCCGCGAGGAGGCCGCCGCGCTCGGCGAGCTCGAGCGCGAGCCGCGTGTCGAGCGCCGCGGCCTCCTCGGCGGCCGCGTAGACGAGGAGCAGGTAGCGCATCCGCGCGTCCCGCGGCCTCGTCCTAGGGCTGCTCGAAGACCATGATCTCGCGGACCTCGATCTTCCCGCGGTCGGCCGAAGGGATCTTGGCCGCCCACTCGAGCGCCTCCTCCTTCGAGGGGACGTCGACGATGTAGAAGCCGCCGAGCTGCTCCTTCGTCTCGGCGAACGGGCCGTCGGTCACGAGGCGCTCGCCGTTCTCCACGGTCACGGTCTGCGCGGTCTCGGTCGGGTGGAGCGCCTCGCCGGCGACGTGCGCACCCGCCTGCTCGAGCTCCTGCGTGTAGGCCCACCAGCGGCCCATGTCCGCCTGCTGCTCCTCCTCGGACATCTGCGCGAACCGCTCGTTGCCGGCCGCCTCGTCGCCGTAGATCAAGAGGATGTACTGGGACACGTTCAGCTCCTTTCCGGATGGATGTTCGACTCTAGAACGAACGGGCCGGGCCGGAATCGACACTCCGGTCGATCGCGTGCCAGACGACGTCATAGCCGTGCCAGTGCGTCGCGCCCCGGTAGGTCATCCCGAGCCGGCGCATCACCGCGAGCGAGCGGGCGTTCCCGGGCGTCGTGATCGAGATCAGCTCGTCGTCGGAGGGGAGCTCGGTGCGCCAGAGCTCGAGCGCGGCGCGGCCTCCCTCGGTCGCGAGCCCGCGACCCCAGAACGCGCGGTCGAGCACCCACCCGACCTCCACCGGGTCGCCCCCGAGCGGCCAGTCGCGGTGGCGCAGGAGGCCGATCCGCCCGATCATGCGGCCGCTCTCCAGGTGCTCGGCCGCCCAGAGGCTGAGCCCCTCTTCGGCCCACTCGCGGCGGAAGCGCGCGATCTGCCGGTCCGGATCGACGTACGGCATGTGCTCGAGGAACTCGGGCTGCGCGTAGATCGCCGCGAGCCGCTCCGCGTCCTCGTCCTCCCACTGACGGAGCAGGAGCCGCTCGGTGCGGACCTCGGGCGGGATCACCGCGCGGCGAGCATCCGCTCGAGCAGGGTGAGCGCGCCCACCTTGTCGAGCGGCTCGTTCAGGTTCCCGCACTTGGGGCTCTGGACGCAGGACGGGCACCCGCGTTCGCACGGGCAGCCGGCGAGAAGCTTCGCCGTGTCGGCCGTCCAGCCCTCGAACGCGTCGAAGCCGCGCCGCGTGAGGCCGACGCCGCCCGCGTGGCCGTCGTAGACGAAGATCGTCGGCTGCCCGGTCTGGAAGTGGAGGTTCGTCGAGAGCCCGCCGATGTCCCACCGGTCGCACATCGCCCAGAGGGGCAGCAGGGCGATGAGCGAGTGCTCGGCGGCGTGGAGCGTTCCGAGGAGCAGCGGCATCGCCTCGAGCCCGGCAAGCTGCTCCGGCTCCGGGACGAACCAGATCGCCTCCGTGCCGAACGTCGTCTCGGGCAGCTCGAGCGCGACCAGGTCGAGCGTCGCGCCGTCCGAGATCGCCTTCTTCTGGTAGCCGACCACCTGCTCCGTCACGACGACCCGCCCGAAGGAGAGCTCGAGCCCGAGCCGGCGCTCGGTCGCGAGCGGCTCCTCGATCGCGGTCTGCGTCTCCTTCTTCGCTTGCGTGTAGTAGTCGGAGCGGAACGGCTCGACGACCGCCGCGCGCGCCTCGAGGTCGAGCGCGAGCACGCGATACGACTCGCCAAGGTGGAGGTAGATCGCGCCCTCGTGGAGGGACGAGTACGCCCGCTCGCGCTCGGCCGTGCCGAGAATCGAGCCGCTCGCCGCCTCGACGATGGCGAACGAGTCCGGGCTCGTGTTGCGGAGGCCCACGCGCGCGGCGGGGTAGTCGCGTCCGGCCCAGACGTAGCCGGCCTTCGTGCGCGTGAGCTCGCCCTCGTCGGCGAGCGCCGCGGCCCGCTCGAGCGCCTCGTGGCCGAGCGTCGGCTCGTCACGCTCGTCGAGCGGCGCCTCGAACGCGGCCGCGCGGACGTGCCCGTCGAGGATGCGCGGGTTCGTGTGGTCGAGGATGGCCGCCTCGACGCGGCGGCCCGTCAGCGCCTCCGGCTCCCGCATGAAGAACTGGTCGAGCGCGTCGTCCGAGGCGACGAGCATCGCGAGCCCGTGGGAGCGCCGTCCGGCGCGGCCCCATTGCTGCCTGAGGCTCGCCACCGTGCCGGGGAAGCCGACCGAGAGTGCGCAGTCGAGGAGACCGACGTCGATCCCGAGCTCGAGCGCGTCCGTCGCGGTGACGCCGAGCAGCTCGCCCTCGACGAGTCGCCGCTCGATCTCGCGCCGCTGCGCGGGCGTGTAGCCGGCGCGGTACGGGGAGAGGCGCGCGGCCGTCTCCGCGTCCAGCCGGTCGGACGCCATGCGGTGGATGAGCTCGGCCGCGCGCCGGCTCTTCGCGAAGCAGATGGTGCGCTGGCCCTTCGAGACGAGGCCGGCGAGGATCCGCGACGCCTCGCCGAGCGCGCTCGCGCGGATCCCGAGCTCCTCGTCGAGGAGCGGCGGGTTCCAGAACGCGACCGTCCGCTCGGCGTGCGGGGCGGCGTCCCGGTCGACGACGCTCACGTCGAGCCCCGTGAGCGCGGCGGCTTGCTCGCCGGGGTTCGCGATCGTTGCGCTCGCGAGGAGGAATTGCGGCTCGGCCCCGTAGATCGCGGCGGCCCGGCGGAGGCGACGCAGGACGTTCGCGACGTGCGAGCCAAACACGCCGCGGTAGACGTGCGCCTCGTCCACGACCACGTAGCGGAGGTTCGACAGCACGTCCCCCCACCGGTCGTGGTGCGGGAGCACGCCGATGTGGAGCATGTCCGGGTTCGTGAGGATGAGGTTCGCCCACTTGCGGATCTGCCAGCGCCGCTCGCTCTCCGTGTCCCCGTCGTAGATCGCCGCGCGCAGGCGTGGGAGGCGGAGCTCGGCGAGCGCGCGGGCCTGGTCCTGCGCGAGCGCCTTCGTCGGGTAGAGGTAGAGCGCGCGGTTCTTCGGCTCGGCCGCGAGCGCGTTCAGGACTGGGAGGTTGAAGGCGAGCGTCTTCCCGCTCGCGGTGCCGGTCGAGACGATCACGTGCTCGCCGCGCTCGGCCGCCTCGTGCGCGACGAGCTGGTGCCTGTAGAGGTGCGGGACGTCGCGCGCAGCGAGGGCGGCGGCGAGCCTCGGGTGCAGCGTCTCCGGGAGCGGGACGACGTCGGCCTCGCGTGACGTTTCCTCCGTACGGAAGACGACCTCCTCCGCGGCGAGGAGCTCGTCCCAGGCGGCGGTCTCGACGGCCACCGTCCTATTGAAGACGACCGGAAGGAGGCCGCGTGGTCGTTCGCACGTGGAGAGGGGCGACGCGGGCGGCGGACGCCGACGCGTACGCGGAGTACATCGATACGACGGGAATCGCGGCGCTGGCCGGGACGCCGGGGAACCTGGGCGTCCAGATGTGGCAGCGGGTGGAGGGCGACAGGGCGGAGTTCGTCGTCGTCTCGTGGTGGGAGTCGCGCGAGGCGATCGTCGCCTTCGCCGGCGAGCCCATCGAGCGCGCCGTCTTCTACCCGGAGGACGACCGCTACCTCGTCGAGCGGGGCGAGACCGTCGTCCACTACGACGTCGTGCGAGAGTCGCGAGCCTGAGCCGGCCGGGCCGCTGCTACGCTCGCCGTACCGGGGTGCCCCGTCCGGGGCTGAGATCACACCCGTCGAACCTGCTCCGGGTCATGCCGGCGAAGGGAGCTGAATGAGCACCGTCCCCCGCTGTCTCACGATCGCCACGTCCGACTCGGGCGGCGGCGCCGGGATCCAGGCCGACCTCAAGGCGTTCGCGCGGCTCGGCTGCCACGGCTCGAGCGTCCTCGTCGCGCTGACCGCGCAGAACACCGTCGCGGTCACGGCCGTCCACGAGCTGCCGCCGGAGTTCGTGCGCGCCCAGCTCGACGCGGTCTTCGACGACATCGGCGTGGACGCGGCGAAGACCGGGATGCTCTTCAGCGCGACGCTCATCGAGACGGTCGCCGACTACCTCGCCGAGCACCCGGTCCCGCTCGTCGTCGACCCGGTGATGGTCGCCGCGAGCGGCGCGCGGCTCCTCCAGGAGGACGCCGTCTCCGTGCTCGTCGGGCGGCTGCTCCCGCTCGCCACCGTCGTGACGCCGAACCTTCACGAGGCCTGTGCGCTCGCCGGCGTTCCGTATGCCGATGACGCCGACCGCCGCGGCCTCGCCGAGGCGATCCACGCGCTCGGCGCGCGGGCGGTCGTCGTCACCGGCGGGCACGGCTCGGAGGCGGTCGACTGGCTCTACGACGGCGAGACGCACACGCCCATCCCCGTCGCCCGCTACGGCGAGGAGACCACGCACGGCGCCGGCTGCACCCACTCGGCCGGGCTTGCGGCGTTCCTCGCGCGCGGCGAGACACTCGAGGACGCCGCCCGCGCGGCCGCCGACGTCGCCACCGACGCCGTGCGCGCCGGCTACCGCGTCGGCTCCGGCTCGGGCCCCGTCGACGCGATCGACCTTGCGGCTCAGCGAGCTGGGTGAGGACGGGCTCCTCGCCGGCCTTGAGCGGCGGGGGCTCGTGGAGGGGATCGCCGACGACGGCGCCGAGCTCGGCGGCGGGCTCGTCGTCACACAGGACGTGCTCGTCGAGGACGTGCACTTCCGGCTCGCGTGGACGTCGTGGCGCGACCTCGGGTTCAAGGCGGCCGCGGTCAACCTGAGCGACCTCGCCGCGCTCGGGGCCGAGCCGACCGCGCTCCTCGTCTCGCTCGCCGCTGCGCCGGAGACGCGCGCGGCCGACGTCGAGGCGCTCTACGAGGGCCTGAACGAGCCCGCCGTCCCGATCGTCGGCGGGGACACGACCCGGGCGGAGCGGCTCACGATCGTCGTCACGGCGCTCGGGCGCAGCGACCGCGTCCCCGGCCGGAGCGGCGCGCGGCCGGGCGACGTCGTCGTCGTGACCGGGCCGCTCGGCGCCGCCGCGGCCGGGCTCCACGCGCTCCGCCACGGCCTCGCCGGCCACGAGGCGCATGTCGAGCGCCATCGCCGCCCGCCGCTCCGGCTCGCGGAGGGCCGGCGTCTGGCCGCGACCGCGCACGCGCTCATGGACCTCTCGGACGGGATCGCCACCGACGCCGCGCGGCTGGCCGCCCGCTCCGGCGTCCGGCTCACGATCGACGTCGAGCGCCTGCCGCTCGCGGACGACCTCCCGGAGCCCGACGGCGTCCCGTTCTGGACGCAGGGCGAGGACTACGAGCTCCTCGCCGCGCTCGCCCCCGACGACCCGCTCGCGGACGCGCTCGCACGCGTCGGGCGCGTCGAGCCGGGCGAGGGCGTCGAGCTCCGCCGCGAGGGCGTTCCGCTCGACGTGCAGGGCTGGGACTCCTTCCGCACGCCGTAGGATCCGGGCCCGTGCTCGGGCGCATCGTCCTCCTCGTCTTCGCCGGCGCCGCCGGCGTCTTCGCGCTCTCCGGCCTCTTCGTCGGGCACGACCACACGCGGCAGGAGGAGATCGCCGCGCGAGGGGCGGAGGTGATGCCGTTCGACCTCGAGCGCACGACCCACCACTTCGAGTCGCGTCCGTGGGGCGGCGTCCAAACGGTCGTCGCGGACGAGCCCGACGCGGAGCAGATCGAGCTCGTCCGCGCGCACCTGCGCGGCGAGGCGGCCCGCTTCGCGCGCGGCGACTTCGACGACCCGATGGCGATCCACGGACACGCGATGCCGGGCCTCGCCGAGCTCCGGGCCGGCGCCGAGGCGGGGCGCGTCGAGATCGGCTACACGGACGTGCCGACCGGCGGGCGGCTCACGTACCGTGCAGACGAGGGCGCGCTCGTGACCGCCCTCCACGCCTGGTTCGACGCGCAGCTCATGGATCACGGCGCAGACGCCGAGGCCGGCGCGCCCGAAGGCTAGGCCGCCGCGTCCGCGATGCGGGCGAGCTCGGCCCGCCGGGCGTTCCGGCGCGTCGTCGCGCTCGCGCGGGCGAAGGTCCGAAGCGCCCGCTCGTCCACGGCCAGGGTGACCGGACCGTGGACGATCAGCCCGTCGTGCGCGCGCTCGCGCAGGAGATCCGGGAACAGGCTCTCCGCGAGCCACTCGCGGCCCGGTGCAACCGTCGCGCGCACCGTCATCCGGACGAGGTCGGGCGAGAGCTCCTCGACCTGCTCGATCCAGGGCCGGCGCACGAACGTCGTCGGGCCCTCGGGCACCATGAGCGCGACCGACTCGACCACGTCCTCCCCGGCCGTGCGCTCGCTGAGGTAGAGCTCCATGGCGAGCTCCTTCACGCCGGACGGCAGGACGCGCACCGCCGAGATCGCGGAGTTGTGGACGTTGATCACCTCGCCGTTCACGGCGCGGATGCGGGTCCGCCGCAGCGACACGTCCTCGACGACGCCCTGCAGCTCGTACGCCGCGACGATCACGATCGTGTCCCCGACGGAGTACCACCGCTCGAGGAACATCGTGAACCCGGCGATCAGGTCGACGAGGAGCCGCTGCGCGACGAACGCGGCGACGAGCACCGCGAAGATCCCTCCCGCGATCGCCGCGAGCCGGTCGACGCCGCCCGCGACCTGCGCGATCGAGAGGACGCTCGCGAGCGCGAACGCGACGTACGTGATCGACGTCCGCACGATGCCGACCGCCGTCTCGTGCCGCTTGAGCGAGGCGATCCGCTCGTCGAGGTCGTCCCTCGCGTCGTCCGAGTGCCGCCGGTCGTGCCACCTGAGCACCTCGTGGGCCACGCGCGCGGCCGCGCGCGACACGACCCACGCGAGCGCGAAGAGACAGGCGACCACGACGATCCTCCCCCACGGCGGGTAGAGGGGCGTCTGGTCGTTCAGGAGATCGATCAGTGGGTCAAGCATGCGGAAGGAGGCGGCGTCACGAGCCGTCAGCACTCGACGCTACAGACAGCCGTTCGGCCGTCACAAGGCCCTCCTTCCGGCCCTAACCCGCGTTAGCCGGTTCTTAACGTCAGGCGGCGGTCAGCCACTGCTGCCAGGCGCCCTCGTAGTGGCTCTTCGGGCGGGCGCCGATCACGGTCTCGCGGGGCTCGCCTCCCTCGAAGAGGATGACCATCGGGATCGAGAGGACGTTGAAGCGGGCCGCAGTCTGCGGGTTGTCGTCCACGTTCAGCTTCGCGAAGCGGACGCGGCCCTCGTGCTCGGTCGCCATCTCGTCGAGGATCGGCGCGATCATCCGGCACGGCCCGCACCAGGGAGCCCAGAAGTCGACCACGACGGGCGTGTCCGCCTGGAGGACCTCCTGCTCGAAGTTCGCGTCGGTCAGCTGGAGCATCTCGGCCACGCGGCGACTATACCCGCGGGGACGGGCGCCGCATCAGAGCCGCCCGCGCAGGGCCGCGAGCCGGAGCGCCGGCACCTTCACCACCGCCTCGAGGACGATCCGCCGGCTCATCTTCGAGCTGCCGGTCTCCCGGTCGGCGAAGACGATCGGCACCTCGGCGACCCGGAACCCGGCGCGGAGCGCCCGGTAGACGTTCTCGATCTGGAACGCGTAGCCCTTGGAGCGGATCGCGTCCAGGTCGATCGTCTCGAGCACGTCCCGCCGGAAGACCTTGAACCCCGCGGTCGAGTCGCGCACGCCGAAGCCGAGGATCGCCTGCGCGTACAGGCAGCCGCCGCGGCTGATCGCCCGCCGCAGGAGCCCCCAGTTGCGCACGCCGCCGCCGGGCGCGTAGCGGGAGCCGACCACGACGTCCGCCTCCTCCGTTCCGCGGACGAGGCGCGGGACGTCCTGCGGGTCGTGCGAGAAGTCGCAGTCCATCTCCATGACGAGCTCGGCGCCGTCGCCGAGCGCGCGTCGGAACCCGGCGAGGTACGCGGGGCCGAGCCCCTCCTTGCGCTCCCGGTGGAGGACGCCGACCCAGGGGAGCTCCGCCGCGAGCCGGTCGGCGATCTCGCCGGTTCCGTCCGGGGAGGCGTCGTCGACCACGAGCACGCGGCCGTCGAGGCCGGCGCGCTCGAAGACGTCCCCGAGCGCCCGCACCATCGCCTCGACGTTGTCGCGCTCGTCGTACGTCGGAAGGCAGATGACGAGGCTCACGGCGCATATCATCGCCGTCGTGGCGGGCGAGGCCGGGAAGGGAGCGGAGACGAGGGCGCTGCCGTCGAACGCGGAGCTCGCCGAGCGGTTCGACCTGCTCGCCGACCTGCTCGAGCTCGACGGCGCGGACGCGTTCCGGCTCTCCGCCTACCGCCGCGCCTCGGCGCGCATCCGCGAGTCGGCCGCCCCGGTCGCGCGGCTCGCGCTCGAAGGGACGGCGACGGAGATCCCCGGGATCGGCGGGACGATCGAGGCGAAGATCGTCGAGCTCTCCGAGACGGGCGACCTCGCGGCGCTCCGGAAGCTCCGCGACCGCGTCCCCGCCGGGCTCGTCGAGATCATGCGTGTCCCCGGGCTCGGCCCGAAGACGGCTCGCCGGCTCTGGCAGGAGCTCGGCGTCGCGACGCTCGACGACCTCCGCGAGGCGGCCGAGTCGGAGAAGCTCCGCGAGCTCTCCGGCCTGGGGCCGAAGACGGAGGAGCGGGTGCTCGCCGCGCTCGCGAAGCCGGCCGCCGCGACGGCGACGGACACCGGGCGGGCCCTCCTCGGCAAGGTGCTCCCCGTCGTGCGCGGGCTCGTGGAGGAGCTCGCCGCCCATCCGGCGTGCGTCCGCGTGTCGGAGGCGGGCTCGATCCGGCGCCGGTTCGAGACCGCGAAGGACGTCGACCTCATCGCCACCTCGGAGGACCCGGCCGCCCTGACCGCGTGGTTCGTCGCGCACCCGCGCGTCGCCGAGGTCGCGGCGCACGGGCCGTCGAAGGCGACGGTCGTCACGTACGACGGCTACCGCTTCGACCTCCGCGTCGTCCCGCCGGAGTCGTACGGGAGCCTCCTCCAGCACTTCACCGGCTCGAAGGATCACAACGTCGCGATCCGCGAGGACGCGGTGCGTCGCGGGCTCTCCGTGTCCGAGTACGGCGTGCAGGACGTCGAGACCGGCGAGACCGTCACCGCCGCCGAGGAGGGGGACGTCTACGAGCGGCTCGGCTATGCCTGGATCCCGCCGGAGCTGCGCGAGAACCGCGGCGAGCTCGAGGCCGCGCGCGCCGGCACGCTGCCGGAGCTCGTCACGCTCGAGGACGTCCGTGGCGACCTCCACATGCACACGACGTGGTCGGACGGGCGCGCGACACTCGACGAGATGGTCGCCGCGGCGAAGGAGGAGGGCCGCGAGTACGTGGCGATCTGCGATCACGCGAAGCGGCTGAAGGGCGACCTGCTCGCGCGCCAGGGCGAGGCGATCGCAACCGTGAACGAGAGCGTGAAGGGGATCGAGGTGCTGCGCGGGGTCGAGGTCGACATCCGCCGCGACGGCTCGCTCGACATGGAAGACGACCTCCTCGCCGAGCTCGACTGGGTGATGGCGTCGATCCACTCGGGCTTCACCGGCTCGCGAGACGAGCTGACGAAGCGCCTCGTCGCCGCGATGGAGAGCCCGCACGTCGACTGCATCGGACATCCGACCGGGCGGAAGATCAACAAGCGCGCCCCGTACGAGCTCGACCTCGACGCGGTCTTCGCGGCCGCGGTCGAGACTGGCACGTTCCTCGAGATCAACTCCCAGCCCGACCGGCTCGACCTCCGCGACGTCCACGCGCGCGCCGCCGCCGAGGCCGGCGTCGGGATCGTCGTCTCGACGGACGCGCACCGCCTGCACGAGCTCGCGAACCTCGAGCTCGGGGTCTTCCAGGCGCGCCGCGGCTGGCTCACCGCCGAGCAGGTCGTGAACACGCGCCCGTGGCGCGAGGTGCGGAGACTGCTGAAGCCGTGATCCCCCGCCGCCCCACGAGCGCCCCCGTTCCCCGGTTTGTGTTGCATCATCTCCAGCGCGGAAGCCGGGCGGCGGCGTGAGCGATGCAACACAAGCCCGCTCGGGCTCCGTCGACCTCAGGCGGGACGGGCAGGCCGCGGTCGAGTGGGTCGCGCGCTACCTCGAGGGGATGCGCGACCTGCCCGTGCGCGCGCAGGTCGAGCCGGGCGCTGTCCGCGCCGCGCTGCCCGCGGCGCCGCCCGAGCGCGCGGAGCCGTTCGCGGACGTCCTGCGCGACCTCGACGAGGTGATCGTTCCGGGGACGACGCACTGGAACCACCCGCGCTTCTTCGCGTACTTCTCCATCACGGGCTCCGAGCCGGGGATCCTCGCCGAGCTTCTCTCGGCCGCGTTCAACGTGAACGCGATGCTGTGGCGCACGGGCCCGGCTGCCACCGAGCTCGAGGAGCTCGCGTGCGACTGGCTCCGGCAGCTCCTCGGCCTCGCGGAGGGCTGGCACGGGCACATCGAGGACACGGCGTCGACGTCGACGCTCGCAGGGCTTGCCGCCGCGCGCGAGCTTCGGCCCGGCGGGGGCGTCCTCTGCTCCGAGCACGCGCACTCGTCCGTCGACAAGGCGGCGAAGCTCCTGGGGATCGGCGTGCGGAAGGTTGCCGTCGACGACGAGTTCCGGCTTCGCCCGGATGCGCTCGCCGGGGCGCTCGAGGCGGAGGAGGTCGCCGCGGTCGTCGCGACGGTCGGGACGACCTCGACCACGTCGGTCGATCCGGTCCCGGCGGTCGCCGACCTCTGCGCGGAGCACGGCGCCTGGCTCCACGTCGACGCGGCGTACGCGGGCTCGGCCATGGTCTGCGAGGAGCTCCGCTGGGCCTTCGAGGGCGTCGAGCGCGCCGACTCGCTCGTCGTCAACCCGCACAAGTGGCTCTTCACGCCGGTCGACTGCTCGGTGCTCTTCACTCGCCGGCCGGAGGCGCTCCGCGACGCGTTCAGCCTTCTCCCGGAGTACCTCCGCACGAACGTCGAGGACGTGACGAACCTCATGGACTACGGGCCCGCGCTCGGGCGGCGCTTCCGCGCGCTCAAGCTCTGGACGGTCATCCGTTGCTACGGGCGCGAGGGACTGCAGGCGCTCCACCGCGAGCACCTGCTCCTCGCGCGGCTCTTCGCGTCCTGGATCGAGGCGGAGCCCGGCTGGGAGGTCGCCGCGCCTGTGCCGTTCTCGGTCGTCTGCTTCCGGCGCGAGGGGACGGACGAGGAGAACGAGGCGCTCATGGAGCGCGTCAACGCGAGCGGCGAGGTCTACCTCTCGCACACGAGGCTCGGCGACCGCCTCGTCTTGCGCCTCGCGGTCGGGAACGCCCGCACGACGGAGGAGGACGTCGCGCTCGCCTGGGAGGTGCTCCGGCGGGAGGCGGCCGCGTGAGCGCGCCCGTCTCGGCGGTCGACTACCACACGGCGGGCGAGCCGTTCCGGATCGTGACCGGCGGCGTCGAGGCGCCGCGCGGCGACACGATCCTCGCCAAGCGCCGCGACGCGGCCGAGCGGCTCGACCACGTCCGCAGGCTCCTCGTCAACGAGCCGCGCGGGCACGCGGACATGTACGGCTGCCATGTCGTCGAGCCGGAGCCGGGCGGCGACCTCGGCGTCGTCTTCTTCCACAACGCCGGCTACTCGACCGCGTGCGGGCACGGGACGATCGCGCTCGCGACCGCGGCGCTCGAGCTCGGGATGGTTCCCGCGCGCGAGCCGGTGACGGA
>JAICNY010000170.1 GCA_025930955.1 Thermoleophilia bacterium
CCGACGCAGGCGATCACCCGGAGGCCCGCGTCGAGGACGCCGGCGATGCGGCGCGCCGCCGACTCGTTCGTCTCGGCGAAGAGCTGCCGGCGCTCCGAGTGCGCGACGAGGGAGCCGACGACGCCGAGCTCCGCGAGCATCGGGGCGGAGACCTCGCCGGTGAACGCCCCCTCCGGCTCCCAGTGGGCGTTCTGGGCGAAGACGTGGATCCCGCTCCCCGCCAGGGTGCGCACCGCCTCGTCGAGGGACGTGTACGGCGGACAGACGACGATCTCGACCTCGAGGCCCTCGACCGCCGCGCGGAGCGCCGTGCAGAACTCGATCGTCTCGCCCGCGGTTTTGTGCATCTTCCAGTTCCCCGCGATGAGCATGGCGGGCATCTTACGAGCCCCTCCTGGTCACGGCAGGCGCGGACGGGTCCGCGGCGGCCACGACCCGGGGACTGTCCCCGGACATGGCTCCTCGGGACGCGGCCGGCCGGGCCGTGTCCCGGGCGGCCCGGCCCCGTGCCTGGCACCGGGCCACGTTCGCGGAGGACCCGCCGCGGCCGGTCGTGGCCCGCCGGCGGCGGGCCGTTACACCGCTCCCGGCGCTGTTCGGAGGGCCGCGCGTCCTCGCGGGCTGTCCCGTGCCTGGCACCGGGAGGCGGCCCGCCCGGCCATGCCGCGGCGCGCGGTCGTCCTCCGCGGACACGGGCGGGGGCCTGTCCCCCGGTCATGGCCGCTGGGGACGGCTACGCCGCGGGGATCGCGGCGACGCCGGGGAGCTCCTTGCCCTCCAGGAGCTCGAGCGATGCGCCGCCGCCGGTCGACACCCAGTCGATCCGGTCGGCGAGGCCGAGCTCGTCGACGGCGCGCACGGAGTCGCCGCCGCCGACGACCGTGTGGCCGTCGCACGCCGCGACCGCCTCCGCGATCGCGCGCGTGCCGGCGGCGAAGCGCGGCCATTCGAAGACGCCCATCGGCCCGTTCCAGAAGACCGTGTGCGCGCCCGCGATCTCCGCCGCGAAGGCCTCGCAGGTGCGCGGTCCGATGTCGAGCCCGAGCCAGCCGTCCGGCACGTCGCCGACCGCGACCTCGCGCGCCTCGGCGTCGGCCTCGAACGCCGCCGCGGCGACCGCGTCGACCGGCAGGACGAGCTTGTCGCCGAGCGGCGCGAGCGCCTCGCGCTCCTCGGCCATCTTCCCGCCGACGAGCACCCGGTCGGCACGCCCGGCGAGCGACTCGAGCACGCCGATCTTGTCCTCGACCTTCGCCCCGCCGACGACCGCGATAAAGGGCCGCTCGGGCGACTCGAGGAGCGCGCCCAGCTCGGCGAGCTCCCGCTCGAGGAGCAGCCCCGCGTACGCCGGCAGCAGCCGGGCCACGCCCTCCGTCGACGCGTGCGCCCGGTGCGCCGACCCGAACGCGTCGTTCACGAAGAGGTCGGCGTGGGCCGCGAGCTCCTCGGCGAGCGCGAGCTCGTTCGCCTTCTCGCGCGAATCGAAGCGCGTGTTCTCGAGGAGCCGCACGCGCTCGCCGCCCTCGGGGAGCAGCTCGCGAAGCCGCGCCCGCACCGGCTTCATGGAGTACGCGGGATCGGGCCCCTTCGGCCGCCCGAGGTGGGACGCCAGCACGAGCTCCGCAGCCCCGCGCTCGAGGAGCAGCTCGAGCGTGGGCAGCGCGGCCCGGATCCGCGTGTCGTCCGCCACCCGGCCGTCCTCGAGCGGCACGTTGAAGTCGACGCGGACGAGGACGCGCTTCCCGGCGACGTCCGCGTCCCGAACCGAGCGCGGCCGATGCACTAGAGGAGCCGCTGGACGAGATCCACGAGCCGGCACGAGTACCCCCACTCGTTGTCGTACCAGCTCATGACCTTGACCATCGAGCCCTTCGCCATCGTCTGGTCGGCGTCGAGGATCGACGAGTAGGAGTCGCCGACGATGTCGGACGAGACGAGCGCGTCGGTCGAGTACCGGAGGATTCCCTCGAGCGGCCCCGAGTCGGCCACCTCCTCGAAGCGCGCGTTCACCTCGTCCCGCGTGACCTCGCTCCCGACCGTCACCACGAGGTCGGTGATCGAGCCCGTCGGGACGGGCGCACGGATCGAGACGCCGTCCACCCTGCCCTCGAGCTCCGGGATGACGACCCCGATCGCCCGCGCCGCGCCGGTCGAGGTCGGGATGAGGTTGATCGCTGCCGCCCGCGCGCGCCGCAGATCCTTGTGCGGGAGGTCGAGGATCCGCTGGTCGTTCGTGTACGCGTGGATCGTCGTCATGAACCCGGACTGGATCCCCCACGCGTCGTGGAGCACCTTCGCCACGGGCGCGACGCAGTTCGTCGTGCAGGAGGCGTTCGAGACGATCCGGTGGCTCTCCCGGTCGTACTCGTCGTCGTTCACGCCGAGGACGAGCGTCACGTCCGGGTCGGTCGCGGGCGCCGAGATGACGACCTTCTCCGCGCCCGCGTCGAGATGCTTCTGCGCCCCGTCGCGCTTCGTGAAGATCCCGGTCGACTCGAGCGCGACCTCGACGCCGAGGTCGTTCCAGGGGAGCGCCGCCGGGTCCTTCTCGTTCAGGAGGCGGATCTCGGCGTCGCCGACGCGGATCGCGCCCTCGGAGGCCTCGACGTCCTCCCCGAGCGGCCCGAGGACGGAGTCGTACTTCAGGAGGTGCGCCATCGTCTTCGCGTCGCCCAGGTCGTTCACGGCGACGATCTCGATGTCCGCGTTCTGCTTGCGCGCGGCGCGGAAGAAATTGCGCCCGATCCGCCCGAACCCGTTGATGCCCACCTTGACGCTCATCCGGCCTCCTTCGTCGCTTCCCCGGCGCGGCGAGTCTAACCGTGAGGTCGTGAGAGGAGCGGGCCGGAGGGGAAGCTCCGAGGACGACCTCCCCCTCCGGATTCAACCGCGCTCCGGACCGTAGGCGTCGGACGGGGTCTGAATCCAACACCGGACGAGCGCGGACCCGCTCGATGCAGGACATTGACGCATGGCGACGCCGGATTCAAGGCAACCGGGCCAGCCGGACCCCGCAAATTGCGGCCAGAAAATCTCAGGCGTCTGCGAGCCGCTGGAGCTTCGCGAGGCGCCGGTGTGCCGCCGCCTTCGTGGTAGCCGGCCGGCAGCGGCCGGCAAGGTCGCGAAGCGTGAGGGTCGGGTGGCGCAGGCGGAGCTCGGCGATCTCGCGCAGCTCGGGCCGCATGTGCTCGAGCCGGCCGTCGTGCCGGAGGCGCTCGATCGCGCGCACCTGCGCCTCGGCCGCCCGGCTCGCGCGGCGGAGGTTCGCGTGGTCGGCGTTCGCGAGCCGGTTCGCCTTCGCGCGCGTCGCGGCCACGACCGCCTGCTCGCCGAGCCCGAGCGCCGCGTCGCTCGCGCCGAGGAACGCGAGCAGGTCGGCGATCGTCTCGGTCCCCTTCGCGTACGCGAGCGCGTGGCCGCGCCGCTCGAGGACGCCGAGCGTGAACCCCTCCGGGGCCGCGACACGCGCGAGCTGCCGGGCGCCCTCGAGGTCGACCGTCCGCAGCTCGAGATGCGCCGAGCGCGGCCCCGAGACCGAGCCGGCGGCGAGGAACGCCCCGCGGAGGTACGCGGCCCGGCAGCACGAGCGGCCCGTCACGCGGGCCGGCGGCCGGGCGAGCGGGCGGTGGCCGGGGCCGAGGATCCCCGCCGCCGTCAGCGCCTCGACCGAGCGCTGGTCGTCCCCGAGATGGAGCTCGTAGCGCGTCGCCCCGTCGAAGGCGCGCCGGCGGAACGTCCGGATCTCGCACGCGACGCCGTACGCGTGGAGGAGCGCGACCGCGCGCCGGGCGACGCCGGCGCTGCCGAGCTCGAGGTGGAGCGCGATCCGTCCGCGGCCGAGGAGGTGGACGCTCCCGGCCGAGCGGACGAGGGCCGAGAGCTCCGCGAGCCGGCAGCACGCCTTGCGCGGCTCGATCGCCGCGAGCTCCGCCCGGGCGTCCTCCGACAGGCTCACAGCGCGCCCTCCAGCTCGAGCAGCCGCCGCTTGTAGCCGAGCCCGAGGGAGCCGTACGAGCCGAGCGAGCCCGCGCCGACGACGCGGTGGCACGGCACGAAGAGGAAGAAGCGGTTCTGGGCGCAGACCGTTCCGGCCGCCCGCCCGGCGCGCGGGTGTCCGGAGAGCGCCGCGAGCTCGCCGTACGTCACCGTCTCGCCGTACGGCACCGCGCGGAGCGCGTCCACGACCGCCCGCTGGAAGGGCGTGGACGCCTCGAGGTCGAGCTCGACGTCCGCGAACGCGTCCCGCGCGCCGCCGAAGTACGCGCGAACACGCTCGACGAGCGGGTGCGAGGCGCCGTCCTCCTCCCCGGCCCGCACGACGGGCGACTCGTGGTTCACGACCAGCGCCCCGTCGAGCCAGAGCTCACCGACGCCCCACCCCGGCACGGCGTACCGAAGCCTCTCCACGTCCATAGAATGCCGGGCGTGACGGCCCCGGGGATCTTCCGCCCACCGCCCGCAGTGAACGAGCCCGTGCTCGGCTACGCACCCGGCTCGCCGGAGCGCGCGCGCCTCCAGCTCCGGCTCGAGCAGATGAAGAACGAGAGGCCTGACGTCCCGCTCGTGATCGGTGGCGAGGAGGTGCGCACCGGCAAGACCCTCGAGGCCGTGATGCCGCACCGGAAGGATCACGTCCTCGCGAACGTCCACCAGGGCGGCGCGGCCGAGGTCGAGCGGGCGATCGGGGCCGCCGCCGAGGCGTGGGAGGACTGGCACCGGCTCCCGTGGGAGGATCGCGCGGCCGTCTTCCTCCGCGCGGCCGAGCTGCTCGCCGGCCCGTGGCGCGACACGCTGAACGCGGCCACGATGCTGAACCAGTCGAAGACGGCGCACCAGGCGGAGATCGACGCCGCCTGCGAGACGATCGACTTCTTCCGCTTCAACCCGTGGTTCATGACGCGGATCTACGAGGAGCAGCCGATCTCCTCGCCCGGCATGTGGAACCGGATGGAGTACCGCCCGCTCGAGGGCTTCGTCTTCGCCGTGACGCCGTTCAACTTCACGGCGATCGGCGGGAACCTCCCGAGCTCGGCCGCGCTCATGGGCAACACGGTCGTCTGGAAGCCCGCGACGACCGCGATGCTCTCCGCGCACTACGTGATGAAGCTCTTCGAGGAGGCCGGCCTTCCGCCCGGCGTGATCAACCTCGTCTACGGGCCCGGGGCCGAGATCGGCGGCGCGGCACTCGCGAGCGAGCACCTCGCGGGGATCCACTTCACCGGCTCGACGCCGGTCTTCCAGGGCATGTGGAAGACGGTCGGCGAGAACATCGGGAGGTACCGGAACTACCCGCGCATCGTCGGCGAGACCGGCGGCAAGGACTTCATCGTCGCGCACCCGTCCGCCGACGTGGACGCCGTCGCGGCCGCGATCGTCCGCGGCTCGTTCGAGTACCAGGGGCAGAAGTGCTCCGC
>JAICNY010000019.1 GCA_025930955.1 Thermoleophilia bacterium
ATCGTCCGCCTCGAGAGCCGCTACGGGCTCTTCGTCGGCGGCGAGTGGCTCGAGCCGCGCTCCGGCGAGTACCAGCCGTCGATCAGCCCGGCGACCGAGGAGCCGCTCGCCGAGGTGGCCTACGGCGGCGCGGAGGACGTCGACCTCGCGGTCAAGGCCGCCCGCGACGCGTACGAGAACGGCTGGAGCGGCCTCCGGCCGTCCGAGCGCGCGAAGTACCTCTTCCGGATCGCGCGCATCCTGCAGGAACGAAGCCGCGAGCTCGCCGTCCTCGAGTCGCTCGACGGCGGCAAGCCGATCAAGGAGTCGCGCGACGTCGACGTCCCGCTCGCCGCGGCGCACTTCTTCTACTACGCGGGCTGGGCGGACAAGCTCGAGTACGCCTACCCGAACCGCAGCCCGCGTCCGGTCGGAGTGGCGGGCCAGATCATCCCGTGGAACTTCCCGCTCCTCATGCTCGCGTGGAAGATCGCCCCCGCCCTCGCGGCCGGGAACACGGTCGTCCTGAAACCGGCCGAGACGACGCCGCTCACGGCGCTCCTCTTCTGCGACGTCCTGCGGCAGGCCGAGCTCCCGCCCGGGGTGGTGAACATCGTGACCGGCGACGGGCGCGCGGGCGCGGAGCTCGTGCAGCACGAGGGTGTGGACAAGATCGCGTTCACCGGCTCGACCGAGGTCGGGAAGGCGATCCAGCGCGAGCTCGCCGGCTCCGGGAAGAAGCTCACGCTCGAGCTCGGCGGCAAGGCGGCGAACATCATCTTCGACGACGCCGCGCTCGACCAGGCGGTCGAGGGGATCGTGAACGGCATCTACTTCAACCAGGGCCACGTGTGCTGCGCGGGCTCGCGGCTCTTCGTGCAGGAGTCGATCTACGAGCCTGTGATCGCGAAGCTCAAGCGGCGCCTCGGCACCCTCCGCGTCGGCGACCCGCTGGACAAGAACACCGACGTCGGGGCGATCAACTCGAAGATGCAGCTCGAGAAGATCCAGGAGCTCGTCGAGGCCGGCAAGGAGGAGGGCGCCGAGATCTACCAGCCGCCCTGCCGCCTGCCGGAGAAGGGCTACTGGTTCGCGCCGACCGTCTTCACCAACGTCGCGCAGAGCTACCGGATCGCCCAGGAGGAGATCTTCGGGCCCGTCCTCAGCGTCCTCACGTTCCGCACGCCGGACGAGGCGGTCGAGAAGGCGAACAACACGCCGTACGGCCTGTCGGCCGGCGTCTGGACGGAGAAGGGCTCGCGGATCCTCTGGATGGCGCAGCAGCTCCGCGCCGGGGTCGTCTGGGCGAACACGTACAACCGCTTCGACCCGACGTCGCCGTTCGGCGGCTACAAGGAGTCGGGCTTCGGCCGCGAGGGCGGCCTGCACGGGCTCGACCCGTACCTCCGCTTCGACGCGTCGGAGGTGAAGGGTGGCTGAGCGCCTCCCAGTCCGGAAGACGTACAAGCTCTACGTCGGAGGGAAGTTCCCGCGCTCGGAGTCAGGCCGGACGTACGAGGCGGAGGGCCAGAACGTCGCGCTCGCCTCGCGCAAGGACGTCCGCGACGCCGTGCGTGCCGCCCGCAAGGCGCAGCCCGGTTGGGCGGCGCAGACCGCGTACAACCGCGGCCAGGTGCTCTACCGCGTCGCCGAGATGATGGAGGCTCGGGCCACCGACCTCGCCGCCGTGTGCGAGGGGCAGGACGAGGTCGAGCAGGCCGTCGATCGCGTCGTCTGGTACGCGGGGTGGGCGGACAAGCTCGCCCAGGTGCTCGGCTCGACGAACCCCGTCGCCGGACCGTACTTCGACTTCACGATCCCGGAGCCGACCGGGGTGGTCGCCGTGCTGGCGCCCGACGAGCCGCCGCTCCTCGGGCTCGTCACGCGGCTCGCGCCCGTGCTCGTGGGCGGGAACGCGGCCGTCGTCGTCGCCTCCGAGCCGCGGCCGCTCGCCGCGATCGAGCTCGCCGAGGTGCTCGCCACGTCCGACGTGCCGGGCGGGGTCGTGAACCTCCTCACCGGACGCCGCGCCGAGCTCGCGCCCGTGCTCGCCGGGCACATGGACGTGAACGCGATCGACCTCGCCGGAGCCGACGGCGACGCGGGCGAGCTCGAGCGTCTCGCGGCCGAGAACGTGAAACGCGTCGTGCACGGCCGGGCCGACGCCGAGAGCCTCTACGAGATCGCCGCCTTCCTCGAGCTCAAGACGGTCTGGCACCCGATCGGCGTATGAGCCGTTTCGCGCAGGCGATCTCGGAAGGCGACGGCATCTCGATCGTGCCGCTCCTCGAGGGCGACGTCGCGGAGCTCGCCGAGCTCGCCGAGGCGGCCGGGGCCGAGGCGGTCGCGGTCTCGCGCCCGCAGGACGTGGCGGCGGTGCGGTCCCGCACCGGCCTCGCCGTGCTCCTGACACGCCCGGAGCTCGACGTGAACGACTTCCGCGCGCCCGACGCGGACGCGTGCGTCCTCGTCTTCGAGCAGTGGGCGGGCTACGACGGGCTCGAGCGCCTCTACGGGCTCGTCCTCGAGAGCGGCGTCGCGTGCGTCGTGGACGTCCGCGACGACGAGGAGCTCGAGCAGGCGCTCGAGCTGCTCGACCCGGAGGTCTTTCTCCTCTCCGAGCGCGACCGCGACCGCGACGAAGCGGACGGCGAGCGCACGCTCGACCTGCTCCCGGACGTGCCGGCGGGGAAGCTCGTGATCTCCGAGGCGACCGTCGCCTCGCGCGAGCAGGCGGTCGCGCTCGAGCGGGCCGGGGTGGACGCGCTGCTCGTCCGCGCCGGCGCGAGCGGCGACGCGTTCGCGGGCGCCGTCCGGGCGATCGCCGGCGAGGGCTAACTTCCCGGCACGCCGGGCGTCACCGAGCGAGGAGCGGAGATGACGCAGACGCTGGAGGTCGAGGAGCGCCCGGCGCCGGTCGCCGAGCCCGTCGCCGAGCCGCGCCGGGAGCGCGTCGAGGCGCTCGCGATCGGGGCCGCGGTCTTCCTCGCGGGCGGAGTCCTCCTCGGCGTCGAGATCGCCGCGAGCCGCGTGCTCGCGCCGTATTTCGGAAACTCGCTCTACGTCTGGGGTGCGCTCATCGGCGTCGTCCTCACGGGCCTCTCGGTCGGCTACTGGCTCGGCGGCGCGCTCGCCGACCGCGTCGAGCCGGCGCGCCTTCTTTTCGCGGTGATCGGGCTCGGCGGGATCGGCGTGCTCGCGGTCCCGCTCCTCGACGACCGCGTGCTCGAGTGGATCGTCGCCTGGAACCCCGGCCCGCGGCTGAACCCGCTGGTCGCGGCGGTCGTGCTCTTCGGCCCGCTCAGCGTCGTGATCGCGGGCGTGACGCCCGCCGCCGTGCGCCTGCGGATGCGCTCCCTCTCCCGCGCGGGGCGGACGGCCGGGCGGCTCTTCTCGATCTCGACCGCGGGCTCGATCGTCGGGACGCTCGCGACCGCCTTCTTCCTCATCCCCGAGCTCGGGATCGAGCAGCTCTTCGAGCTCGCCGCCGCGACGCTCTTCGTCGCCGCGGGGATCGTCGCGCTCCTCGACCGGCGGCTCGTCGCGCTCGTCGTCGCGGTCGCGGCCACCGGCGCGGCCGGCTATCTCGCGGTCGACCAGGAGGCCGGCGCCGGCGCGCGCGTCACCGGCGCGGCGACGCAGAACTGGTCGCCCTTCTACCGCCTGCGCGGCTACGGCTACCTCGACGCGCACGACGCGCAGGTGGCGATCGAGGACGAGAGCCTCACGATCGTCCACGCCGAGGACACCGCCTACCACCGGCTCGCCGTCGTCGAGGACGAGGACACCCGCTATCTCCGCTTCGACGCGTCGCTCCAGAGCGCGATGTACATCGACGACCCGCTGCGCACACGCTTCCGCTACACGGACTACTTCCACCTCGGGCTCGCGTACAACCCGGGCGCGGAGGACGTCCTCTTCGTCGGCCTCGGCGCCGGCTCGTCGCCGAAGCGGATGCTCGCCGACTTCCCCGACCTCGAGCTCCACGCGGTCGAGATCGACCCGGCCGTCGTCGACGTCGCGTACCGCTGGTTCGAGCTCCCGCAGGACCCGCGCCTCACCGTCGAGACGGGGGACGGGCGCCAGCTCCTCGCCGGGAGCGAGCGGCGCTGGGACGTGATCGCGATCGACGCGTTCTTCGCCGACGCGATCCCGTTCCACCTCGTGACGCAGGAGTTCCTCGAGCTCGCGCGCTCGCGCCTGAACCCGGGCGGCGTGATCGTCACGAACGTGATCGGCGCGCTCGAGGGCGACGGCTCGCGCCTCTTCCGGTCGGTCTACAAGACGTACAGGACCGTCTTCCC
This sequence comes from Thermoleophilia bacterium, assembly GCA_025930955.1. Lineage (GTDB taxonomy): Bacteria > Actinomycetota > Thermoleophilia > Gaiellales > Gaiellaceae > JAICNY01. The sequence continues at coordinate 4,284 of JAICNY010000019.1, forward strand.
GTCCGTGCTCGTCCACCCGGTGATCGAGGAGGGCCAGGGCGGCCTCGACGCGTTCCGGAACCTCATCGTGGTCGCGAGCGAGTCCGCGCCCGCGAGCCGCCCGGTGCTCGCCGACCGGTGGGAGGAGATCCGCCGCGAGACGCCCTCGGTCCCCGACCTCGCCGCCGCGATCGAGGACCGCCGCGACCAGCAGGTCCCGACCGACGACGTCCCGATCCTGACGGACGACTACGCGCCGACCGACGCGCTCCTCTTCCTCTTCCAGTAGCCCGTGCGGCCGGCGGATCAGCCGAAGAACGCCTTCGCCACGTCGTACCACTCGGGCGGGACGCGCTTCAGCTCCTTCACCGCCTCCTCGAGCGGGACGGCGACGATCGTGTCGCCCTGGAGGGCGGCCATCTGGCCCCAGGCCCGCTCCTCGACTAGGTCGGCGGCCTTCAGGCCGAAGCGGGTCGCGAGCACGCGGTCGTGCGGGGTGGGCGTTCCGCCCCGCTGGACGTGCCCGAGGACGGTGACGCGCGTCTCGAAGCCCGTCCGCTCCTCGATCTCGCGTGCGAGCTCGTCCCCGACGCCGCCCAGCCGGACGTGGCCGAACTGGTCCGTCGCGGCCGGCTCGCCGGCGACCCGGCGGCTCTCGCCGGACGCGTACGTGAGCTCGTAGCCCTCGCTCACGACGACGATCGAGAAGTCCTTCCCGCGGCCGTGCCGGCGGCGCAGCTCGTCGCAGCACTCCTCGACGGTCATCGGCTGCTCCGGGATGAGGATCACGTCGGCGCCGCCCGCGATCCCGCTCATGACGGCGATCCAGCCCGTGTGGCGGCCCATCACCTCGACGACCATGACGCGGTTGTGCGACTCGGCCGTCGTGTGGAGCCGGTCGATCGCCTCCGTGGCGACGAAGACGGCCGTGTCGAAGCCGAACGTGTAGTCCGTCCCGGAGAGGTCGTTGTCGATCGTCTTCGGGACGCCGACGACCGGAAACCCCTCCTCGGCGTGCAGGCGGGCGGCGACGCCGAGCGTGTCCTCGCCGCCGATCGCGACGAGCGCGTCGAGCCCGATCTCCTTCGTCGTCGCGAGGGCGCGCGTGACGCCGTCCTCGCTCTTGTACGGGTTCGTGCGCGACGTCCCCACGATCGTCCCGCCGCGCGGGAGGATCCCGGAGATCTCGCGCTGCCCGAGCTCCTCGACGCGGTTCTCCACGAGCCCCCGCCAGCCCTCGCGCACGCCGACGACCCGGCAGCCGCGGTCGAGCGAGCGGCGGGTCACCGCGCGGATCACGGCGTTCAGGCCGGGGCAGTCGCCGCCTCCCGTCAATATCCCGACCGTTTCGCTCAACGCCTCCCTAACTTTGCGGTCCGCTTCACGTCTTCTCCGTCACGGGACAGGATGGAGCAGGAGGGAGTCGGATGCCGAAGGCGGGAGTCGAACCCGCACGGGGCGTAGCCCCACTGGATTTTGAGTCCAGCGCGTCTACCAGTTCCGCCACTTCGGCCGAGCGCATAACCCTCGGGAGAGAGAGTAACCGGCCAGGGCTTGAACGGCGCGTCCCGCAACGCCATAATCGCGCCGCAACAAAAAGCGGCCGGCTGCGGACCGAGGGAGAAGCGTGACTGACCGCTGCACATCGTTGTTCGGCGCTCGCTGAGCGCAAGTAGCCAACCGAGTAGGAGGAGGCAGGTGAGGAAGAAGTCGTTGTTCTTGGCGCTTCTCGCGCTCTTGGTCGGCGCCCTCGCGCTCGCAGCCGCAGGATGCGGCGGCGACGACGACGGCAACGGCAACGGCGGGGGCGAGGGCGATGGAGGCGGCGGGGGCGTGACGGCACTGCCGTCGTCCCTGTGCAGCCCGCTCGAGTACGAGGGCGAGGGTGAGCCGGACCTGATCATCGCGTCCGACCTTCCGCTGCAGGGCTCGTCGCGCAACCAGACCATCCAGATGACCGAGGCCATGCGCCAGGTCCTCTCGGATGCGGGCTGGAAGGCCGGCGACCTCAACGTCGGGTACCAGTCGTGTGACGACGCCACCCCGCAGGCGGGGAAGTGGGACAGCGGTAAGTGCAGCCAGAACGGCAAGGCCTACGCGTCGAACGAGGACGTCATGGCCGTCGTCGGCACGTTCAACTCCGGCTGCGCGCAGATCATCATCCCGCTGCTCAACGAGGCACCGGGCGGCGGCGTGGCGATGATCTCGCCCGCCAACACCTACGTCTGCCTCACGACCCCGGGCCCGGCCTGTGACGAGACCGAGCCGGACAAGTACTACCCGTCCGGTACGCGCAACTACATCCGCATGGTCGCCCATGACGGGTATCAGGGCGCGGCTCTGGCCCAGTTCATGGCCGACCGCGACATCCAGAGCGTCTTCATCCTGAACGACAAGGAGTCGTACGGGCTCGGCGTGGCGGAGAACGTCCGCAACGCGGCCGAGAGCCTCGGCATCGAGATCGCGGGCTTCGAGGCCTGGGATCCGAAGGCCGCCGGCTACGAGGGCCTCATGCGGCAGGTCGGGCAGTCGGGCGCGGACGCGCTCTTCCTCGGCGGCCTGATCGACGAGAACGGCGCCCAGGTCATCAAGGACAAGGTCGCCGTCCTCGGCCCGAACGACGGGGACGTCATGCTCCTCGCTCCGGACGGCTTCACGGCGCAGGCCACGATCGACGAGGCAGGCCAGGAGAACGCGGCCGGCATGTTCTCGTCCGTCGCCGGCGTGCCGCCGGAGGAGCTGACGGGCGCGGGCGCTGAGTTCATCTCCTCGTTCGAGGAGACGCTCGGCGGCGAGCCGATCGAGCCGTACTCGGCATACGGTGCGCAGTCCATGCAGGTCGCGCTCGACGCGATCGCGGCCGCGGGCGATAAGGACCGCGCGGCGATCGTCGAGGCGCTCCTGCAGACGGAGGTCACGGACGGCATCCTCGGGAGCTTCGGCATCACCGAGGAGGGCGATCCCACCTCCGGTCCGATCACCATCTACGTCGCAGGCGAGACGTTCACGACCGAGGAGGTCATCACGCCCGAAGAGGACCTCGTGTCGGCCGCGATGGGCGGCTAGCACGAAGCGAGGAAGGCATCAGCTCGTGGGGGAGGGCCTCGCGCCCTCCCCCGCGGGTGTCCCGAACGAACACCGAGCACCGGAGGTCGAGAGCCATCACCGCACAAGCCCGTAGCGAGCCCCCGTCGCCCCTCTCGAGGGTGATGCCGAGCGGGCGGCCGAGCCTGGTGGGGCTGCTCGGGCTCTTCTTCCTGCTCCTCATCATCGTCTGGCTCGGGGTCAACTTCGTCAAGGACCCGCAGGAGTTCATCAACGTCTTCTTCGTGGGCCTGACGCGCGGCGCGGTGTACGCGCTCATCGCGCTCGGCTACACGCTCGTCTACGGGATCCTCCAGCTCATCAACTTCGCGCACGGCGACGTGTTCGCCCTGAGCGGGCTCATCGCGAGCTCCGTCCTCCTGAGCGTCTTCGGCGTGACGACCGACTCGGGCGCGGGGCTCGTCATCGTCGCGATCGCCGTCGCGCTCATCGTCGCGATGGTGCTCGCGTCGACGCTCAACGTGACGATCGAGTTCGTCGGCTACCGACGACTGAGACACGCGCCGCGACTCGCGGCGCTCATCACGGCGATCGGCATGTCGTTCATCGTCCAGAACATCGCGCTTGCGATCTACGACGTCGACTACCAGTCGATCCCGCGCCTCATCCCCAACTCGTCCGTCCTCACGATCGGCGAGGTCGCGCTCCAGTGGAACAAGCTCTTCGTGCTCGCGCTCACGATCCCGGTGCTGCTCGCGCTGACCTGGATGGTGCGGGAGACGCGCCACGGGAAGGCGATGCGCGCGACCTCGCAGGACCGCGACGCCTCGGCGATGATGGGCATCGACGTGAACCGGACGATCTCGTTCACGTTCGCGCTCGCCGGGTCGCTCGCCGGCGCGGCGGGGCTCCTGTTCCTCCTCTATTTCACGACCATGCGCTACGACACGGGCTTCGAGCTCGGCCTGATCGCGTTCACCGCGGCCGTGCTGGGCGGGATCGGGAACCTGACCGGCGCCGTGCTCGGGGGGATCCTGATCGGCCTCATCCAGGAGTTCAACGAGGGCCTCGCGTGGGCGACGCCCGGCGGTGACTGGACCCGCTCGATCGTGTTCGGGATCCTGATCGCCATCCTCGTCTTCAGGCCGTCCGGCCTGCTGGGCGAGCAGACGCCGGAGGGCGAGTGATGACCGAGCAGCAGACGCCGCAGCAGCGCAAGGACGAGGAGCAGCGCCTCCAGGAGGTCATCGCCCAGCGGACGCAGCGCTCCGCCGGCCTCTGGCGCCGCGAGACGGCGGTCGCGCTGATCCCGCTCGTCCTCGTGATCGGGTACGCGATCATCTACCCGTTCGAGGCCGTCTACACGACGCTCCGCGAGATCCCGGGGATCGGGGACTTCTTCCCGACGCCGGGCTCGGCGGTGATCATCATCGTCTTCACGATGATGGCGATCGGGCTGAACGTCGTCGTCGGCTACGCGGGCCTCCTCGACCTCGGCTACGTCGCGTTCTACGCGGCCGGGGCGTACATGGCCGGCTGGCTCGCCTCGCAGCACTTCGAGCAGGTCACGTTCCACTTCTGGTCGCCCGGGATCAACCCGGAGCTGCCCGGGATCCACATCAACCTCTGGATCGTCCTGCTCCTCGCGGGGATCTTCACCGCGGTCGTCGGAATCGTGATCGGCCTGCCGACGCTGCGCCTGCGCGGCGACTACCTCGCGATCGTCACGCTCGGCTTCGGCGAGATCGTCCCGCAGTTCGTGCGCAACGGCGACAACTTCAAGGGCTTCGACCTGACCTCCGGCTCCTTCGGGATCACGCCGATCGACCCCCCGGGTTTCGGCGACGGGCTCGGCGACGGGAGCGGGGGGCTCCTCCCCGTCAACTTCCAGCGGTCGTTCGACGCCGAGCAGCTCTACTACTGGGCGGCGCTCGGCCTGCTCCTCTTCACCGTCTTCTGCTGCTGGCGCCTGCGCGACTCCCGGCTCGGGCGCGCGTGGATCGCGATCCGCGAGGACGAGACCGCCGCCGCCGCGATGGGCATCCCGCTCATGCGGACGAAGACGTGGTCGTACGCGATCGGCGCGTTCTTCGGCGGGATCGCGGGCGCGTACTACGCGAGCTTCAAGTCGGGCGCGTTCCCGAGCGACTTCTACTTCAACATCTCGATCTTCCTCCTCTGCATGGTCATCCTCGGCGGGATGGGCTCGATCTGGGGCGTGATCATCGCCGGGACGATTCTCGGCTGGCTCAACATCGAGGGCCTCGGCGTGATCGGGAACTACCTGAACGACTGGTTCTTCGAGCCCGTGACCGGGAGCCGGATCGAGGTGCCGAAGTACCAGTTCGGCATCTACGGGATCATCATCGTGACGATGATGTTGTTCAGACCCACCGGCCTCATCCCCGAGCGCCGGCGCAAGCTCGAGATGGAGGAGGGCGTCCACGACGAGCCGGCGATGGGCGAGAGGGCGGTGAACCGCTGATGGCCGACCTGCTCGTCGCGGAAGCCGTGCGGAAGGAGTTCGGCGGCCTCGTCGCCGTGAACGACGTCGACTTCGTCGTACCCGAGCAGGGGATCGTGAGCCTCATCGGCCCGAACGGCGCCGGGAAGACGACGTTCTTCAACATGCTCACCGGCGTGTACAAGGTCACGAGCGGCGAGATCCACTTCGCGGGCGAGCGTGTGACGAACAAGCCGCCGCACGCGATCACCGAGCGCGGCGTCGGCCGGACGTTCCAGAACATCCGGCTCTTCCAGCAGATGTCCACGATCGAGAACGTGCTCGTCGGCATGCACTCCCGGCTCAAGGGCGGGATCCTCCAGTCGGTCCTCCGCACGCCGAAGCTGCGCCGCGAGGAGCGCGACGCGTTCGATCGCGCGCGCGAGCTCCTCCGCTTCAGCGGCCTGCGCGGGCGCGACAACGAGCTCTCGAGCAACCTCTCGTACGGCGACCAACGAAGGCTCGAGGTCGCCCGGGCCCTCGCCACCGAGCCGAAGCTCCTCCTCCTCGACGAGCCGACCGCCGGGATGAACCCCCAGGAGACGGCCGACTTCACGGCCTTCGTGGGTCGCCTGCGCGATGAGCGCGGTCTCACCGTGCTCCTGATCGAGCACGACATGAAGGTCGTCATGGGCGTGTCCGACCGGGTGACCGTCCTCGACTACGGCGAGAAGATCGCCGAGGGCCCGCCGTCCGAGATCCAGAAGAACGAGCGCGTGATCGAGGCGTACCTCGGCAAGGCTGCGGTGGAAGGAGCGAGCGCATGAGCACGCCCGAGACGAGCACCGCCGTCCCGGTGGCCGCGGGGGACGGCGACGGCGCCGGCGGCCCGATCCTCAAGGTCGAGGGCATCCACACGTACTACGGCGCGATCCACGCGATCAAGGGCGTCACGCTCGAGGTGCGCAAGGGCGAGATCGTGACGCTGATCGGCGCGAACGGCGCGGGAAAGTCGACCACTCTCCGCTCGATCAACGGCCTGAACCGCCCGCGAGAGGGCCGCATCACGTTTCAGGGCGAGGACATCACGAACCGCCCGGCGCACGAGGTCGTCGCGATGGGAATCTCCCAGTCGCCGGAGGGCCGGCGGCTCTTCCCGCGGATGTCGGTGCTCGAGAACCTCGAGATGGGCGCCTTCCAGCGCACCGACCGGCAGAACTTCGGCGAAGACCTCGACCGGGTCTACGACCTCTTCCCGCGCCTGGCCGAGCGCAAGACGCAGAAGGCCGGGACGCTCTCGGGCGGCGAGCAGCAGATGGTGGCGATCGGGCGGGCGCTCATGGCGCGGCCGAAGCTCCTCATGCTCGACGAGCCCTCGATGGGTCTCGCGCCGATCTTCGTCGAGAAGATCTTCGAGATCATCGTCGAGATCAACTCGCAGGGCACGCCGATCCTGCTCGTGGAGCAGAACGCGCTCATGGCGCTCGACGTCGCGAAGCGCGGCTACGTGATGGAGACGGGCCAGATCGCGATCACGGACGACGCTGACCGGCTGAGCGAGAACGAGCAGGTCAAGAAGGCGTACCTCGGCATCGCGTAGCGCTCCCGGCGGCGCCCTGCGCGCGGCATAGACTCGGGGCGTGCCGAAGACGCTGACCGGGGAGGAGCTCCAGCTCGACGACGCCCCCGCGCGCGGGTCCGAGCTCTTCCTCGTCGACGGGAACAACCTCGCCTACCGGGCGTTCTTCGCCCTGCCGGAGGAGCTCGTGACGAGCGAGGGCGTCCACACGAACGCTTTGCTCGGCTTCACGAACATGCTCTTCAAGCTCCTCGCCGACTACCGCCCGAAGGGCGTCGCGGTCGCGTGGGACACGAGCCCGACGCACCGGAAGGAGGCCGCGCCCGAGTACAAGATCGAGCGCCGGCCGATGCCCGACCTCCTCCGCGAGCAGTTTCCCCACTTTCGGCCGATCGTCGAGGCGTTCGGCTACACGAACCTCGAGTTCGAGGGGTGGGAGGCGGACGACGTGATCGCGACGCTCGCGACCCGCGCGGACGAGGCGGGGATCAAGACGACCGTCGTCTCGACCGACCGCGACGCCTTCCAGCTCTGCTCGGAGAACGTCTCGCTCATGATGACGCCGCGCGGGGTCGCGGACGTCCACGTCTACACGCCCGAGCGGGTCGAGGCGCGCTACGGGATCCCTCCCGAGCGCGTGCCGGACTTCATCGGGCTCAAGGGCGACACGTCCGACAGCATCCCGGGTGTCCCGGGGATCGGGGACAAGACCGCCGGGCAGCTCCTCGCGCAGTACGGCTCGCTCGAGGACGTGATCGCGCACGCGGAGGAGCTCTCGCCGGCCCGCTCGAGGGCGATCACCGAGCACGCCGACCAGGCGCGCGCCTCGAAGGAGCTCGCGACGATGCGCCGCGACCTTCCCGTGGAGTGCGACCCGGCCGGACTCGTGCTCGACCCGCCCGACCGCTCGCAGCTCAAGGAGATCTTCCGGCGGTTCGAGTTCCGGAACCTCCTGAACCGGATCGACGTGATCGACGAGGCGCTTCCCGCGGCGCCGATGAAGCTCGAGGGCGTCGAGGTGCCGTGGCGCGAGGAGCTCACCGCGCCGGAGGCGCCGGGCGGCGCCGAGCGCGGCCTCGCGGTGGACGGCGACCGCGCCGCGGTCGCGCTGCCGGACGGCTCCGTTGCGCTCGTCCCGCTCGCGGCGGCACCGGCCGACGGCGTCGTCGTCCACGACGCGAAGGCGGCGCGCGCCGACGCGGCCGACGACACGCTGCTCATGGCGTACCTGATCGAGCCGGGTCGCGCGACCTACCTCCTGGACGACCTCGCGGCCGAGTACGGCGTCGAGCTCCGGCCCGTGCCCGAGACGGACGAGGAGACCGCGGCGCTCGTCCGCCACGGAGCCGCGACGCTCCGGCTAGCGCCGCTCCTGCGCGACCGCCTCGCCGAGCGCGGCCTCGTGCCGCTCTACCGCGAGGTCGAGCTGCCGCTCACGCGCGTCCTCGCAGACATGGAGGAGGCCGGCGTCAGGATCGACACGTACCGCATGGGCGAGATCACGGCGCGCCTCCGCGACCGGGTCGAGGAGCTCGAGGCGAAGGCGCACGAGCTCGCGGGCGAGGAGTTCATGCTCGGCTCGACGCAGCAGGTGGCCCGCATCCTGTTCGAGAAGCTCGAGCTGACCGCGGGGCGGAAGGGAAAGACGGGCTATTCGACCGACACGCGCGTCCTGCGCTCGATCCGCGCCGAGCACGAGATCGTCGGCGTGCTCGAGGAGTGGCGGGAGCTCTCCAAGCTCCTCAACACGTACCTCGGCCCGCTGCCCGGGCTGATCGGCGAGGACGGGCGGCTCCACACGACGTTCAATCAGGCGGTCGCCTCCACGGGACGGCTTTCGACCACCAACCCGAACCTCCAGTCGATCCCGATCCGCACCGGCCTCGGGCGCGAGATCCGGAGCGCGTTCGTCGCGGAGCCCGGCCATCGGCTCGTCTCGGCCGACTACTCGCAGGTCGAGCTCCGTATCCTCGCGCACGTCTCCGGGGAGCCGAAGCTCCGCGAGGCGTTCGCGCGGGGCGAGGACATCCACGCCGCCACCGCCTCCGAGGTGCTCGGGATCCCGCAGGCCGAGCTCACGAAGGACGAGCGCAACGTCGCGAAGATGGTGAACTTCGGGATCATCTACGGGATCTCGGCCTTCGGGCTCTCGGAGAACCTCGAGATCCCGCGCGAGGAGGCGCAGCGCTACATCGACGCGTACCTCGCGCGCTTCCCGCTCGTGCAGGACTTCATCCAGCGGACGATCGAGCAGGCGACCGCGGACGGCTACTCGACGACGCTGCTCGGCCGGCGGCGGCCCGCCCCCGAGCTCCGCGCGTCGAACCGCCAAACGCGCGGGTTCGGCGAGCGGCTTGCGGTCAACTTCGTCATGCAGGGGACGGCCGCGGACATCATCAAGAAGGCGATGGTCTCGATCAACCGGCGGCTGCGGGACGAGGGCCGCGCGGCGCGGCTCGTCCTCCAGGTGCACGACGAGCTGCTCCTCGAGGTTCCCGACGTGGAGGTCTCGGCGGCGAAGGAGCTCGTGCGCGAGGAGATGTGCGCCGCCTACCCGCTCGACCCGCCGCTCGCGGTCGACATCGGCACCGGCCAGGACTGGAACGAGGCGAAGACGTAACGGACAGGTCGCGAAACCGCGCCGGCCGTTGAAAAACTGCGGCCGCTGCGGGAGGATTCCCTCTCCGGGACTACGAGAGGAGACCCTCGATGAGACGTATTGCGGCCAGCGTCGGACTGCTCCTGACCCTGATCGCGGTCGCCGCGATCGGCCTGGGCGCCGCGGCGCCGGGGCCCAAGGGGAAGCCGCCGCCCAGGGCGAAGCACACGGCGTCGATCCAGCTCCTGACCATCTCCGACTGGCACGGCCAGCTCACACCGGTCAGCGGGGTGGGAGGCGCGGCGTTCCTCAAGACCTATTTCGACGAAGCGCGGGCGGAGAACCCGAACACGCTCCTCTTCACCGCGGGCGACGCGATCGGCGCGACGCCGCCGATCTCGAGCTTCTTCGAGGACGAGCCCGCGATCAAGGCGCTCGGGATGATGGGACTCTCCGCCGACACGTTCGGCAACCACAACTTCGACCGCGGCGTCGAGCACCTCCAGCGAATGATCGACCTCGCGGAGTACCCGTTCGTCGCCGCGAACCTCGCGAACCTCGAGGAGAACCTCACCGGCGTCGAGCCGTACACGATGTTCGTGCTCGACCGGGTGCGGATCGCCGTGATCGGAATCGTGAACGAGGAGGCCCCGACGCTCGTCACGCCGGGCGCGCTCGGGACGCTCGAGATCACCGACTCCGTCGCCGCGGCGAACCGGACGGCGTTCCAGGCGCGGAAGTACGGCCGCGCGGACGTCGTGATCGTCCTCACGCACAAGGGGATCCGCGGCCGCGACGCCGGCGGGAACGCCTTCGGCGAGCTCATCGACTTCGCCGACGCGGTCGACCCCGACCTGATCGACGTGATCGTCGGCGACCACACGGACTTCGAGTACAGCGGCGTCCACCAGGGCTCGATCCTCGCGGTCGAGAACCGGAGCAAGGGCCTTCAGTTCGCGAAGATCCAGCTCAAGGTCGACCGGCGGGTCGGGACCGTGCTCTCGAAGTCGGTTTCCTTCGTGACGCCGACGAACGCGGGCGTCACGCCAGACCCGGCGATCCAGGCGTACATCGACGAGCTGAACGCCCAGCTCGCGCCGATCCTCGGCACCGTGATCGGGTCGTCGACGCGGGCGATCCCGCGCGCCGACTCGTGCGGCCGGGGCGACTCGCGCCTCTGCGAGTCGCTCGTGGGGAACGTCGTCACGGACGCGCTCCGGACGGCCTACGGGACGGACTTCGCGATCACGAACTCCGGGGGCCTGCGCGCGCCGCTCACGTGCCCCGAGGCGGGGCCGAGCGGGTTCTGCCCGACCGGGATCACGCCGCCGCCGCATCCGATCACGCGCGGCTCCGTGCTCGGCGTCCTCCCGTTCGGGAACATCTCGGTCACCCTCACCGTGACCGGCGCCGAGCTCAAGGCGTTCCTCGAGAACGGCGTCTCGCGGATGCCGGCGGCCGACGGGCGCTTCCCCCAGGTCTCCGGGCTCTGCTTCACGTACGACATCACGGCGCCCGCCGGGAGCCGCGTGACGAGCGCAGTCCGGCAGGCGGCGGACGGGACCTGCACGGGTCCGGCGGTCGACTTGACGGCCGGCGCGTCGTACTCGCTCACGACGAACGACTTCGTCGCGCACGGCGGGGACGGCTACCCGGACGTCTACTCGAAGTCGACGACGCGGAACATCATGGACGAGGACGCGGCGGCGTACGTGGCGGCGAACTCGCCGATCAGCCCGTCCATCCAGGGCCGCATCGTCTGCACCGGCGCGGGCTGCCCCGCGATCACCGCGCCGTAGCGCGCTAGGGCCGCACGCCCTCGCCCTTCCGCCTGACGAGCGGGAGGGCGAGGGCGACGGCCGCCAGGACGCCGCCGCCGACGAGAACCGCGGCCGTCGCCCAGCCCGGCCACCCGGCCCCGCCGACCGCCTCGTCCTCCTCCGCCGCCGCCTCGGGCGGGCGGTAACCGAGGAAGCCTGCGATCGCGAATCGCTCGCCGTCCGCCTCGCCCTCCATCCGCCAGTCGCGCAGCCTGGTCTCGCCCTCCGGCGGCGGGCCCTCCCAGTCGATCCGCGGGTCGGCCCAGGCGTGGCCCTCGCCGGGTGCGAGCCGGGCCGCGACGCCGCCGTGCTCGTCGTAGACGACGATCGTCTTCTCGGTCCAGTTCTGCACCGAGAGCCGCTCGTGGCCCGCGATCACGCGGACGAGGAGGCCGGGGAGCGGCGGGTCGATCCCGGACACCGTGGAGACGAAGCCCGTGTGGATCCCGGTCGTGTGGGCGTGCGCGGCTCCGGCGGCGAGGAGCGCGAGCAGGACGGCGGCGAGGACGCGCAGCATCGTCGAATCCTGCCTCGCTCAGCGCACCCAGGCGAGCGCCCGGGCGCTGATCGGCCACCGGGCCGTGGCGAGCGTCCCGGCGAGGTGGTGGAAGACGATCTCCTCGCCCACCGCGACCGCGAGCCACTCGCCGTCCGGCGACCACGCGGCGGCCCTGCCCTCGAACGTCCCCTGCACGCCCGCGCAGACGGAGCCGAGGACGACGAAGGCGGGGGCGACGGGGAAGGCGAGGTCGCACCCGTCCGCGGAGAGCGCGGGCGGGCCGGTCGTCGCCGGCGCACGGACGCGGCCGAGCGGCTCCTCGCCGCGATACCGACCGATCACGCCGTCGGCGAGGTAGAGGGTGACGGTGTTGTCGCGGTTGAAGGTGGCGCGCACGATCCGCTCGGGCGCCTCGAGCACGGGCTCGCCGCCGACGACGAGGCGGCCGCCGTCCGCGAACGCGGGCCGCTCGCCCGGCGCGTAGCCGACCGGGCAGCCGCGGAGCGCGCGCGGACGCTCCGCCGTGCGGACCGGCAGGTCGTAGCCGCGGCCGGGGTCGTGGCACCAGAACGCGTGCTGGCCGTCCGCGCTCCACGTGACGCCGTTGAACGTCTGGTACGTCCCGAGCGGCTCGTCCGGATGGCTGAGGTCGAGGAGCCGGAACGGCCGGAAGGCGCCGGCCCGCCACGGGCCCTCGAGCGCGTAGGCGACGAGCCCGCCGCGCGGGGCCGCCCAGAGCTCGCATCCCGTCTCGATGCGCGGGAGCGGGAGCTCCTGGCCGCCCGAGACGACGATCTGCCGGAGCGCGCACCCGTCGTGGTCGAGGACGACGAGCGAGCCCGGCGCCGGCACGCCGGCGAGCCTGCCCGGGCCCTCGTCGACCGTCGCCGTCTCGGTCGAGCCGGTCGCCGCCGCGGGCTCGACAGGCTCCTCGCGGCCCCGCACGGCGTCCGCGAGCGCGACGCCGGCCAGCACGAGCACCCCGGCGACGATCAGCGCGTCCCGGAACCTCCCGTACGAAGCGGGATTTCGCGGCACCGTAGCTATAATGCCCGCTTGCTCATGACCGAGAGGACCGTGACGGAAGCAGATCCGACCGAGTACGACGCGGACGTCTGGACACGTGGTCCGGACGGGGAGCTCGTCCCCAACTACGACGCGACGTTCCCCACGATCAACGAGGGGGAGGTCGTCAGCGGCAAGGTCGTCCGGGTGGACAAGGACGAGGTGCTCGTCGACATCGGCTACAAGTCGGAGGGCGTCATCCCGGTCGCGGAGCTCTCGATCCGCCGCTCCGTCGACCCGGCCGACGAGGTGCAGCTCGGGGACGACGTCGACGCGCTCGTCCTCACGAAGGAGGACGCCGAGGGCCGTCTGATCCTCTCGAAGAAGCGCGCCCGGTTCGAGATGGCGTGGAAGCGGATCGAGGGCGCGGCCGAGAGCGGCGAGCCCGTCGAGGGCGTCGTGATCGAGGTCGTGAAGGGCGGGCTCATCCTCGACCTCGGCGTGCGCGGCTTCCTGCCGGCGTCGCTCGTCGACATCCGCCGCGTGCAGGACCTCGAGGACTTCCTCGGGCAGACGCTCCGCTGCAAGGTGATCGAGCTGAACCGCTCGCGGAACAACGTCGTCCTCTCCCGCCGCGCCGTCCTCGAGGAGGAGCGCAAGGAGGCGCGCCAGGCGATCCTCGACCGGCTCTCGCCGGGGAACGTCGTCCAGGGGACGATCTCGAACATCGTCGACTTCGGCGCGTTCGTCGACCTCGACGGGATCGACGGCCTCATCCACATCTCCGAGCTCTCCTGGAGCCACGTGAACCATCCCTCCGAGGTGCTCGACATCGGCCAGGAGGTCGAGGTCAAGGTGCTCGACATCGACCGCGACCGGCAGCGGATCTCGCTCGGCCTCAAGCAGACGCAGAGCGACCCGTGGCAGCAGGTCGTCGAGACGCACGGGGAGGGCGACGTCGTCGAGGGGCGCGTGACGAAGGTGGTCACGTTCGGCGCCTTCGTCGAGATCCTCCCGGGCGTCGAGGGGCTCGTGCACATCTCCGAGCTCGCGAACCACCACGTCGAGAACCCGCGCGAGATCGTGAACCAGGGCGAGGACGTCCGCGCCAAGATCATCGAGATGGACGCCGACCGTCGCCGCCTCTCGCTCTCGCTCAAGCGGGTCGAGGGCGACGGCGCCGCCGCCGACCCGTCCGAGCTCGGCCTCTCCGAGGAGGTCTTCACGGAGGACGAGGTTGTGCTCGATGACGAGCCGGCGGCCGAGGTCGAGGTCGAGCCGGAGCTCGAGGCTGAGGTCGAGGCGGCCGAGGAGCCCGAGGCGGAAGCGGCCGCCGAGCCCGAGGCCGAGGCGGGTGCCGAGCCCGCCGAGGACGAGCAGGCCTAGGAGCCGCGTCCGGCGCCCGTCGCCGGTGGTTCCCCGGTGTTCCGCGCCCGGAAAGAGCAGAGCACCGCACGTCTCGGCGCCGGCCCGCGTCCCGTCGCGCTGGCCGTGACCGGCTCCATCGGCGCCGGCAAGAGCGAGGTCCTCGCCGCGTTCGAGCGGCACGGCGCGGCGGTCATCTCGAGCGACGACATCGTCCACCGGCTCCTGCGCGAGGACCCGGCGGTCAAGGGCGCGATCGTCGAGCGGCTCGGCGAGCGGGTGCTCGGCGAGGACGGCGAGATCGTCCGCTCCCGCGTCGCGGAGCTCGTCTTCTCCGACGCGGAGGCACTCCGCTGGCTCGAGGAGCTCCTCCACCCGCGCGTCGTCACGACGTACCTGCGCTGGCGCGAGGACCTGCGCGCGAGCGCCGATCCGCCCGACGTCTGCGTGACCGAGGTGCCGCTCCTCTACGAGGTCGGGGCCGAGGAGCGCTTCGACGCCGTCGTCGCGGTCGCCGCCTCGCCGGAGGTGCGGGCGGCGCGGCTCAAGCGCCCCGTGTCCGACCGTGAGAGACGGCTCCTGCCGGACGCGGAGAAGCTCGACCGCGCCGACTTCGCGTACGTGAACGAGGGGTCGCTCGAGGAGCTCGACCGCTTCGTGTCCGACGTGATGGGCACCCTGACCCGTTCGTGAGATACGCCGTCGCAACGCTCCTCGCGGTCGCCGGGCTCGCGGCCGCGGCGGTCGCGCTCGAGCGCTCTCAGCCGGCGTGGTACGCGAAGCTCCGCTACCCGCTCTCGTACGAGCACGTGATCGTCGGGCACGCCGAGAACTACGAGCTCGACGCGGCGCTCATCGCGGCCGTGATCTACCGCGAGAGCAAGTTCGACTCCGACGCGGAATCGAGGTCGGGCGCGATCGGGCTCATGCAGCTCCTCCCGTCCACGGCCGAGGGGATCGCGCTGAACACGGGCGGGAGCCGGTTCGTCGTGCGCGACCTCTACGACCCGGAGATCAACGTCCGCTACGGCTCGTTCTACCTCCGGCGGCTGCTGCGGAAGTACGACGACACGCGACTCGCGCTCGCCGCCTACAACGCCGGCCAGCAGAACGTCGACGAGTGGCTCGCGGGCGACGAGGGCATCGCCTTCCCGGAGACGCGCGAGTACGTCGACGACGTGCTCGCGCTGCGCGACGTCTACGCGCGCGCCTACGGCGAGGAGCTCGAGCTCGACGAGGGCTAGAGGGCGCGCGGAGGGCGGGGGCGGCGGACGTCCTCGCAGTCGGCGGCGACGACGTCACTCGTGTCCGCGTAGACGACGTCGCGCCCGGGCCCGCACGCGATCCGGTCGCGGGCGCCGTCGCGGGCCCGGACGAGGTCGCGCCCGCCGCCGCCCGAGATCGTGTCGCTCCCGGGCCCGCCGACGAGCGTGTCCCTTCCCGGTCCGCCGGCGAGCCGGTCGCGCCCGAGGCCGCCCTCCAGCCGATCGGCGCCGCCGCCGCCGGCAAGTGAGTCGTTTGCGGTGCGGCCGTAGAGGACGTCGTCGCCCCCCCGTCCGACCAGGCGGTCGGCTCCCGCTCCGCCGCAAACCGTGTCGGCACCGGTCGTCCCCGACGCCGTGGGTCGGCTGGCGCTTGTCTCGTAGGTGCAGAGCCACGTCAGGGTCAGCCCGGGCGGCGCGGGATCGCACAGGCGGCGGACGGCTCGGCGAAGGCGCAGGAGCCGGTTCCGCAGCACGGGGTCACGGTGGACGCTCTGAAGCTCACCGGGGTCCGTCGCAAGGTCGTACAGCTCCTCCTCGCGAGTCTTGTACACAACGTACTTCCAGCGCTGTCCGCGCAGGCCGCAGAACGAAGGAATCCCACGGGCGTTTCCCGCCGCCCCGCGCAGATGCTCGAGGAGCACCTGTGATCGCCAGCCGCGTGCGTCGTTCCGAAGGAGCGGCAGGAGGCTTCGGCCTTCAGTCCGCCGGGGCCGTGCGCTGGCGAGGCGCGTGAGTGTGGGCGCGAGATCGACGTTCGCGACGAGTCGAGTCTCAGTTCGCGCGCCGTGGCCGAGTCGGTCGTAGCGCACCACAAACGGGATGCGCGTGCTCTCCTCGTACGCCGCAGCCTTGCGCAGCACCATGCGGTGCTCGCCCCAGAGAAGGCCGTTGTCGGAGGTGTACACGATCATCGTGTCACGCAGCCGGCCGGTCTCCTCCAGCGTGTCGAGGATGCTCCGCACGCCGTCGTCCACCGCGAGGAGGCTCTGTCGCATCGACCGGACGGTCGTGTCAATGAACTCGGCTCGCTCGGGGGTAAGGGTCGGCAGACGTCGAACCCATGCGGGCTTGTCCCGCATATCTGCTTCGTCGTACGCAGGTGGCCGCCAAGGCGACTGGTCGGGAAGCGTGTCAAGATGCCGCGGCGCCGGCGTCGCCGGGTAGTGCGGCGCATACGGCGCGTAGACGACAAAGAACGGACGTTCGTCGTCCGCCTCGATGAATGCCTTGGCGGCTCTCGCGAACACGTCCGTCGAGTAGTCGCTTGGCAGTGCGCCGAACCGGGTGTGGATGCCGTTCTCGGACGCCGTGAAGTCGTAGTATCCACGCTCCGACGCGAGCCAGCCGCTCCACCCCGGCGGTACGTCCGGCTCGAAGTAGCCGTTCAGATATTTGCCGTAATAGGCGGTTCTGTAGCCCGCCTGAGACAGCCACGTCGCGACCGTCGAGGAGTCGTCGAACCACTCGTATCCTCCGTAGGGCGGTTGGTTCCGGTAAACGAGCGTCGAGCGAGGGTAAAGGCCAGTGAGAAAAGACGCTCGGCTCGGGCAGCAAATCGGCGCGACCGCGAACGCGTTTTCGAATAGCACCCCCTTCCCCACGAGCTCGGCCTGCACCGTGGGCATCAGCCCGAGCGAGTCCCAGCGTTGGTCGTCGGTGAGCACGACGACGACATTCGGCCTCGCCTGCGCCGCCGCAGACGGCGCGGCAGCGAGAATGAGCGCGGCCACAAGGACCACGACACCGAGCTCGATGCGGATGCGACCCGAGCCGAACACCAAAGCGACCCCGCGCGAGTGTAGTCGTGGGGCGCGACGAAATCGAGTGGAGCCGCTGCCGCGTCACGCTAGCCGTCGCCTCGCAGCCACTCCAGGTCGAGCCCGGGTGGCGCGGGGCGGCACAGGCGGAGGAGATCGGCGCGGAGCGCGGCGCGGCGCGCGCGGTGCTCCGGGAGGAATGCGAGGTTCTCGAGCTCTCCCGGATCGGCGGCGAGGTCGTACAGCTCCTCGTCGCGCGTGGCGTAGACGACGTACTTCCAGCGCGCGTCGCGGACGGCGCAGTACGCGGGGATCTCGGCGGACGCCTCGCCCTCGCCGGGCATGGACTCGAGGAGGATCCTGGTGCGCCAGCCCGGGGCGTCGCCGGCGCCTGGCGCGAGCAGGGGGAGGAGGCTCGCGCCGTCCATTCCGTCCGTGGCCGCGCCGGCCGCGTCGGCGAACGTCGGTGCGAGGTCGAGGTTGCCGGCGATCAGGGCCTCGCGGCGCGGCCGGTCGACGAGCGCGTCCCAGCGGACGACGAGCGGGATCCGGATGCTCTCTTCGTACGGCGAGCTCTTCCGGTTCACGAGGCGGTGCTCGCCCCAGTGGAGCCCATTGTCGGCCGCGAACGCGACGAGCGTGCTGTCGAGCCGGTCGCTCGCGCGCAGGGCGCCGAGGATCCGCGCGACGCCCTCGTCGACGGCGAGCAGAGTCTCGAGCTGGCGGCGCCGGAGCGCGTCGAGCCGCTCGGCCCGCCCCTCGGAGATCCGCGGCTGCGCGCGCACCCAGCGGGGCTTGTCGGAGACGTCCGGCTCGTCGTAGGCGGGCGGGCGAAACGGCGGCTCGGCGGCGAAGGCGCCCGCGTGCCGCTCCGCCGGGACGGCGGGATGGTGGGGCGCGTACGGCGCGACGACGAGGAAGAACGGCGTCGTTTCGTCCTCCTGGATGAACGCGACGGCCGCGCTCGCGAGGACGTCCGTGAAGTAGCGCTCCTCGCCCTCGTGGCGGGTCATGAGACCGGCGACCTGGATCGGGTAGCCGACGTAGCCGCCGCCGTTGCCGAGCCACGTGTCCCAGCCGGGCGGCCGGAACCAGCGGTCGAGGAAGGGCGGCGCCCACCCGCCGTACCCGTTCAGGTACTTGCCGAGGTAGGCGGTCCGGTAGCCCTGCTCCTGCAGGAGCGGCGCGATCGAGGATCCGTGGTCGAACCAGTCGGAGCCGCCGTGCGGGCCGCCGTTCGCCCAGACGCCGGTCGAGTGCGAGTGATCGCCGGTGAGGATCGTCGCCCGGCTCGGGCAGCAGGTCGGGTTGACGGCGAACGCGTTCTCGAACGTGACGCCCCGGCCGACGAGCTCGCGCATGACGGTCGGCATCGCGTCCAGCGTGTCCCAGCGCTGGTCGTCCGTGAGCACGAGGACGATGCTTGGCCGCTCGGGCGCCGCGGACGCAGGGAGCGCCGCGGCCGCGACGGACGCGAGCGCGGCGAGGCCGGTGAGAAGGCGTGTCCGCACGGCGGGAACCGGCCTTCGAGTCTAGTGCGGCCCCCGACCGCCCGCGCCGGCCGCGTCCCCTCGGGACGGGCGCCGTTCCCTGGCGCGTCCCGCCGGGCCGCGTCCGGTGCCAGGCACGGGTCGTGGCCGCCGGGGACGTGGCCGGCGAGCGCGGATGCGGCCTTGCGGGTACGCGGACGCGGCCGCTCCGACCGGCGTCCGGCCGGGACGAGGGGCCGTTCGCGGACGCGCCCGGCGGGGCCGCGTCCGGTGCCAGGCACGGGTCGTGGCCGCCGGGAACGTGCCGCGGGTGGGGCTGTTCGCGGCGCCGGGCCGGGGGCTACGATGGCCGCGATGCCAGAGCTCGCCGTCTCCAGCGCCTACTCGCCCACCGGCGACCAGCCGGAGGCGATCCGCGACCTCGCCCAGTCGGTCGAGGCCGGGAACCGCTTCCAGACGCTCCTCGGCGCGACCGGCACGGGCAAGACGGCCACGATGGCGTGGACGATCGAGAAGCTCCGCCGCCCGACGCTCGTCATCGCGCACAACAAGACGCTCGCCGCGCAGCTCTGCAACGAGTTCCGCGAGTTCCTCCCGCACAACGCGGTCGAGTACTTCGTCTCGTACTACGACTACTACCAGCCGGAGGCGTACGTCCCGCAGGCCGACCTCTACATCGAGAAGGACGCGTCGGTGAACGACGACATCGACCGTCTGCGCCACGCCGCCACCTCGGCGCTCCTCACGCGCCGCGACGTCGTGATCGTCGCGTCCGTCTCGTGCATCTACGGGATCGGCTCGCCGAAGGAGTACGAGGAGAAGACCGTCCTCCTCGCGGTCGGCCAGGAGATCGACCGCGACCTCCTCCTGCGCAAGCTCGTAGACATCCAGTACTCGCGCAACGACTCGTTCCTCGGCCGCGGCCGGTTCCGCGTGCGCGGCGACGTGATCGAGGTGCAGCCGGCCGCGATGGAGTCCGCGTACCGGATCTCGCTCTTCGGCGACGAGGTGGAGGCGATCAGCCACTTCGACCCGCTCTCCGGCGAGGTCTACGCGCCGCTCGAGCACCTCGCGATCTTCCCGGCCACGCAGTACGTGACCGACAAGGAGACGATCGAGCGCTCGGTCGGCGAGATCCGCCACGAGCTCGAGCAGCAGGTGAGGCACTTCGAGGCCGAGAGCAAGCTGCTCGAGGCGCACCGGATCCGCCAGCGCACCGAGTACGACCTCGAGATGCTCCGCGAGCTCGGCTACTGCAACGGGATCGAGAACTACTCGCGGATCCTCGACGGCCGCCCCGCCGGCTCGCCTCCGAACACGCTCCTCGACTACTTCCCGGACGACTTCGTCTGCTTCGTCGACGAGTCGCACCAGACGGTTCCTCAGATCGGCGGGATGTACGAGGGCGACCGCTCGCGGAATCAG
>JAICNY010000136.1 GCA_025930955.1 Thermoleophilia bacterium
AGTGGAATTGCCGTCGCTCAACGGATAAAAGGTACTCCGGGGATAACAGGCTTATCCTCCCCAAGAGTCCACATCGACGGGAGGGTTTGGCACCTCGATGTCGGCTCGTCGCATCCTGGGGCTGTAGCAGGTCCCAAGGGTTGGGCTGTTCGCCCATTAAAGCGGTACGCGAGCTGGGTTCAGAACGTCGTGAGACAGTTCGGTCCCTATCCACCATGGGCGCTGGAAGCTTGAGAGGAGTCGTCCCTAGTACGAGAGGACCGGGACGAACAGACCTCTGGTGTATCAGTCGTCGTGCCAACGGCGCTGCTGGTTAGCCACGTCTGGATGGGATAACCGCTGAAAGCATCTAAGCGGGAAGCCCACCTCGAGATGAGGCTTCCCATCCCCTTGAGGGAGTAAGGGTCGTGGGAGACCACCACGTTGATAGGCGGGACGTGGAAGTGCAGCAATGCATGGAGCGGACCCGTACTAATGACCCGAGGTCTTGATTTAGAACATTCATGGAGTCGCTATGGAGTTTTGAGGGTGCGCGAGACGCGCGCAGCAACCTCACAATTTCCGGTGGTCATAGCGGCGGGGAGACACCTCTTCCCATTCCGAACAGAGAAGTTAAGCCCGCCAGCGCCGATGGTACTCGGAGGGCAACCTCCCGGGAGAGTAGGACGCCGCCGGTTATCTCTCGAAGGCCCGCCCCCGGCGGGCCTTCGGTCGTTAACGGCACGATGCGCCCATGGAGAACGCGACGATCGCGGAGCGGCTCGACGCCTTCGCGCTCCTGCTCGAGCTCGCCGAGGCCAACCCGTTCGGCGTGCGCGCGTACCGGCGCGCGGCGGAGCTCGTCCGCACGACGCCGGCGCCGGTCGCCGAGCTTGCGGCCGCCGGCCGCCTGCGCGAGCTGCGCGGGATCGGAGCCGGCATAGAGCGCAAGATCGTCGAGCTCGTCGAGACCGGGAGGATCGCCGAGCTCGACGAGCTGGAGCGCACCGTCTCGCCCGAGGTGGTCGGGTTCGGCCGCTTCCTCGGGCTCGGCGCCGGGCGCTCGCTCTCGATCGCGCGCGACCTCGATCTGCGCACCGCCCGAGACTTCCGCCAGGCGATCGAAAGCGGGCGGGTGGGCGAGGCGGCAGGCGTCGGGCCGAAGACCGTCGAGCGGCTCCGCGCGGGGCTCGCGCGACCGCCCGAGGCCGGGCGGCGCACCCTCCGGCTCGACCGGGCGCTCGCGCTCCTCGACCGCCTCTCCGCCACGGTGGGCGGCGAGCCGGCCGGCGATGCGCGCCGGCGCCACCACGCGCCCGAGCGGCTCGCGGTCGTCGTCGCCACGGCCGATCCGCCCGCCGTGACCGAGCGGTTCGCCGCGTCCCCGGAAGTCGTCGCGCTCGTCGACACCCGCCCGGACGGCGCGGTCGGCGTCACGGCCGAGGGCCTTCCGGTCGAGCTCGTCCTCGCGCCGCCGGAAACGGCCGGGACTGCGCTCCTGCGCGCCACCGGCTCGCCGGCGTACGTCGCCGCGCTCGAGCCGCTCCCCGGCGCGCCGACCGAGGAGGCCGTCTACGAGGCGCTCGGCGTCCCCTACCGCCCACCCGAGCTCCGCGAGAAGCCGTCCCGCGAAGCGCCGCCGACGCTCCTCGAGCTCGCCGACCTCCGCGGCGACCTCCACTGCCACACGACCTGGTCGGACGGGCGCGCGACCGTTCTCGAGCTCGGGGAGGCCGCCCACGCGCGCGGCTACGAGTACGTGGCCGTCTGCGACCACACGCCGAGCGTCCGCGTCGTTCCCGGGGTCGACGCGGACGGGCTCCGTCGCCAGGGCGAGGAGATCGCGGCGGCGAACGAGCCGCTCGCGCCCTTCCGGATCCTGCGCGGCGCGGAGTGCGACATCCTCCCGGACGGCTCGCTCGATCTCCCGGACGACATCCTCTCCGAGCTCGACTGGGTGACCGCGAGCCTCCACGCCGGCCAGCGGACGCCGCGCGCCGAGCTGACCCGCCGCGTCACCTACGCGATGCGCCACCCGGCCGTCCGCGCGCTCAGCCATCCGACCGGGCGCCTCATCGGCCGCCGCCCGCCGAACGCGCTCGACCTGGAGGAGACGGTCGCCGTCGCGCTCGAGACCGGCGTCGCGCTCGAGGTGAACGGGCTTCCCGACCGGCTCGACCTGAGCGGCGAGCACGTCCGCCTGGCGCTCGAGGCGGGGGCGCGCGTCGTCGTGAACACCGACGCGCACTCGATCCGCGGCCTCGGAAACATCGAGCTTGCCGTGGCGACGGCCCGCCGCGGCGGCGCGACGCCTGCGGACGTCGTGAACACGCGGCCACTTGCCGACCTCCTGCGCCGCTAGCCCTCGTCCGCGAGGAGCCGCTCCCGCCACTCCGGGTCGAGCGCGCGGAGCCGCTCGACGCGCTCGCCGATCGCCGGGTGCGTCTCGAAGAGCGCCGCGATCCCCTCGTCCGGGAACGGGTTCACGACGTAGAGCGGCTCGGTGACCGGGCTCGCACGGAAGCGGACGAGCTCCTGCGCGTTCTCGAGCCGCACGAGCGCATCCGCGAGCCCGTGCGGCGTCCCCGACGCGGCGGCCGCGAGCGCGTCGGCCGCAAGCACGCGGCGCGGCGAAAGGAGGACATGCACGACGCTCGCCGCCACCGGCCCCAGCACGAACAGGAGCGCGCGCTCGAGGAAGCCGCCGATCCGCGACGCCTCCACGAGCCAGCCGGAGACGAGGACGACCGGCGTCTCGATCACGAGCTCCCGGTGGCGCGCCCGGGCGAGCTCGTGCGCGAGCACGCCCTCGAGCTCCGCCGGAGGGAGCAGCCCGAGCAGTCCCTGCGAGAGTGCGAGCCACGCGGCGCCGCCGCGACCGACGGCGAGCGCGCGCGGATGGCCGTCCGGCAGGACGAAGAGCCGCGGGCGCGCGACGCCGACCAGCCCCGCGAGCCGCTCGGCGGTCGTGTGGAGCGCGGGCGCCTCCGCGAGCGGCAGCTCCCGGGCGCCGACCGACGCGAGCAGGATCCGCGGCCCGTACCACCACGCCGTCCCGGCCATGAGCAGCCCGGCGAGCGCGAAGAGCGCCGCGACGCCGACCCCGCCGAGCCACCAGCCGAGCGCGGTCAGGAGCGCGGCGAACCCGCCCAGGAGCACGAGCGCCTTGAGGACGTTCGTCGCCGCCCGGATCCCGGTGCGCACGCCGATCAGGGGCGCGGCGTCACGGCTCGTCGTCCGAGCCGGGCTCCGCGTCGGTGAGCCCGCGCGGCGGCCAGTCCGGCTCCGGCGCGTCGCAGCGGCTCGAGCAGTGCAGCGAGGCCACGTTCTGGAGCGGGATCAGGATGTGCCCGTTGAGCTCCAGGTGGACGACCTCGTCCACGTAGCAGTACGCGGTGAGCACGCCCTCCTGGTACTCGCCGCCGAAGAGCGCGACCTCGACCGGCTCGCCCTTGTACTTCGCGGTGTAGTCGTCCACGCCGCCAGTCTAGGTGAGGCGGAGAAGCCGCTCGGTCTCGTCGCCGTCGAGGCGCCCGGCGAGCCTCCCGTCCTCGACGCGGAGCGCCGAGAGGCCGCCGTTCGGCTCGGCGGGATGGACGTGGCGGTACTCGTGGACGTCCAGGCCGAGCGCGGTCGCGAGGAGCGCGCGGATCGTCCCGCCGTGGGCGACGACGAGCACCGTCTCGCCGGCGTGCTCCGCTCCGATCTCGAGGACGGCGCGGAGCGCGCGGGCCCGCATCTCCTCGTACGTCTCGCCGTCGGCCCAGCCCGGCTGCCCCTCGTCGCGCCAGCGGGAGAACGCCTCCGGGTGGCGCGTCCGCGCCTCGTCGGTCGTGAGCCCGGACCACGAGCCGACGTCGACCTCCTTCAGGTCGGGCCGGGTGACGACCGGGAGGTCGTGGCGGCGGGCGACGATCTGGGCGGTCTCGCGGGCGCGCGCGAGGTCGCTCGCGTAGACGGCCGCGAGCGGGGCGGAGGCGAGCCGCTCGGCGAGCGCCTCGGCCTGCGCGCGCCCGCGCGCGTTCAGCGGCCGGTCGGCGTGGCCCTGGAACCGGCGCTCGGCGTTCCAGTCGGTCTCGCCGTGGCGTGCGAGCAGGACGACGGACACGCCTGGCTAGCCCGAGCGGTACCCGTACTCGGCCGCGACGACGAACGCGGTCGGCACTCGCCGGTACGTCCCGATCGGGTCGTCCACCCGGACCACTCCGACGCCGACCCGACGCCAGTCGCGCGAGAGGAGGTTCCGGCGGTGGCCGGGGCTCTGCATCCAGGCGCGCACGACACGTCGCGCGGTCGTCGACGGGCCCTCCCAGTAGAGGTTCTCGCCGGCCGACCAGCTCCGGTAGCCGGAGCCCGGCCAGTAGCGCCGGATCCACGTCCCGAACGGGTCGCCGTTCGACCACTCGTGCGCGAAGTAGCCGTGCCGCGCCATGTTGACCACATGCTGCCGGCCGGCGCGATTCAAACGCGTCGCGGCGCGCAGAGGAGCGCGCCCGTGTGCCTTCCGCACGGTGTTCATGCGCTGGGTGACGGCGGTCTCGAGCTTCTTCACCGCCGTGACCTCCGGCGCGGCGGCGGCCGGCGCGGCCGTCGCGGAGAGCGCGGCGAGCATGCCGACGAGCGCGAGGAGGGCGATGCGTCCCATGCCCCTCCGATCGGCTTCGCGGCCGAGCGGCTCGACCCCCGGATATCGTCTCGCCGTGCGCCTCGGCCTCGACGACCGCGTCTCGATCGTGACCGGCTCCACGGCCGGGATCGGGCTCGAGACGGCGCGTCTCCTCGCCGCCGAGGGCGCCCGCGTGGTCGTCACCGGGCGCGACGAGGAGCGGGTCGAGCGGGCGCGCGCCGACGTCGGCGCGGTCCTCGGCGTCGCCGCCGACCTCTCCCGGCCGGAGGCGCCCGCCGAGCTCGTCGAGCGCGCCGCCGCCGAGCTCGGCCCGGTCGAGGTGCTCGTGAACAACGTCGGGATCGCGTACCAGCGCTCGTTCGAGGAGCTCGAGGAAGCCGACTGGGAGGAGCTCTGGCAGCTGAACGTCATGAGCTACGTGCGGGCGATCCGGGCGGTGCTCCCCAGTATGCGGGAGGCGCGCTACGGAGCGATCGTAAACGTGAGCTCGACCGCCGGGAAGCGCCCCTCGGGCGGCATGCCGGACTACAGCGTCACGAAGGCGGCCGTCCTCTCGCTCTCACGGCTCGTCGCCGACCTCTACGCGGACGACGGGATCCGCTGCAACGCGGTCACCCCCGGGCCGACCGCCTCGCCCGCCTGGCTCGCCCCGGGCGGCCTCGCCGACCAGGGTGCGAAGCGAAGCGGGAAGACGCGCGAGGAGATCCTCGCGGGCGTGGCGAAGGGGCGCCCGCTCGGCCGCCTCGCCGAGCCGGAGGAGATCGCGGCCGTCGTCGCCTTCCTCTGCTCGGACCGGGCGAGCTACGTCACCGGTGCCGCGTGGAGCGCCGACGGCGGCACCGTCCCCGTGATCATCTGAGCCGGCTTCACGGCAACCGGGCCGGCGAATACGCTTGGGCGGTGGCGAAGGTCGCGGGCACGGTCGCGGAGACGTACGAGGCGCGCGTGCGCGAGGAGGAGGAACGCCGGCTCTCGGAGCACGCCATGCGCTCGTTCGCGACGGCCGGGCGGCTGCGCTCGGAGGAGGAATGCAGCGTTCGCACGCCGTTCCAGCGCGATCGCGACCGGATCGTCCACTCGAAGCCGTTCCGGCGCCTGAAGGGGAAGACCCAGGTCTTCATCGACCCGGAGAACGACCACTACCGCACGCGGATGACGCACACGCTCGAGACGACCGGGATCGCCCGCGTCGTCGCCCGCGCGCTCCGGCTGAACGAGGACTTGGCGGAGGCGATCGGGCTCGGCCACGACATGGGCCACCCGCCGTTCGGCCACGCGGGCGAGGAGGCGCTCGACACGTGCCTGCGCGAGCGGTTCGGCCGTCGCTTCCGCCACAACGAGCAGTCGCTCCGGATCGCCGAGGAGCTCAACCTGACCGCCGAGGTGCGCGACGGGATCCTCACGCACACCGGCGAGGCGGAGCCGCGAACGCACGAGGGGAAGATCGTTCGCATCGTCGACCGTGTCGCGTACATCAACCACGACATCGACGACGCGATCCGCCACGGGATCCTGCGGGCCGAGGAGCTCCCGCAGGAGGAAATCGAGATCCTCGGCCCGCGCGGCTCGAAGCGGATCGACCGGCTCGTTCACGACCTTGTCGAGACCTCCGCGGAGGCGGGCGACATCCGGCAGAGCGACGAGGTCGGCGGGGCGATGCTCGCCCTGCGCACCTTCATGTTCGAGCACGTCTACCTCGGCCCGCAGACGCGGCGCGAGCACGATCGCGCGCGCGAGACCGTCCGCCGGATCTTCGACGGGCTCGCCGAGCGGGGTGACGAGCCGGACGCGATCGTGGACTATCTCTCCGGCATGACCGACCGGTTCGCCCTCGACTTCGCGGCGCGGCTCTGATGGCACGCATCAAGGACGAGTCGGTCGAGGCGGTCAAGGCGGCGGCGAGCATCGTCGAGCTCGTCGAGGCGCGCACCCGGCTGCGCAAGTCGGGCGCGCGCTACACCGGGCTCTGCCCCTTCCACGAGGAGAAGACGCCGTCGTTCAGCGTCTCGCCGGACCGGGGGACGTACCACTGCTTCGGCTGCGGGGTCGGCGGCGACGCAATCTCATTCGTCCGCGAGACGGAGGGGCTCGACTTCGTCGGCGCGATCGAGTTCCTCGCCGACCGCTTCCGCGTGCCGCTCGAGTACGAGGAGGCGTCGCCGGGCGCGGATGCGCAGCGCCGCCGCCGCGACCGGCTGCACGCGCTCCTCGAGCAGGCGGCCGTGTACTACGAGCGCCGGCTCTGGGAGGGCGAGGACGGGGCGGGCGCCCGCGAGTACCTCGCGTCGCGCGGGCTCGGGGAGGAGGCCTGCCGCGAGTTCCGGCTCGGGCTCTCCCCGCCGGGCGCGACGCTCGTCCGCAAGGCGCAGGAGCAGGGCTACACGCGCGACGAGCTCGCCGCCGCCGGCCTGCTCTCGCGCCGCGGCGGGGACTACTTCCAGCGGCGGCTCATGTTCCCGCTCGCCGACGCGCGCGGCCGCGTGATCGGCTTCCAGGCGCGGAAGCTCCGCGAGGACGACCCGCTGCGCGGCAAGTACGTGAACTCGCCGGAGAGCGAGCTCTTCCGCAAGTCGAACGTCCTCTACGGGCTGCACCTCGCGCGCGCGGCGATCGCGAAGCAGGACCGCGCGGTCGTCGTCGAGGGGAACACGGACGTGATCGCCCTCCGCCAGGCGGCGCTCGAGCCGGTCGTGGCCTCGATGGGCACGGCGCTCACCGAGCGCCAGCTCGCCGAGCTCCGCAAGCTGACGAACCGCGTCTTCCTCTGCTTCGACGCCGACGCGGCGGGGGAGGACGCGACGCTCCGCGGGATGGAGCTCGCGCTGCGCCAGTCGCTCGACGTCCGCGTCGTCGCGCTGCCGAAGGGCACCGATCCGGCGGACGACCCGGCCGGGTTCGAGGCGCGCCTCGAGGGGGCCGAGCCGTACGCCGTGCACCGCGTCCGGCTCGAGCTCGACCGTGCGCGCGACCGCCAGCACGCGTACCTCCGGGTGCAGGACGTGCTGAACGCGATTCCCGAGTCGCCCGAGCGCCACGACGCGTGGCGGCTCGCGAACGACCAGCTGGGGCTGACGGTCGAGCTCCGCCGGACGGGGGCCGCGTCGCTTGGCGCGGCGCTCTCGCCGCGGCTCGTGGACGCCGCGGACAAGCTCGAGCGGAGCGCGCTCGCGGGCGTGCGCGCCCACCCGGAGCTCGCCCGGATCCTCGCCGAGCTCGGCCCGGAGCACTTCGACTCCGACGAGAACCGGGGGCTGCGCGAGGCGCTCGTCGCGGGCGCGGCGCCGGACGAGCTGACGGCCTCGCTCGCCGAGCTGGATGCCCGCGCCGCGGCCGAGGCGCTCGACGGCGCAACCGCCCGTGAGCTCCTCCTGCGCCTCCGTGAGCGCCACCTCCGCCGCCAGCTCGAAGGCGCCGAGGGCGACCGCCTGAAGGAGCTCCAGACGGAGCTCGAACGAGTCCGCGAAGCCGCATCGGCCCTCGTCTGACGCCGCTACACTGAGCCTCGCCGTCCCCGGTAGCTCAATTGGCAGAGCATCCGGCTGTTAACCGGAGGGTTGTTGGTTCGAGTCCAACCCGGGGAGTAGGCCGACGCGAATCCGGCCCTTGCTCCGCGAGGGCCATGACGATTCGCGTCGGCGAGGTCGAGCGTCGGTGAGCCGCGC
>JAICNY010000155.1 GCA_025930955.1 Thermoleophilia bacterium
CCCGCGGCGGAGCGAGGGCCGCACGCGCGGCTCCTCGCCGGCGTCGTCCGCATCCTCGTCCGCGAGCGCGCCGGTGAACGCGTCCGGCCGCCGCCGTCCGCCGAGCCAGCCCACGACCGCCGCGCCGGCCACGATGAGCGGGAACGGCACGTCGAAGAAGAAGATCGCCACGAAGGCCGTGGCCGCAAGGCCGACGAGCACGCGGTTCCCGAGCACCCGCGACCCGATGCGCACGACCGCGTACGCGACGATCGCGAGCACCGCCGGCTTGATGCCGTAGAAGACCGCCTCGACGAGCGCCGTGTCGCCGTGCCCCGCGTAGATCAGGCTGAGCGCGAGGATGAGCGCGAAGCCGGGGAGCACGAAGAGGCTGCCGGCGATCAGGCCGCCTCGCACGCCGTGCAGGAGCCAGCCGAAGTACGTCGCGAGCTGCTGCGCCTCCGGCCCGGGGAGGAGCATGCAGTAGTTGAGCGCGTGGAGGAAGCGCCGCTCGCCGAACCAGCGCCGCTCCTCGACGAGCATCCGGTGCATGACGGCGATCTGGCCCGCCGGCCCGCCGAAGCTGTTCAGGCCGACGAGGGCCCAGACGCGCGTCGCCTCGCCGAGGCCGATCCCGTGCCGACGGTCCATCCCGCGGGAGTATGGGTAGCGTCGCCCCGTGGCGCGAGCGCCGAGCGAGGAGCCCGAGGGACTCGTCTACCGACCCGACGCCCTGAGCGCCGAGGAGGAGCGGACGCTCCTCGACGTGCTCGCCGCCCTGCGGTTCGACCCGATCGTCATTCGTGGGCAGGCGGCGAAGCGCACGGCGCGCCACTACGGGCTCGACTACGACTACGAGTCGCGCGCGCCGAGGCCCGGGGAGCCGGTGCCGGACTGGCTGCTCCCCGCGCGCGCCCGGGCGGCCGGGCTCGCGGGCGTCGAGCCGGAGGAGCTCGTCGAGATCCTCGTCCAGCGCTACCCGCCGGGCTCGTCGATCGGCTGGCACCGCGACGCGCCCGCGTTCGACCTCGTCGTCGGCCTCTCCCTCGGCGCGCCGGCCCGCCTCCGCTTCCAGCGCGGGAAGGGCGAGCGGCGGCGCGTGTGGGAGCTCGTCGCCGAGCCCCGCTCCGGCTACGTCCTCGCCGGTGAGGCCCGCCGGTCGTGGGAGCACTCGATCCCGCAGACGAAAGAGCTCCGCCACTCGATCACGTTCCGCACGCTGCGGCGGCGTTAACCGTCCCTTAACCGTCGGAAACGGCGGCCTCGAGGGGCCGGGGCTATAACGAATGCCGTGAAGCCGGTGCCCTTCGTCGCCGCCCTGCTCGCCTCCGGGCTCGTCGGAGGAGGCGTCGCCTTCGCGATCGGCAGCACCGTCTGGGACGGCGAGACGACGACCGTGATCCGTGAAAGCGCGCCCGCCGATCTGCAGGCCGCCGCCTTCGAGTCCGACGGCGCCGCCGTCACGGTCGGCGACGTCTACGCACGCGCGGCGCCGGGCGTCGTGCAGGTCACGTCGAGCCGTGTCACCCAGGGCTTCTTCGGCCCGCAGCCGGGCGAGGCGCTCGGCTCCGGCTTCGTGATCGACAAGGACGGCCACATCGTCACGAACTACCACGTGATCGAGGGTGCGGACGAGATCCTCGTGAACTTCTCCCAGGACGACGGCGTTGCGGCCAAGCTCGTCGGCGTCGACCCGTCCACCGATCTCGCGCTCCTCAAGATCCAGGAGCACCGGCGCGCGCTCACGCCGATCCCGCTCGGCGACTCCTCCACCGTGCGCGTGGGCGACGAGGTGATCGCGATCGGCAACCCGTTCGGCCTCGACCGGACGGTCACGGCGGGGATCGTGAGCGCTCTCCAGCGCCAGATCCTCTCGCCGAGCAACTTCACGATCGACAAGGTGATCCAGACCGACGCCGCGATCAACCAGGGGAACTCCGGCGGCCCGCTCCTGAACACCGAGGGCGACGTGATCGGCGTGAACACGCAGATCGCGACCGCCGGCTCCGAGGGCAACGTCGGGATCGGCTTCGCCGTCCCGGTGAACACGGTGAAGACGGTCGTCGGCGAGCTGCTCGAGAGTGGGCGCGTCGAGCACTCCTATCTCGGCGTGTCCATGCAGGACCTGACTCCGGACGTCGCGCGCTACGTGAACGTCCCGGAGCGGGGCGCCCTCGTCGCGCAGGTCTACCCGGGCAGCCCGGCCGAGGAGGCGGGGCTCCAGGGCGCCCAGCAGACGGTCGTGATCGACGGCCAGTCCTACGCGGTCGGCGGCGACGTGATCGTGCGCGCGGACGGGCGGACGATCCGGACGTCGGACGACCTCCGCCAGATCGTCGCCGCGAAGAAGCCGGGCGACGAGCTCGATCTCGCGCTCCTCCGCGGCGAGGAGGAGGTCGAGGTCACCGTCACGCTCGGCACGCTGCCGGACGTCTCGGCCGACACCCGCGGCTAGCCTGCGCCCCTAGACTCCCGCGCGTGATTCCGCACGCCTTCGGGGAGCGGGACGGCCTGACGCTCGGAATCGAGGAGGAGCTCTTCGTCGTCGACGCGGAGTCGCTCGAGCCGGCGCCCGTGCCGCCCGAGGTGCTCGACGGAGAGCGCTGCAAGCCGGAGCTCTTCCGTGCGGTCGTCGAGCTCACGACGGGCGTCTGCGCGTCGGTCGACGATGCGGCGGCCGAGCTCGAGGAGCTCCGCTCCGGCGCCCGCCGCCGCGCGGCCGACGCAGGCCTCGGGCTCGCCGCGACCGGAACGTGGCCGACCGCGGTCGCGCAGGAGCAGGAGATCACGCCCGACCCGGGCTACCTCGAGTTCGTCGAGTACGCCGGCTCGGCGGCGCGGCGCCAGTTCTGCTCCGGGCTGCACGTCCATGTCGGGGTCGCGAGCCCCGAGGCGTGCATGGCCGCGCTCGAGCGGGTGCTCCCGTGGCTCCCTGTCGTGCTGGCGGCATCCGCCAACTCGCCGTATCTCGCGGGCGCGGAGACGGGCCTCGCGTCCACCCGCGCGGAGATCCTCGCGCTCCTCCCGCGGAGCGCCGGCCCGCCCGTCTTCGGCTCGTACGAGGAGTGGGAGCGCTTCGCCGAGCGGCTCGTCGAGCTCGGGCTCGCCGACCGCTACACGCGGATCTGGTGGGACGTCCGCCCGCACCCGACCTTCGGGACGCTCGAGGTGCGCGCGCCCGATCAGCCGACGGGGCTCGAGGTGACGGTCGCGTTCGCGGCGCTCGTGCAGGCGCTCGTCGCGACCGCGAACGGCACGCCCCCGGAGGCGCCGGCCGATCGCGGGCTCTACGCGCAGAACCGCTGGGCCGCGGCGCGGTTCGGCGCGCAGGCCGAGCTCGTCCACCCTGACGGGAGCCACGTCGTGCGCGCGGACGAGCTTCTCGCCGAGCTGCTCGAACGCGTGGCGCCCGCCGCGGAGCGGCTCGGCACGGCCGCGTACCTCGCGCCGCTCGAGAACCTCGCGCAGGCCGACGCGCAGCTCGAGCACGGCCGCCGCGAGGGGCTCCGGTCGCTCTGCGACGGCCTCGTCGCCGCCACGTAGGATCAGGCCGTGGCCGTGCAGTCCGACACGCTCCAGGTGACCGGCATCCGCTGCGAGCGGTGCGTCATGCGGCTCGGCAAGGCGCTCGAAGGGCTCGAGGGCCTCGAGGGTGCGAACGCGACGCTCATGGGGCAGGTCTCGCTCACATGGGACGACGAGCGGGTCGAGCGCGAGGCGATCGTCGAGCGGATGTCGCGCGCGGGCTTCCGGTCCGTGGAGTGACGAGCGCGGCGCTCCGGCGGCTCGCCCGCCGGTCGCTGCCGCAGACGGAGGGGGAGATCCGGCTCGACCGCCTCGACGCGCCGGTCGAGGTCGTGCGCGACCGCCACGGGATCCCGCACGTCTACGCCGGGAGCCGACTCGACCTCGTGCGCGCGCAGGGCTACGTCCACGCGCAGGACCGGCTCTTCCAGATGGAGTCGCTGCGCCGCTACGCGTTCGGGCGGCTCGCGGAGCTCGCCGGCCGCCGGGCGCTCGAGCTCGACCGGACGGCGCGCCGGCTGCTCCTGCGGCAGGCGGCCGAGCGCGACGCAGCCGCGTGCGACGACCGGACGCGCGCGCTCGTCGAGGCCTACTGCGAGGGCGTGAACGCGTTCCTCGCGCACGGGCCGCTCCCGCTCGAGCTGCGGCTGCTGCGCGTCCGGCCGGAGCCGTGGACGCCGCTCGACGTGCAGGCGCCCGCGGCCGTGCTCGCGCTCTCCCTCTCCGGGAACTGGACGCTCGAGCTCGTCCGGGCGCGGCTCGGCAAGGAGCGGCTGTCGCGGCTCGCCCCCGCCTACCCCGACGGGCATCCGGTGCACCTGGACGAGGCCCTCGTCGCCGAGGGGCTCGCGCGCGCGCCGGTGACGGAGGGCGCCTCGAACGCCTTCGCCCTCGCCGGCTCGCGCACGGCGTCCGGCCGCCCGCTCGTCGCGAACGACCCGCACCTCCTGCTCGGGATCCCGTCCGTCTGGCACGTCCAGCACCTCGAGTGGGACGGCGGCATGTGCGCCGGCGTCACGGTGCCGGGCGCGCCTGCGGTCGTGCTGGGGCGGAACCGGCGAATCGCGTGGGGGATGACGACCGCGATGGTCGACACGCAGGATCTCTTCGCGGTCTCGCTCGAGGACGAGGCGCACGAGGTCGTGCGCGAGCCGATCCGGGTGCGCGGGCGGCGGGCGCCGGTCGTCGAGGACGTCCTCGTCACCCGCCACGGGCCGGTCGTCGCGCGCCACGACGGCCGGGCGCTCGCCCTCCGCTGGAGCCACCACGAGCCGGGCGAGACGCTCCGCTCGATCTTCGACCTCATGGACGCGGCCTCGGTGGACGAGGCGGACGCCGCGCTCGACCGGTTCACGGGCCCGCCGCACAACTTCGTCCTCGCGGACGCGGACGGGGCGATCGCGTACCGGCTCGCCGGCGGGCCGATTCCCCGCCGCCGAGCGGGCGACGGCTCGATCCCGTCGCCGGGCGGCGACCCGGCGTACGGCTGGGACGGGTACTTCGCGCCCGGCGAGCTCCCGCGCCTCCGCGACCCGGCCGGCGGTGCGATCGTCTCCGCGAACCACAGGATCGCTCCGCCCGGCGCTCCGGAGGACTTTTCCGGCGAGCCGCTCAGCGGCTACCGGGCGGCGCGGATCGCGGCGCTTCTGGACGGGCGCGACGGCCTCACGGCCGCGGATGCCGAGCGGATCATGCACGACCGCCGCTCGCTCCCGGGGCTCGAGCTCGCGGCCGCGCTCGACGGCCTCGCCGAGGCGCACGGCGGCCTCGAGGGGCGCGCGCTCGCCCTGCTGCGCCGGTGGGACGGCGACCTCGCCCCCGAGAGCCGCGGCGGGGCGGTGTACGGGGCGCTCATGCGGGCGCTCGAGCGCGAGGCGTTCGCCGACTGCGGGCCCGAAGAGCTTCCGATCGGCATCCACGAGCGCGCCCGGCCGCACGTGATCCGCGCGCTCGCGGAACGCGACGACGCGTTCTTTCCGTGCGGATCGGCCCGCGAGGCCGTGCGCCGCGCGCTCGCCGCGGCCGTGCGCGAGCTCGGCCCCGATCCCGCGCGCTGGCGCCGCGGCGCGCGGCATCGCCTGCGGCTCGCCCATGCGCTCGAGCGCCTCCCGGGCCTCCGCCGGCTCCTCTCGGCCGGCCCGTTCCCCGTCGGCGGCGACGCGGACACCGTCGCCGTCCTCGCCGCCGCGCCGGCCGCCGGCCGCGACGCGATGATCGGGCCCGCGCTACGCGCCGTCTGGGATCTCGGGTCGGACGACGAGGCCCGGATCGCCCTCTGCCCCGGGCAATCGGGCCACCCCGCGAGCCCGCATTACCGCGATCTCTTGCCGGGGTGGCTGAAGGACCAGCTCTTCCCGCTGCCGCTGTCGAGGGCGCGCGTCGAGGAGGCCGCGGAGTCGACGCTCGCGCTCCTCCCGGGGCGCGGCGCCGGGTCGGTGATGCGGTAGACGTCCCAGGCCGGGTTGTCGGCGCATCTCCGCCGGTCGTAGTAGACATCGGTGCTGCCGTCCTCGTTCACGCGGGTGTTCGAGACGATGAGGTCGCGGCCCCGCGGCAGGAACGCGACGACGGTGCCGGTCGCCGGGTCTCCGGGGCCGAAGAACCGGACGATCTTGACCGACGCGCCGCACGCCCGGGCGCTCCGTGCGGCGTAGACGACGCCCGCGTCCGTGACCGACGCCGCGTAGTGCTCGCGGTTGCCGGGCCCGGACGGCTTCGGCAGGCGGAGCCGCGTCCGCGCGGCGATGTTGTAGCGGAAGACGTGGCAGCTCTTCGCGCAGCGCGTCCAGACGAACCAGTTTCCGGCCACCTGGCCGCTGTAGCCGAAGGCGTTCGCCTCGATCGTTTCGAGGATCCGCTGGACGAACGTCGACTGGTTGTAGAGCACGATGCGCGTCCGGCCGCGCGGGATGTCGCGTGAGAAGCCGATCCAATCGCCCGAGATCGAAGGCGCGTACTCCCAGTGCCGCGTGTTCACCCGGACCGCGGGCAGCTTCGACCGGACGCCGGTGTCGATGTCGTAGCGGTAGAGGTCGGACTGGCTCCGGTACACCTGCTGGTACACGACCGTGGGCGAGTCGATCCCGCC
>JAICNY010000208.1 GCA_025930955.1 Thermoleophilia bacterium
GCAGCCGCACCAGGTGACGATCGCCTCCGGCGCGGCAGCGGGCACGTATCCGGCCGCCGGCGCGAACTGGGGCACGCCTCCGACGCTCGCCGGTCTCTCCGGCGCGATCGTTGCGGGCAACGACGGCGCGGGCGTCAGCCCCACCGACGGCTGCGAGCCCTTCACCGTCCCGGCGGGCTCGATCGCGCTCGTCGACCGCGGGAACTGCAACTTCACCGTCAAGGCGGCGAACGCGCAGGCGAGCGGCGCCGTGGCCATCATCGTTGTGAACAACGCCCCCGGAGCTCCGACCACGATGGGCGGCGCCGACCCGGCGGTAACGATCACGGGCGTACACATCTCGATGGCCGACGGCGCGGCGATCAGGGCCGCCGGTCTCCCGGTCAACGGGACGATCGCCCGGAACCCGGACTTCGGCTGCGGGTCGCACACGGCGACCGGCGTGCCGGATCTCGCGAACGACCGGCTGCTCGTCTACAACAGCTCGTCGGCGGGCGGGACGTGCGACTTCTTCGAGATCGTCGAGGTTCCGCTCAGCGACCCGGCGAGCGCGCAGAAGCTGACGAGCGTCGACTCGATGCACACGTGCCACGACATCGGCGTCATCCTCGGCGACGCGAACCGGCTCGCGTGCGCCGGCGGCGAGGGCGCACGGATCTTCAGCCTCGATCCGGCCGACGGCGGCTCGCTCACGAACCCGGTGCTCATGCACCACTTCGACATCCCGGGCGTCACGATCGGCCACTCGGCCGCGTGGAGCTGGGACGGCGAGGTGCTCATCTTCGGCCACGAGCCGGGCGGCGGCACGCAGGCTCGCTGCCAGGAGACGAGCGCGCTCGTCGACCGGACGCTCTTCTTCTACGACCACGAGGGCAACCAGCTCGGGACGTTCGTCCATCCGCGCCCGCAGACGGCGACCGAGAACTGCACCTGGCACAACTACAACGTCGTGCCGACCGATAAGGGCAGGATCCTCGTCGCGGGGAACTACCAGTCCGGGATCAGCGTGCTCGACTTCACCGACCCGGCGAACGTGCGCGAGATCGCGTACGCCGACCCGGCACCGCTGATCAACCCGGCCAACCCGGCCGCGATCGAGAGCGGCGGGGACTGGAGCGCGTACTGGTACAACGGCCTGATCTACGAGTCCGACATGACGCGCGGGCTCACGATCTGGAATCTCGCGGACAGGGCCGTCGCCGGGGCGAAGCGGTTCGGGCACCTGAACCCGCAGACCCAGGAGACGACGATCCCGCTCAAGGGAACCGCCGTCGGCCGGTAGTCGACGGCGCAAGTCGTTCGAGAGAGAGGGGCGGCCCGCGAGCCGCCCCTCTCTCGTGACCGATCGGCTACGGTCGCGCATGTGCAGGGCGTCCACCGGATCGAGGTCGCGCTCGGCGACATCACGCGCCACGCGGCGGACGCGATCGTGAACGCGGCGAACTCCTCGCTCCTCGGCGGCGGGGGCGTGGACGGGGCGATCCACCGCGCCGGCGGGCCGTCGATCCTCGAGGAATGCCGGCGGCTCGGCGGCTGCGCGACCGGCGATGCGAAGGCGACCGGCGCCGGCGACCTGCCCGCGCGGCACGTCATCCACACGGTCGGTCCGGTCTGGCAGGGCGGCGACGCGGGCGAGGAGGAGCTGCTCGCGTCGTGCCACCGCCGCTCGGTCGAGCTCGCCGCCGAGCTCGGCTGCCGTACCGTCGCGTTCCCGGCGATCTCGACGGGCGTCTACGGCTTCCCCGTCGAGCTCGCGGCGCCGATCGCCCTGCGGACGACCGCCGAGGGCCTCGCCCGCCACGAGGCGATCGAGCGCGCGACGTTCGTCCTCTTCTCCGAGGGCCACCTGCGCGTCTTCGAGCACGCGCTCGCCGGGCTGCGCGGCTGACTGCGGCTTTTCCCGCACGCGATCCGCGTCGACGCCGATGTGGCTGCGCCGGGCGCCCGGGAGGGTTCGGGCAGCAGCCGAAAGGAGGCGCCATGAAAGCGCTCGTGTACCACGGGCCCGGAGAACGCCGCTGGGAGACCGTCCCGGACGCGGCGTTGGAGGAGCCGACGGACGTCGTCGTCCGGATCGACTCCTCGACCATCTGCGGGACCGACCTGCACATCCTCAAGGGCGACGTGCCGGAGGTGACACCGGGGACGGTGCTCGGCCACGAGGCCGTCGGCACGGTCGTCGAGGCCGGCGCGGCGGTCACGACCGTCGCGGAGGGCGACCGCGTCCTCGTCTCGTGCATCACCGCGTGCGGCCGGTGCCGCTTCTGCAAGGAGGGCCATTACGGGCTCTGCACCGGCGGGGGCGGCTGGATCTTCGGCCACCTGATCGACGGCCTCCAGGCCGAGTACGCGCGGGTGCCGTTCGCCGACACGTCCGTCTACAAGATCCCGGAGGGGCTGACGGACGAGCAGGTGCTCTTCCTCGCCGACATCCTCCCGACCGCGTACGAGGTCGGCGTGCTGAACGGCGGCGTGACGCCGGGAGACACGGTCGCGATCGTCGGGGCGGGGCCGATCGGCCTCGCGACGATCATGACCGCGAAGCTCTTCACGCCGGCCAGGATCGTGGCGATCGACCTCGCGGACGCGCGCCTCGGGAAGGCGCTCGACTTCGGGGCCGACGTCGTGGTCAACAACGGCTCCGAGGACGCGCCCGCGCGGATCGCGGAGCTCACGGGCGGCCTCGGCGTCGACGTGGCGGTCGAGGCGGTCGGCGTCCCCGGGACGTTCGAGCTCTGCACGGAGATCGTGCGGCCGGGCGGCAGCGTGGCCAACGTGGGCGTCCACGGCCACCCGGCGACGCTCCACCTCGAGACCCTCTGGATCAAGGACGTGACGATCAAGACCGGTCTCGTGGACACGAACACGACGCCGCGGCTGCTCGAGCTGATCGCGGCGGGCCGGCTCGACCCGACCCCGTTCGCGACGCACCGGTTCGAGCTCGCCGACACGATGGAGGCCTACGACGTCTTCGCCGACGCGGCGACGACGAACGCGCTCAAGGTCGTCCTGAGCGCGCAGCCGGTGCCGGTGACGGAGCCGGAGGCCGAGCGGGCGGCGGCGCACCGGTAGCCCCGGTCCTGCCACACGGCCGGGTCGCGGGCGAGCCCGCGGCCCGGCCGGCGGGCGGCTCTAGGGTTCGTCGCGTGCCTCCGCTCGTGTCCGTCCTCCTGCCCGTGCGGGACGGCGAGGCGTTCCTCGCCGAGGCGCTCGGCTCGCTCGCGGCGCAGACGCTCGCCGACCTCGAGGTCGTCGTCGTGGACGACGGCTCGCGCGACTCGTCGCCGGAGCTCGCGTCCGCGTACGCCGCGCGAGACCCGCGCTTCCGGCTCGTGCGGCAGACGCCGGCCGGGATCGTCGCAGCGCTCGAGCGGGCGCGGAGCGAGGCGCGCGGACGGCTGGTCGCCCGGATGGACGCGGACGACGTGTCGCTCCCCGACCGGCTCCTCCTCCAGGTCGAGGCGCTCGAGCGCGAGGGCCTCGACGCCGTCGGCGGAGCGGTCGAGGTCGTCGCGGAC
>JAICNY010000058.1 GCA_025930955.1 Thermoleophilia bacterium
GATGGAGCCAGCCGGGCTCGAACCGGCGACCTCCACGCTGCCAGCGTGGCGCTCTCCCAGCTGAGCTATGGCCCCGAGCAGGGACACGATAGCGAACCGCGCACGGCGCCTCGCCTGTTTCACGGGCGCGGCGGCGGGTAGGCGCGCGGCAGTGACCGAGCCGCACACACCGAAGGGCCGCACGAGCCGCGCGCTCGCCGCGGCGGCGAAGCTGCGCTGCACGGCGTGCGGCCAGACCGGGCTCTTCCGGGCCGGCCCTTCGTGCCCGTCCTGCTGCGGAACATGCTTCGAGCTCGTCCCCTGGCGGCCGTTTTCCCGCGCCGCGCACTGACCGTGCCGACCGCCGATCCGGATCCGGAGACCCGCCGCCGCGCACGCGTGCAGAGCCCGGCGATCGGGTTCGTCGGGGCGCTCCTCCTCTTCGCCGCGCTCCTCGTGGTGGTGGCGGTCGTCGTCTGGGCCGTGCTCTAGGCCGTCGCGGCCGGCTCGACGGACGGCACGTCGCCCCAGAGGTCCTCGAGCCGGTAGTAGTCGCGCGCGTCCGGCGTGAAGACGTGCAGGACGACGTCGAGGTAGTCCGCGAGGATCCACGTCGACTGGTCGAGTCCCGCGACCGAGTGCGGGAGGAGGCGTTCCTCCTTCTTCAGGCGGGCGTGCACCTCGTCGTAGATCGCCTTCGTCTGCCGCGGGTTGTTCCCGGTGCAGAGCACGAAGTAGTCCGTGTACGAACACACGGGCCGCATGTCGAGGATGGAGACGTCGCGGCCGAGCTTCTCCTGGGCGATCGCCGCGATGCGTTGCGCTTGCTCGAGCGGGGTCAGCGGGCCAGCGGCTCCGTATGGATTCCTGCCATCGAGCTCAGGGTAGCCCGCGGCGGGGAGGGCGGCAACCGCTACGGGCGGTAGAGGCGGAGCTCGGCCACGAGACGCGCGACCGCCGGTGGGACGAGGCCGTCGATCGGCTCGCCGTTCGCGACGCGC
Source organism: Thermoleophilia bacterium (assembly GCA_025930955.1). Lineage (GTDB taxonomy): Bacteria > Actinomycetota > Thermoleophilia > Gaiellales > Gaiellaceae > JAICNY01. Next base: position 981 of record JAICNY010000058.1, read on the forward strand.
TCGCGGATCTCCGTCGACGAGACGTCGAGCGGCGTGAACGGAAGCTCCACCACGCGATCCGGGCGCGCGAGCCGGGTGCGGACGCGGTCGAGGCGCGCCGCGTCGGAGCCGGGTCGGACGGCCACCGCGACGCGTGCGAGCTCGAGGATCGTCTCGGGCTCGCGCCACGTGAGGAAGTCGGCGAACTCGTCGGCGCCGACGAGGAAGATCGGATCGCCGAGCTCGCCCGCCGCCCAGCGGGCGGTGTCCACGGTGTACGACGGGCCGGGCCGCTCGAGCTCGTGGCGCGAGACCTCGACGCGCGGCTCGTCCGCGAACGCGGCCTCGGCGAGCCGGAGGCGCGTCTCCGCGTCGGTCTCGACCGCCTTGTGCGGTGCCTCGCCGAGCGGAACCACGACGACGCGGTCGATCGGGAGCTCGGCGAGCGCCGCCCGCGCGAGCGCGACGTGCCCGACGTGCGGCGGGTCGAACGTGCCGCCGAGGAGCGCGACGCTCACGTGATCTCCCCCGGGGGACCCCCCTGAGGTACCCCTCGCCGATAAGCGTAGCCGAGGAAACCGCACGCGGGTGGGACGCTTCGTGCCGAGAGTGTGACGATCACGAGAACTCGTACGTCCGCTCGCCGACGGTCACCTGATCGCCGGGCCGCGCGCCGGCGCGGCGCAGGGCCTCGCGGAGCTCGTCGGCGGCGAGCCCCTCCGCCGCCGGTCCGCTCACGCGGAAGCCGCGGTCGCCGCGGAAGATCCGGAACGGACGGGCGCGGGGCGGCTGCGGGCGGTAGACGAGGAAGTCCGCGAGCTCGTCCTCCTCTGGCCCGACCGGCCCGCCGTGGGGCGGCACGGCCGCCGCGGCCGCCTCGAACAGTGCCCGCCGGAGCGCGTCGATTCCGGCACCGGTCGCGGCCGACACCGGCACGACGCCCACGACACGCGTGTCCACGAGTGGGAACGGCGGAGGCTCCGGCACGAGGTCGGTCTTGTTCAGGACGACGAGCTGCGGCCGCTCGGCGAGCCCGGCGCCGTACGCCGCGAGCTCGCGGTCGATCGCGGCGAACCGCTCTGCCGCGTCCTCGGTCACGTCGATCACGTGCAGGAAGAGCCGCGCCCGCTCGAGGTGCGCGAGGAACTCGTCGCCGAGCCCGACGCCCTCGCTCGCCCCCTCCACGAGCCCCGGCACGTCGGCGACGGTGAGCTGCCGCCCGTCCGGCGCCTCGACCGTCCCCAGCACCGGCGCGAGTGTCGTGAAGGGATACTCGGCGACCTTCGGCTTCGCGTTCGAGATCCGCCGCAGGAGCGACGACTTGCCCGCGTTCGGGAAGCCGAGGAGCGCGGCGTCCGCGAGCAGCTTCAGGCGCAGCTCGAACGTCCCCTCCTCCCCGGCCTGCCCGACCTCCGCCACGCGCGGGGCCTGCTCGGTCGGCGACGCGAACCGCTTGTTCCCGTAGCCGCCGAGCCCACCGCGGGCGAGCACGGTTCGGGCGCCCGCGTGCGCGAGGTCGGCGACGAGCCGGCCCTCCTCGTCGAAGACCTGCGTCCCCATCGGCACGCGCAGCTCGACGTCCTCGCCGTCCGCTCCCTTCTTGTTCGCGCCCTGGCCGTGCCGGCCGCGGGGCGCCTTCACGCGCTGCTTGCGCGCGAGGAAGCCCAGGTCGCGGAGGTCCGGGTCGGCGACGAGCAGGACGTCGCCGCCCTTCCCACCGTCGCCGCCGTCCGGGCCGCCCTTCGGGACGTACTTCTCGCGCCGGAACGAGAGCGAGCCGTCGCCGCCCCGCCCGGCCTCGACGTCTATCCGGGCCCGGTCCTGGAACACCGGGTCGCCCCCCGGGCTCTAGACGACGGAGATCGTCCGGGTCGCGCCCGAGGCGCTGAACTCGACGCGGCCGTCGCGCGTGGCGAAGATCGTGTGGTCGCGGCCGAGCCCCGTCCCCGCACCCGGGCGGAAGCGCGTCCCGCGCTGGCGGACGACGATCATGCCGGCCTTGATCTCCTGGCCGTCGAACATCTTGACGCCGAGCCGCTTGGACTCGGAGTCGCGCCCGTTCTTCGAGGAGCCGAGCCCCTTCTTGTGTGCCACTAGCTCTTTCCTTCCGTCTTCTTCTTCGCGGCCGGCTTCTTCGCCGCCGTCGAGGACTTCGCCTTCGTCTCCTTCTTCTCCCCCTCGGCCTTCTTCGCAGGCGCCTTGCGGGCGCTCTTCGCGCCGATCGACTGGATCTCGATCCGCGAGAGGCGGCTCCGGTGGCCCTTGCGCCGGCGGTAGCCGGTGCGCTGACGGTGCTTGCCCACGACGATCTTCTCGCCGAGCACGTGGCCGGTCACGAGCGCGGTCACCTCGGCGCCCTTCAGGTCGTCGCCGAGCTTCGGCCCGCCGTCGCCGCCGAGGAGGAGGACGTCCGGCTTGAACGTCTTGCCCTCCTTCGTGGCGACCCGGTCCACGAGGAGCCACTCGCCCTCGCGGACGCGGTACTGCTTGCCGCCGATGCCGATGATCGCGTAGGTCATGTCGTCTCCGTAAGGAAGCGGGCTTCCGCCCGCTTCGGCCTAGTCTAGCCGAGGCTCCTCGTCGGAGGCAATCGCTGCGATCGGCTCCGGCGCACCGTCCGTCGCGGGCGCCGCGTCGCCCTCCGTGGGCGCGGCGATCTTCTTCTTGCGGCCGCGCCCGCCGCGCGAGCCGCGCCGCGTCTTCTTCTTCTTCGGCTGCTCCTCGGACGGCGCCTCGCCGTTCGTGGAGGCCGCCTCGGGCTCTGGCTCCGGCTCGGGCTCGGGGGCCGCTTCGGCGGCCGGCGCCGCGCCGTCTCCGTTCGCGCTCGCGGTCGCCGGCGCGGCCGTCTTCTTCTTGCGGCCGCGCCCGCCGCGCGAGCCGCGCCGTGTCTTCTTCTTCGGCTTCTCCGCCGCCGGCTGCTCACCCTCGGGCTCCGCCTCGCGTACCTCCGGCTCCGGCTCGGGCTCGGGCGCGGAGTCCGCGACCGGCTCGGCGGCCGGCTCCGCGGCATCGGGCTTCGGCTCGGCGGCCGCCTTCTTGCGGCCGCGCCCGCCGCGCGAGCCGCGGCGCGACTTCTTCTTTGCGGGCTCCTCCTTCTGGGGCAGCGCGCCGTCCTCGCGCTCGAGCTCGTCGCCCGCCTCGACCGGCGCCTCCGACGAGGCGGCGTCGGCCACGACCGCGTAGGCCAGGCTCGGAGTCGCGCGCTCGATCCGGACCTTCACGGTCTTGCCGACGAGCGAGCGCGCGTCGGCGACCGAGACCGTGTAGCCGTTCAGCCGCCCGATCGCCTCGCCCGCGAGCGCGGCGTGCGGCTGCACGATCTTCACGTCGACCTCGTCGCCCGCGGCGACCGGGAGCCCCTTCGGCTCGAGCTTCGAGACCGGGCCGCGGTCGAGGACGACGAAGTGGTCGCCGTGCACGTCCTCGCGCATCTCGAGGAAGAAGCGCCGGCCGGTCTCGCGCTCGAGCTCCACGAGCCGCGCCGCGCCCGGCCCGACGAGGAGCGGCGAGACGTCCGCCGCCACCTCGACCCGGAACCCCTGGTGGCGCGACGTCCGCACGAGCCGCCGCAGCTCGCGCTCGACGTCGACCGCATGGGTCTCCATCGAGACGACGATCCCGTCGCCCGCGCACGTCGGGCAGGCGACCGTGAGGATCTCGCGCGGCCCGTCCGTCACGTTCTGGCGCGTCATCTCGACGAGCCCGAGCGGGGAGATCTCGACGACGTACGTCTTCGTCCGGTCCTTCTCGAGCTCGGCGCGCAGCGCGTCCTCGACCTGCGCCCGGTTCTTCGGGTTCGCCATGTCGATGAAGTCGATGACGATGATCCCGCCGATGTCGCGCAGGCGGAGCTGGCGGACGACCTCCTCGACGGCCTCGAGGTTGTTCTTCGTGATCGTGTCCTCGAGCCGCGCGCCGCTCGAGCGGCCCCGCGCGCCGACGAAGCGGCCGGTGTTCACGTCGATCACGGTGAACGCCTCCGCGTAGTCGAAGATGAGGTAGCCGCCGGACGGGAGGTTGACGCGCCGGTCGAGCGTCGAGCGGACGGCCGCATCGACGCCGGCCACGTCCATCAGGCGCTCGCGGCCCTGGTAGAGCTCGACGCGCTGCGCGAGATCCTGCGACGTCCGCTTGAGGTAGCCGACGATCCGGCGATACGTCCGGTCGTGGTCGACGACGACGCGCGCGAAGTCGCGGATGAAGAGATCGCGCACGATTCTGAGCGGCAGCTCGGCCTCCTGGTAGACGAGCGCAGGGGCCTTCGTCCGGTCGGCGCGGCCCTTGATCGTCGCCCAGAGCTTCTGGAGAAGCGCGAGGTCGCCCTGGAGCTCCTCCTCGGAAGCGCCCTCCGCGGCCGTGCGGATGATGATCCCGCCCTCGGGCAGGTCGAGCCCCCTGGAGATCTTCTTCAGCCGCTCGCGCTCGGCGTCGTCGAGCCGGCGGGAGATGCCGATCCCCTCGCCGAACGGCGTGTAGACGAGGAAGCGGCCGGGCAGCGAGATCTCCGTCGTGAGCCGCGCGCCCTTCGTGCCCATGGGGTCCTTGACCGCCTGGACGAGCACCTCCTCGCCGCGCTGGATCAGGTCCTGGATACGGCGGCCGTGCCGCTTCCCCTCGAGCTCGGGGACGACGATCTCGTCCACGTAGAGGAAGCCGTTCTTCGGCAGGCCGATCTCGACGAACGACGCCTCCATGCCGGGGAGGACGTTGTCGACGACGCCCTTGTAGACGTTGCCGGCGATCGACCGGCGGCCCGGGCGCTCGAGGTAGACCTCCGAGACCTTGCCGTCCTCGACGATCGCGACGCGGGTCTCGCCGACGTCGACCGAGACGACGATCTCCTTCTTGACGCCGGCGAGCGCGGCCCGCGAGCCGCCCGCGGAGGCCCGCCGGGTGGAAGCGCGCCGCCTCTTCGGCTTCGCGTCGTCCTTCGCGTCCTTTCCGTCCCTACCGCCGCGGCCGCTGCGCGGCTCGCGCGGCTTTCGCTCCGGCTTGGACTCCGTCGCGGCCGCCGCCTGGGCGCCTGCGCCGGTCTTCTTGCGGCCCCGGCCGCCGCGGCTCCCGCGGCGCCGGCGCGGCTTCGCCGCGGCGTCCGCGTCCTGCTCAGCGGCCGCCGGCGAGTCGTCTGCCGCGGGCTGCTCGGCGGGGCCCCCCTCGGGGGGCGAGTCGTCCGCCGAGCGCGCCTTCTTTCGAAACCATTTCAGCACGCTTGTCTCCTTTCGGGCGCACGCGCGTCCCCGCGCTCCCAATCAGGGCGCGGGTCGCGAGCGTGTCGGCCTCAAACTTCGTCATCAGTCGGATCGGACGCGCGGAATGCCGCTCGCCGTCGCCGGCGGGCCGCTGCGTCCTTTCGACACAGCGTAGCAGCGGGCCCCCCCTGGCCCCCGTTCACGCCCGGCGGCCGTCGCTACGCGGCCGCCGGCCTGAGCCGGTCGCGCTCGACCTCGACGAGGCGCAGACGTTGCGTCAGCCGCGCCCACGCCCATGGCTCGACCTCGTCGTAGCGGCGCGAGCGCGTGTGCGCACGCACGGCCTCGAGGTACTCGAACCAGGCGTCGGCCTCCTCGATCGCTAGCGCTTCCCGGTCTGCTTGCGTGCTCTCGGGCATGGGCGCAGGCTAGGACCCGGACCGGACGGACCCGGCATGGGGAACGGGCACCGCTAGCGCTCGAGCGCCAGTCGCCCCCGCACGTGGATCGCCTGCAGGAGGCCGATCAGCCCGAGCGTCACGAGCATCGAGCTCCCGCCGTAGCTCACGAACGGGAGTGGGATCCCCGTGATCGGTGCGACCCCGATCGTCATGCCGACGTTCACGAACACCTGGAAGACGAAGGCGACGACGATCGCCCCGGCGACGATCGCGGTGAAGAGGCTCGGCGCGAGCGCGATCGTCCGGATCGCACGCCACACGACGAGCCCGTAGAGGAGCAGGAGGAGCGCCGCGCCGAAGAACCCGCGCTGCTCCGCAAGCGAGGAGAAGATGAAGTCGGTCGAGTGCTCCGGCAGGTAGTTCATGTTCGTCTGCGTCGCGCCCTCGACCCCGCGCCCGTCGAGGCCGCCGGAGCCGACGGCCGTGATCGACTGCGTCACGTTGTACGTCGCGCCGTCCGGGTCGTGGTCAGGATCGAGGAAGCCCGTGAGGCGCTCGATCTGGTACTCCTCGAGCACCTGGATCCCGACTGCGGGGAAGAGCCAGAAGAGCGAGACGACGGTCAGGACGCCCACGGTCGCGAGCGTCGCGAGGTGCAGCCAGCGCGTGCCGGCGACGAAGAGGGCCGCGCCGAGGATCGCGACGTAGACGAGCGCCGTCCCGAGGTCCGGCTCGAGGAAGACGAGCACGGCGGGGACCGCGGCGAGCCCGACCGCGCCCATCGTCGTACCCCACTCGTCCAGCCGGCGCGCCCGGTCGGCGAGGAAGCCGGCGAGGACGAGGATGAGGAGCGCCTTCCCGATCTCGGAGGGCTGGAACTGGAAGAAGCCGATGTCGATCCAGCGCCGCGTGCCGCGCACCTGGTCGGCGACGAACACGATCGCGAGCAGGATGAGCGCCGCCGCGTAGAGCGGGACGCGCAGGCGACGGTAGAGCTCCGGGTTGAGCGCCGTCGTCAGCGCGAGCACGGCCACGCCGATCGCGACGTTCACCGACTGGCGGACGAGGAAGAAGTCCGGGTCGCCCGGCACGTCGTTCCGCGAGACCGAGGCGAGGACCCATAGCCCGTACGCGACGAGCGCCGCGACCGCGCCGAGCAGGACGTAGTCGAGGTTGCGGAGGATCCGCCCGGCCTCTCCGCCGATGGAGACCTCGGGCCGGCGACGGGTGTCGGCTACGCGGACGGCCACGGCGCTAGTCGCTCTCCACCGCCTGGGCGGCGTACGACCCCGGCTGGACGTTGAAGTAGCTCTCGAACACCTTGAGCGCGGCGGGCGCGGCCGCCTCGCCGCCGTGACCGCCGTTCTCGATGAGCGCGCAGACGACGATCTCGGCCTGCTCGCGCGGCCCGTACCCGCAGAACCAGGACTGGTCCATGAGCCCCTGGAAGCCCGGGAGCGTCACGAACTTCTCGGCCGTGCCCGTCTTGCCCGCGATCGCGACGGGGAACTCGCCGAAGACCGCGGTCGACGTTCCGTACGAGGAGTGGGTCGCGTCGTAGAGGCCCTCCTGGACGATCGCGACGGCGTTCGGGTCGAGCCCGATGTCCTTCGGCTTCGGCGCCGTGAACGGACGGATGACGACCGGGGCGCCGCTCTCGGTGGACGGCTGCTCGATCTGCTTCACGATCCGCGGCTCGACGAGCAGGCCGCCGTTCGCGATCAGCGCATAGAAGCGGGCCATCTGGAGCGGGGTGACGAGCATGTCGCCCTGGCCGATCGAGAGCTGGACGGAGTCGCCCGGACGCCACTCCTTGTCCCACGGGTGCTCGAAGTGACGGCGCCGCCAGGCGGGGGTCGGGACGAGGCCCTCGGACTCCGGGCCGATGTCGACGCCGGTCGTCGAGCCGAAGCCCATCCGCGAGGCCCACTTCTGGAACGGCGTGTCCGGCCGCTCGTACGCACGGAGCGCCACCTCGTAGAAGTACGTGTCGCAGGAGGCGGCGAGCGCGGTCGTGAGCTCCATCGGCTCGTTCCGGTACGGATCCCAGTTGCGGAACACCTGCTTGTCGTCGCCGACCTCGATCTGCGGCGAGCACTGGATGAGCTCGGCGGGGCTCAGGAACCCCTCGTGAATCGCGGCGAGCGCGATGACCGGCTTGAACGCGGACGCCGGCGGATAGAGGCCGGCGATCGCGCGGTTGAGCGTCGGCGAGTTGGCCTCCGGGGCCGCGAGGCGCTCGAGCGCCTTGGGTCGCACGCGGCCGACGTAGACGGACGGGTCGAACGTCGGCGAGGAGGCGACCGCGAGAAGCTCGCCGGTGTTCGGGTCCATGGCGACGATCGCGCCGCCGTCCGCGGCCCAGTCGCCGTTCTCGTGGGCGAGCCGGATCCCGTAGTCGAGCGCGTCCTCCGCGGCCGCCTGGAGGTCGGCGTCGAGGGTGAGCTTCACGGCGAAGCCCGCCTCCGGCATCTGGCTGAACTCGCGGTTGCTCGTCACGCGGCCCATCGCGTCGACGCGCACCTGCCCCACGCCCGCGACGCCCCGGAGGTAGCGGTCGTACGCCGCCTCGACCCCGCCCTGGCCGATCCGGTCGCCCGGCGCGTAGTCCGACCCCTCGCGCGCGTCGAGCTGCTCCCGGGAGATCTCCGACACGTAGCCGAGGACCTGCGCGGCCATCGTCCCCCGCTCGTAGCGGCGCAGCTCGATCTGCGTCACCTGCACGCCGGGGAAGCGCGCCTGGTGCTCGAGGAGGTAGACGACCTTCTCCCGCTTCACCCCGTCCTTGATCGTGACCGGGGTGAGCGGGTCGTCCCGATGCTTCTTGAGCGTCTCGCGGATCTCCTGCGGCCCGAGGTCGAGCAGCTTCCCGAGCTCCTGGATCATCTGCGAGCGCTGCGCCTGGGGCAGCTCGTCGAGCGCCGCCGGCCAGAGCTGGACGCGCGTCCCCGGCCGGTTCGAGACGAGCACGTCGCCGTCGCGGTCGAGGATCGGGCCACGGTTCGCCTGGACCCGGAACGTCCGCACCTGGTTGTTCTGGGCGTCCGCGAGGTACTCCGCGCCCGAGATGACCTGGAGCGCCCAGAGGCGGAAGAAGAGCGCGCCGAAGAGCGCGATGGCGACGACGCCGATGATCGCGATTCGCACGGCGAGCTGCGGCGTCAGCCGGTAGGGCTCCTCGACCCGCGGGTCGGGAGGGAGGAACCCGGGCGCGTTACGCAAGGACGGCCTCCCGCCCGGCGCGCGGGGCGACCGGGAACAGCCGCTCGGTCAGCCGGTAGACCGGGTACGTGATGAGGACGTTCAGCGCCAGCGTCGGCAGGAGCACGCGGCCGAAGAGCTCGCCGGCCGGGACGCTCTGCCCGAGGAGGAAGTTCACGACCGTGAGCCCGACCGCGACCCAGACGGTGGCGAGCGCGACCGCGATGATCGGCGGGTGCGGCGAGGAGCGCGTCGTCGCGGCCCCGAAGCGCCCGGCCCAGTAGCCGGCGAGCGTGAGGACGAGCGAGGAGACGCCCGGAGGCGCGAGCGCCGCCGAGTCGAGCAGGAGCCCCGCCCAGAAGCCGGCGACCGCCCCGAGCATCGGCCCGCGCAGGAGCGCGAGCGACACCAGGAAGACGAGCACCAGGTCCGGATGGCCGCTCGCCACCTCGATCGGGGTCACGATCGTGACCTGGAGGAGCACGAGCAGGACGAGCAGCCCGAGCGCCTTCGCCGCGTCGCTCCAGCTCACGAGCGGCCCTTCTGCGTGAGGACGATGACCTGGTTGAGCGAGTCGAAGTCGACGAGCGGCGTGCACTGGATGCGCTTGTAGAAGTCGGTGTCCCGCTGGCTGACGCTCGTGACGACGCAGATGGGGATCCCGCGCGGGAAGAGGGACTCGAGCTGGCGCGAGCGCGAGCCGGCCGTGACGACCATGTCGTTCTCCTCGACCGCCTCGTCCTTCGGCACCCGGTCGAGCACGAGCGAGGTGGTGCTCGAGCCGCGCTCGACCATCCCGGCGGCGCCGGTCTCGGGGACGAACGCGGACGCGGCGCTCTGCTGGTCGGTGAGCAGGCGCACCTTCGCCGAGTTCGCGGCCACCTCGGTCACGGTTCCCACGAGTCCCGCGTCGGTGACGACCGGGTCCTCGACGGCGACCCCGTCGCTCGATCCGGCCGCAACCATGACCTCCTGGCGGAACTCGGTCTGCGCAGGGACGATCACGCGCGTCGCGACCGCGTCGTAGTCGTTCGGGAAGCGTGGCCCGTCGCGGTACTCGAGCAGGCTGCGGAGCTCCTCGTTCTCCTGCGCGGCGGTCTGGTTCAGGATCACCTGCCGCCGGAGCTCCTTCACCTCGGCGCGCAGCTCGGCGGCCTCGCCCTTCGCCTGGAAGAGGTCGGCCGTCCAGCCGTACGCGTCGCGGACCGGCCGGGCGACCCGCTCGGCGGCTGCCTCGAACGGGGTCAGGACGCTGACGACGATCCGCTGGGCGCCGTGGACGGGACCCCCCGAGGACTCTCGGAAGTAGACCGTCAGGAGCGCCAGCGATACGAGGACGAGCCCGAGGGCGACGAGCCGGGCCCTGAGGGGGCTTCCGCCGCGTTGCCGTGGGCCGTCTGCGCGGGTTGCGGGCGACCTGAGGAGAGGGATCCGTGCTGTGCGTTGCCGAGGCACGGGTGCCACAGTCTACCGGCGTCCGCGGAGCGCCTTACGCTTCCGCGGCTGCCGGCGCTACCGCCTCCCGCGGCCGTTGCGCTGCCGGGCCTTCGCCGAGCGGTGGATCGCCTCGAACTCCTCGAGGCTCCGGCCGGAGCCGACCGCAACGCACGTGAGCGGGCTCTCGGCGAGGTGGACCGGCATCAGCGTCTCCTCGCGCAGGCGGACGTCGAGCCCGGAGAGGAGCGCGCCGCCGCCGGCGAGGACGATGCCGCGGTCCATGATGTCCGCGGCGAGCTCGGGCGGCGTCTTGTCGAGCGTGGACTTGATCGCGTCCAGGATCTGGTTCACCGGCTCGTCGAGCGCGCGGCGCACCTCCTCGGAGGTGATCACGATCGTCTTCGGCAGGCCTGTGAGCATGTCGCGGCCTCTGACCTCGGCGCGGACCTCCTCGCGGAGATCCCAGGCCGAGCCGATCTCGAGCTTCAGCTCCTCCGCGGTCTGCTGGCCGATCAGGAGCTTGTACTCCTTCTTGATGTGGCTCATGATCGCCTCGTCCATCTCGTCGCCGCCGACGCGGATGGATTGGCTGACGACGATGCCTCCGAGCGAGATGACGGCGACCTCGGTCGTGCCGCCGCCGATGTCGACGATCATGTTCCCGGTCGGCTCGCTCACGGGGAGGCCCGCGCCGATCGCGGCCGCCATCGGCTCCTCGATCAGGTAGGCCTGGCGCGCGCCGGCGCTGAGGGTCGCCTCCTCGACCGCGCGCTTCTCGACCCCGGTGACGCCGCTCGGCACGCAGACGATCACGCGCGGGTGCGCGAAGCGGTTGTGGTTCACCTTCTGGATGAAGTGACGGAGCATCTGCTCCGTGACGTCGAAGTCGGCGATGACGCCGTCCTTCAGCGGCCGGATCGCCGAGATCGTGCCGGGGGTGCGGCCGAGCATCCGCTTCGCCTCGACGCCGACCGCGTGCACCTCGCCGGTGCGCTGGTCGATCGCCACGACGGACGGCTCGGAGAGCACGATTCCGCGGCCGCGGACGTAGACGAGCGTGTTGGCGGTGCCGAGGTCCACGGCGATCTCGCGCCCGCCCAGTCCGCTCATCATCCCGAGAAGCCCCATGGCAGCCGTGGAAGTCTACTGAGAGCAGCGCGTTTCTTCGACCGGAGGGCACGGTGCGGGCGGACACGGCTCGGCGGGCCGTGCCCTGGGGACAGTCCCCGGGACGTGTCGAGAACCTGCTACGGAGCAGTGCCGATCCTGTCCAACTCCGAGGACAGCCGGGATCGGACGCGTACGGTGCCCGCATGCCGCGATCGCCGAGGATGGAGAACGCGCCCGGGACGTACCACGTCATGTCGCGCGGGAACCGACGCCAGCGGATCTACCTCGATCGGCTCGACCACCGCCGCTTCCTCGACATGCTCGAGGAGGTTGTGCGCCGGCACGACTGGCTGCTCTACGCGTACTGCCTCATACCGAACCACTTCCATCTCCTCGTCGAGACGCGGGCGCCGACGCTCGCACTCGGAATGCAGCGGCTGAACGGCACGTACGCCCAGTGGTTCAACTGGCGGCACGCGGTCGACGGGCATCTCTTCGGCGACCGGTACCGCCGTCAGCCGGTCGAGACGGATCTCCACCTCCTGGAGACGGCGCGCTACATCGTCCTGAACCCGGTTCGCGCCAAGGTCGTCGCGCACCCGGGTCAGTGGGAGTGGAGCAGTTACCGAGCGACCGTCGGCGCCGAGCCGGCGCCCGCGTTCCTCGCCGCGGGTGAGCTCCTCGCACATTTTGGTCGGACGATGCCGCGGGCACGAGCCGCGTATCGCCGATTCGTGCAGGACGCCCCGGTCCGCATCGCCGCGTAGCGGCGGCGCGGACGGACGCGGAGACACGTCGTCGGTGGCCGTGCCTCGGGGACTGTCCCCGGGGCACGGCCACCTGGGACACTCGAGGCGCAGCCGGGCTGTCCGTTTTGGCCATGGACGTGGGACTGTCCCCTGGTCCCCGAGGGCCACGGCCGGACGAGCCGCACAGATGCGCCGGAAGCGCTAGCCGAACCCGTAGGTCCCGCCGAAGCGCTCGGCCAGGAGGCGGACCAGCGCGGCCGCCGGAAGCCCGACGACGTTCAGGTAGTCGCCCGCGATCCGCTCGACGAGGGCCGCGCCCCGGCCCTGGATCGCGTAGGCGCCGGCCCGGCCCTCCCACTCGCCAAGCGCGACGTACCACGCGAGATCGCGCGGCGCGAGCGGGCGGAAGGTGACCTCCGTGGTCGCGTCCACGACCTCCTCCCACCCGGGCGTGAGCAGGCAGAGGCCGGAGACCACCGCGTGGGTCCGCCCGCCGAGTCGCTCGAGCATCCGCCCGGCGTCCGCGGCGTCGGCGGGCTTCCCGAACACCCGCCCGTCGAGCACGACGGTCGTGTCCACGGCGAGCACCGGCTGGCCCGGAGCCGCGTGACCCGCCACCGAGCGCGCCTTCCCGCGCGCGTGCCCGCGCACGAGCTCGACCGCGGGGACGTCCGCCTCGTCGTCCTCCTCGAACGTGGGCGCGACGACCTCGAAGGGCACGCCGAGCTGCTCGAGGATCGCTCGCCGCTGCGGCGAGGTGGAGGCGAGGAGGAGCGGCGGGGCGGGCGGCGCGCTCACGCCGCTTTCCGCGCCTTCCAGATCTCCTCGGAGGGCCAGCGGCGCGCCCACTCCGGCGTCACGAAGTCCCAGCGCGTCTCGGCGCCCTCCGGCGCCTGCAGCTCGACGAGCCGCTCGACCTCGAGCCCGTTCGCGCGCAGGAGCGCGATCCACTCTCCGTACGGGAGGTGGAACGTCGTCGAGCCGTCCGCCGGGTCCTCGAGCGACCGGAGCCCGAAGTACTTGCGCGCGAGCTCCTCCCCGGCCGGATCGTCGAAGTTCGGCCAACAGAGCACGAGCAGGAGCCCGTGCACGAGGAAGACGAGCGTGCCGCCGGCCCGTAGGAGCCGCGCCGCCTCCGGCACCCAGCGATACGGATCGGCCCAGATCGACGCGCCGTACTCCGACACCGCCAGGTCGAATGATTCGGACGGCAGCGGCACGTCCTCGGCGCTCGCCTCGACGAGCGGAAACGCGAGTCCATGCTCGGCCTGCAAGGCCCGCGCCGTCGCGAGCTGCTCCGGCGTCACGTCCACGCCGACGGGCCGCGCGCCCCGTCGTGCGAGCCACGCGGAGAAGTACGCCGTCCCGCAGCCGAGCTCGACGACGTCCTTCCCGGCCACGTCTCCGAGCAGCCCGAGCTCCGCCTCGGGAACGTCCCAGATCCCCCAGTCGATCTCGGTCTTCGCCCAGTTGCGCCGGCCCCGCTCGGCGAACTCGGGGGCGAGCCCGGCCCAGACGCTCCGGTTGCGCTCGGCGTGTGCCGAGAGCCCTACGCCGCGGTCTTCCGCGCCTTCCAGATCTGCTCCATCGGCCAGCTGCGCGCGAACTCGGTCTCGGCCGCGTTCCTGTACGTCGACGCCGCCCCCTCGGGCGGGCGCACCTCGACGAGCGCCTCGACGACGAGCCCGGCCTCGCGGAAGACCCGGATCCACTCCCCGTAGGGGATGTCGAACTCGACCGCCGAGTCGTCGCCGAACGCGTACGCGTGCATCCCGAAGTACGGCCGCTCGAGCCGCGGCGCCCACGTGTCGGCTGCCTCGTCGAAGCAGACGACCTCGAGCGGGGTCCCGCCGCTGAACGCGAGCAGCCCGCGGGGCCGGAGCACGCGCGCGGCCTCGGGCACCCAGAGGTACGGGTCGGCGAAGCGGTTCGCTCCGTGGTCGGCGAAGACGACGTCGAAGGACGCGTCCGCGAAGGGCAGGGACTCGGCGCTCCCGTGCAGCAGCTCCATGTCGACGCCCGCCGCCTCGACCGCCCGCCGCGCGTGCTCGAGCTGACGGGCGGAGTTGTCCACCCCCACGACGCGCGCCCCCGCGCGCGCGAGGACGATCCCGCACTGCGCCGCGCCGCACCCCAGCTCGAACACGTCCTTGCCGGCCACGTCCCCGAGAATCCCGAGCTCCGAGTCGGGGATCTGCCACATGCCCCAGTGGAGCTCGGTGCGCGTGATGAACTCGGCGTTCTCGTCCTGGTAGGAGTCGGAGACGCTGTCCCA
>JAICNY010000079.1 GCA_025930955.1 Thermoleophilia bacterium
AGATCGTCGCGACCTCGGTCGGCCTGCGCGCGCGGTTCCTCCAGATGGGGATCCTCAACCTCCTGAGCGCGGCGCCGCGGCCGACGCGCGCGGGTGTCGAGACGGCGAAGGCGTTCTACGCCCATCCACTCGTGCAGGGGCTGATCCGCCCGGCGCACGGCCCCGACCCCTCGCTCGACCCGACGAGCACGGCGCGCTGGTGGCGCAAGCCGCCTTACCCGTCGTACATCCCGTCGCGAACCTTCGTCGCGGCGCTGTCCGATTTGCTCGAGGACGCCGAGGGGCGGATCGCCTCGGCCGACGAGGAGGAGGCGAAGGCGGTCGAGGCGCGCCTGAGGGGGGCGGCGGCGGAGCTCGAGCAGAAGCTCGCGGCGGTTCCGAACGCGCGGCTCTCGGAAGCGCTGCTCTCGCTCTACCGCGCGGCGGGGGCGGACGCGGCCGCGTTCAAGCACGCGACGGAGGAGTGGTTCGACGACGCGATGGAGCGTGTGTCGGGCTGGTACCGGCGGCGCATCCAGGTGATCCTGGCCGTGATCGCGACGCTTGTCGTCCTCCTCCTGAACGCGGACACGCTCGCCTCGGGGCGCGTGCTCTGGCGCGACGACGCGGTGCGGGCGTCCGTCGTACGGCAGGCGGAGACGTCCGCCCAGGCGGGCCGCGACGCGGCCGAGGTGGACGAGGCCGTGCAGCGCCTCGACCTGCCGCTCGGCTGGGATCTCTCCTTCGGCGACCGGCCGACGCAGGTTCCCGACGACCCGCTCAGCTGGATCGCGAAGCTCGTCGGCCTCGGGCTCACGGTCGGCGCGGTGCTGCTCGGCGCGCCGTTCTGGTTCGACCTCCTGAGCAAGATCGTCCGGGTCCGCGCGACCGGGGCGCCGCCTCCCGCGACGGACGCGGTCCGCGCCGGTGAGGGCGACCAGAAGCGGGCCGGCCCGGGAGCCGCAGCGCCGGCGGGCGCGCGCGCGAGCCCGCGCCGCTGAGCCGGGCTACGGGGCCCTCCCGTCCTTCCGGAAGAGGTCCGGCTCGATGTAGATCTGCAGGCGGAGCGGCACGGCCGCGCGCACGCGCGCCTCGGCCGCGTTGATCGCCTGCGCGACCTCGTCGGCCGAGTCGGTCGCGGTGACGGCCACCTTTGCGGCGACGAGGACGTCGTCGGGTCCGAGGTGCATCGTCCGCATGTGGATGACGCGGTCGATCCCCTCGCCGCAGAGCGAGGCCTCGATCGCGTCGTGGTGCGCTGGGAGCGCCGACTCGCCGATCAGCATCGAGTGCATCTCGATCGCGAGGAACACCGCGATCACGACGAGCAGCACGCCGATCGCCGCCGACCCGACCGCGTCCCAGCGCCCGTCGCCGGTCGCGAGCGTCATCGAGACCCCGAAGAGCGCGAACACGAGGCCGCAGAGCGCCCCGGTGTCCTCGAGGAGGATGACCGGGATCTCCGGCGAGCGCGACTGGCGGACGTACTGCCGGAGCGTCATCTTCCCGCGTGCGTGGTTGGCCTCGATCACGGCGGTCCGGAGCGCGAAGCTCTCCATCGCGACGGCGATCAGGAGCACGGCGATCGGCACCCACTGCCACGAGTCGATCGGGTGCGGGTCGGTGTACTTGTGCCACGCCTCGTAGAGCGCGAAGAGCCCGCCGAGCGTGAAGAGGACGATCGAGACGACGAACGCGGCCACGTAGCGGACGCGCCCGTAGCCGAACTGGTGCACCTCGGACGCCCGGCGCGTCGCGCGCTTCCCGGCAATGAGCAGAAGCGCCTGGTTCGAGCTGTCGGCGACCGAATGGACGCTCTCGGCGAGCATCGAGCTCGATCCGGTGAGGAGGTACCCGCCGAACTTTGCGATCGCGATCCCGATGTTCGCCAGGAGCGCGACGACGACGGCGCGCGTTCCGCCCGAAGCTGCCACGGCCCGGAAGGCTACTCGCGAGGAGCGTACGGCGGTGGGCTCCGCGCGGCGATCGGCTTCGGGGCGTCGTCGAAGAAGCTCAGCGGGCGGCGGGCGCGAGCACCGGGCGCGCCCGGGCCGCGCGGCGGGCCGGAGCGCCCGAGCGCTGGGCGAGCACGACGCCGCCGATCACGAGCGCCGCGCCGGCGGCGAACCAGGGCGTGATGGTCTCGCCGAGCGTGACTGCCGCGATCACGACGGCGAGCGGGGGCACGGCGTTCGCCCAGACGGAGGCGCGCGCCGGGCCGATCGCCTCGAGCGCCTTCGTCCACGCGACGTAGGCGCCGAGCGTCGAGAAGAGGCCGAGCCACACGATGAGGGCGAGATCCCCGAGCGAGGCGCCCGCGACCGACTCGACCGTTCCCGGACGGGCGAACGGAAGGAGGCCGACCGTCCCGGCGAGGCTGGAGGCGGCGGTCAGCTGGATCGCCCCGTAGCGTGCGAAAAGCGGCTTCAGGAGCACGGCATAGAGCGCGAACGCGACGGGGGCGCCGAGCACGATCAGCGGGCCCTTCGCGCCGGAGACCGAGACCGACGCCCCGCTCCCGAGCGTGATGACGAGCGCGACGCCCGCAAAGGCGACGGCCGTGCCGAGCGCGCGGCGCGAGGTCAGCGGCTCGTAGCCGACGGCCGCCGCGACGAGCACCGTGAGCGCGGGCGCGAGCGCGACGACGAGGGCCGCCATCCCGGCGGTCGTGTGCGCCGTCCCGAGGTTGAGCGAGAGCTGGTAGCCCGCGACGATGACGAGGCCGGCGGCCGCGACGCGCGCGGCGTCGCGCAGCCCGATCCCGGGGAGGCCGCCCGCGCGGTAGAGGAGGTACGCGAACCCGGGCACCGCGACCGCGTAGCGCGCGAGCGCGAGGTCCTCCCCGGAGAAGCCGGAGTCGAGCAGGACCTTCACGGCGGCGAACGCCGAGGCCCACGCGACGATCGCGCCGACGAGAGCTGCCTGAACACGCGGCTGCATATCCGTATCCAACGAGATTCTTCGGGCCGGCCAGCACCTGGTGGCACGAGAATCGACGTACGGACAGCCGTACGTCCGCGCCGTGGTTCTCGGGCTCGCCGGGCGGGGAGGACGGGGCTATGGCCAGCGGCTTGGTGATCCGGTCCGGCGAGGGCGAGACGATCACCGACCGGCCGGAGCGGACGATCCGCGTGCTCGTCGAGCACGAAGCGCTGACGCTCAGCCTCTTCCGCTACGAGCCCGGCGAGAAGGGGCCCGACCCGCACGTGCACCGGCGGCACACCGACGCGTTCTACGTCCTCGAAGGGGCGCTCGAGCTCGGCCTCGGCCCGGAGGTGGCGCGCATCGACGGCATGCCGGGCACGCTGGCCGCCGCGCCGCCGAACGTCGTGCACACGTTCCGGAACGCGAGCGACCGGACGACGCTTTTCCTGAACGTCCACACGCCGAGCATGGGATTCGCCGACATGCTCCGAGCAGCCCACGAGGGCGGCGAGGAGGACGCCGCGCACTTCGACCAGTACGACCCGCCGGAGGACGGCGGCCGGCCGCTCGCGGACGCCGTGCTGCGCGGGCCGGGCGAGGGCAGCCGAGCGGTGCTCGACGGGGTGACCACGCTCGCAAAGTCGGAGGGCGCCGACGCCGACGGGCAGCTCTCGCTCGTGGAGGTCGAACTCGAGCCGGGCGCGACGTACGCGGAGCCCGCCGAGGGGCAGGTCGACGTCCTGTACGTGCTCGCCGGGCGCGTGTCGGTCGCAGCCGGTTCCGACGCTCGTCCCGGCGATGTCGTCGTGGGGCCCGGCTCGGTGCGGAACGACGGCTCTTCCGACGCGCGGCTTCTCTCTCTCTCGGCTCGACGTGAGCACGCGGGATGCCCCCGGCAAGAATCGAACTTGCGCACGCGGTTTAGGAAACCGCTGCTCTATCCACTGAGCTACGGGGGCTCGGGTCCAGTGTAGAGCCGGTTTCCTCGGGATTCGGCGCTCCCGCGCGGGAGCAGGCACCATGGGCGCTCAGGCGGCGAACCAGGCGGGGGTGCGATGAGGCGCGGAAGCGATCCGCGGGCGACGACCGGCGGGGCGCGGGGATGGAGGGACGCGCTCGCTCCGGGCCTGCTCCTGCTCGTCGTGGTCGTCGCGTTCGCGGCGAGGGAGGACGGTGGTTCGGACGACCGGCCCGATCGGTCCATCTCCCGGTACCAGCTCGCCCTTCCGAGCGCGAAGCTCTCCGACGGCCTCACGACGTATCCCGTGACCTCGGTCGAACGCACGGCGGCGACGGCGAACGCGACGGTCGTCGCCGGTGGGCCGGCGGCGCGCGGGTTCGTCGTGTCGGACGAGATGCCGTCGATCGGGATCGCTGCGGGCGGCGGTCTCGGCTCTCCCGCGCTGTCGACCGAGCGCGTCCGGCGGGAGCTCGCCGGGTACCTCGCGCTCGGCGTCGGCCACGTCCGCGCCGACGCACCCTGGGCGCAGATCGAGCGCACGCCCGGCGTCTACGACTGGTCGTGGCCCGACCGGTGGATCCCGGAGGCCCACGCCCTCGGGCTCGACGTCGTCGTGACGTTCGCCTACTCGCCGCCGTGGGTCACCGGCGCGGCCGCGAGCGACAAGGTCGGGCCCGCAACCGCGGAGGAGCGTGACGCGTACGCGGCCGCGGCGGCCGCGCTCGTCCGTCGCTACCCGTACGTCACGGCGATCGAGATCTGGAACGAGCCGAACCACGCCGGCTTCTGGGCCGCGCCGGACCCGGCGGCCTATGCCGACGTGCTGCGGCGCGCCCACGCCGCGATCAAGGCCGTCGCGCCGGGCGTCCAGATCCTCGGCGGCGTCCTCGCGCTGCCGCCGCCGGGGGAGGGCGTCATGCCGGTGCCGTTCCTCGAGGGGATGTACGCGGCCGGCGCGCACGGCACGTTCGACGCGCTCGCCGTCCACCCGTACATCGGCAACGACGAGAGCATCTACTGGGAGTCGTGGAACGCGTTCGACGGCTCCGGCTCGTGGTTCGGGCCCGCGCCCTCGGTGCTCGCCGTCCTGCAGGCGAACGAGCCGGGAAAGCGGATCTGGTTCACGGAGACGGGCGACGCCGCGCTCGCTGCGACGTCGCCCGCGACGGTCCCGAAGATCCTCGACAAGCTCCGGGAGTACCAGTCGGCGGGCTGGGGCGGGCCGATCTTCTGGTACGCGTGGCGCTCGATCGACTCGTACTCGTTCGTCGACGAGAACATGAGCCCGAGACCCGCGTACGCGGTCTTTCGCGACTACATCGCGTCTGTCTTCGCGGGCGCGGCCGACCGCACGTTCGACGCCCGGGCCGGCGCAGACGGCGCGTACTCGGCGGCGCTGACCGGCCTCGAGCCCGGGACGACGTACTGGGTTCGCGCTTACGCGAGCGACGGAAGCCGCACGAGGTACGGGGGCGTGTGGCGGTTCACGACGGCCCACTGAGCGGCGCTCCGTGGCGAGCGGCCACCGGCTACGGTGCCTTCATGGACAGCGACCTGCGCGTGATCGACCGGCCCGCCGAGCTCGCCTACCGGCTGTACGCGGGCGAGCGCGAGGCCGGCGAGCTCCGCTATGCCCGGCAGGGCGACCGGCTCGTGCTCGTCCACACGGAGGTCGACCGGTCGCTCGGGCGGCAGGGGCTCGGGTCGGCGCTCGTGCGGGGCGCGCTCGACGACATCCGCACGCGCGGGCTCGAGATCGTCCCGCGGTGCCCCTTCGTGCGCCGCTACCTCGAGCGGCACCCGGAGTACACCGACCTCGTCGCGGATCCCGAGTCGTAATCGCGTCGCCGCGGCCTCAGCGCTGCGCGAGCGCCTCGTCGAGGAACCCGATCACGCGCTCCTCGTACTCGTCGGAGCGCTCGCGCACCGCGGCGGTGTGCGCCACGTCCGGAAGCTCCCAGAGCTCGACCGGCTCCCGCGCCGCCTCGGCGTAGAGCCGGTTGAAGTCGATCTCGGTCGCGATCCCGACTCCGGTGGAGACCAGCAGGAGCGGCGTGGGCGAGACCTCCGCCGCGAGCTCCTCGAGCGGCGGGCCGGGCGAGGACCCGGAGAACACGCGGGCGCCGGCCATCATGGTCCAGTAGAACGGCGCCGCCTCGGTGAGGCCGTCGAGGTTGCGGTAGTCGTCGAACGAGCGCGCGGTGAGGCCGTCGGCGACCACCGCCCGCAGATCGCGCCGCTCGGGAGCCACCTCTAGCAGCACCTCCGCGCCCGTCGAGAGGCCGATCCCGCCGATGCGCTCCGGGTCGACGTCCGGTCGTTCGCGCAGGAAGTCGAGCGCACCGTCGACGTCCCTCTCCCAGTCCCAGCCGAAGCCGTTGTGGCTGCCCTCGCTCTCGCCGCGGCCGCGCGAGTCGTAGACGAGGACCCCGTAGCCGTTCCGTGCGAGCAGCTCGGCGTGGTCGAGCGTGCCCATCCGATCGCCGCCGCCGCCGTGCACGACGACGACCGCGGCGCCGTTCTCCGACGGCACGTACCACCCGGACAGCTCGAGCCCGTCCTCGGCCGTGAACGTCACGGATTCGTAGGCGGCGGAGGGCGGGTCCCCGATCGGCTCACGGAACTTGTGCGTCTGGATGATCGCGCCCGTCAGCGGGAACAGGATCGCGTACGCGGTGAGCGCGAGCCCGATCCCGCCGAGCGCCCTCAGCGTCCAGCGGCGCCGCGCCGACCGCTCGCGCTCGCGGCGGTGGCGGAAGAGGATCGCCGGCGCGAGGAGGACGAGCACGATCCCGGCGGCGAAGGCGGCGATCCCCGTCAGGTCGCTCGCCGCAGGCCCGTCGAGCGCCACGTGGATCAGGTGGAGCGCGCCGTTCCCGATCGCGAGAACCCCGAAGACGACCGAGACGCCGGCGGCGAGCACGGGCCGCAGCCGCGGGAACAAGACGAGGGCCGCGCCGCCGAGGACGAGCGCGAGGGCCGCCGCGAGCGCGTGCTGCCCGAGGGGCACGCCCGGCTGGCGGCCGAGGAAGGCGTCGTCGAGCGCGTGCACGAGCGCGACCGCGGTGGCCGCCCGGAAGACGAGCGTCTCCCCGCTCCAGCTGCGGACGGCCTCCAGCATCACTCGTACCGAAGCGCCTCGAGGATGTTGAGCCGAGCCGCCCGCCGCGCCGGCATGATCGCCGCGAGCACGCCGACGAGGATCGCCGCGAGGACGAACACGACGAGCGATCCGATCGGCAGCGCGAACGAGAAGCCCTCGTCGGCGAGTGCCTGCGTCACGAGCGCCGCGAGGAAGACGCCGATCGCGATCCCGAGTGCCGCACCCAGGAGCGCCGTGACGATGCTCTCGTGCCGGATCATCCGCCGCACCTGGCGCCGCGTCATCCCGACGGCGCGCAGCATCCCGAGCTCGCGCGTCCGCTCGAACACCGTGAGGACGAGCGTGTTCACGAGCCCGAAGAGGCTGACGACGACGGAGAGAGCGAGGAGGACGTAGAGGATGTTCAGCACCCGGCTCAGCGAGGCGACGCTCTCGTCCTTGAACTCGTCCCGCGTCTGCACCTTCGCATCGGGGAAGTCGGCGAGCGCGGTCTCGAGGCCGGCCTCCGCGTCCGCCGTGATCCCGCCCGCGACGTTCACGAACGTGAAGTCGTTGCGCGGCTCCGGGAAGACGGGGTCGAACGCCTCGTGCGAGACCGCCACCTGCCCGAACGGCGAGCCGCCCTTCGGCTCCTCCCAGATCCCCTCGACCGCGAGCGCGAGCGTCTCACCCGTCGGGGTCTCGATCTCGAGCGGCGAGCCGAGCTCGAGGTCGCGCTCGTCGGCGAACTCGCGCGTGACGAAGGCGCCGTCCTCGCCGAGCGCGCCGGGAACGGCATCCGAGCCCTCGTCCCACCGGATCGCGACGGTCTCGGCGATGTTCCCCGGAACGGCGGAGACGCCGACGTCCTCGCCCGCGATCCGTCCCGAGCCGCTCCGCACGCCGGAGACCGCCTCGACGCCCGGCGCCTGCGCGAGCGCCTCCTCGACCTCGGGGGTGAGCGGGTTGAAGCCGCCCTCGGCCACCACGGCGTAGTCGGCGACGAAGAGCTGGTCGACGGAGTCCACGAACGTCGAGCGGAGCCCCTGCGCGAGGATCGCCACGAGCGTGACGAGCGCGAGACCGATCATGAGCGCGGACGCGGTCGACGCGGTGCGCGCCGGGTTCCGCATGGCGTTCGCGCGGGCGAGGCGACCGGCCGCGCCCGCGATCCGCGTCCCCGGCCAGCCGAGCGCGGAGGCGAGCGGGCGCACGAGGCGCGGCGCGACGAGCGCGATCCCGACGAAGAGGAGGATCACGCCGAGCCCGATCGCGAGGAGCCGCGGAGCGGCCGAGAGCCCGTCGCCGAGGCTCCCCACCAGGAGCAGCGCGACCGCGCCGGCGGTCAGCGTGAGGGAGGCGGGGAGCCCGAAGCGGGCGAAGCGCGACGGCGGGAGCACGGAGCCCTCGCGGACCGCCGCGATCGGCGGCACGCGCGTCGCCCGGAGCGCCGGCCGGATGCTCGCGAGCAGCGTGATCCCGATTCCGACGACGAGCCCGACGACGATCGTGCGCGTCTCGAGCACGAGCCCGCTCGTCGGCAGCTCGATCCCGGCCGCGGCGAGGAGCTCGTTCAGCCCGAGCGCGAGCCCGACCCCGAGCAGGATCCCCACGATCGACGCGAGCACCCCGACGACGAGCGCCTCGAGGACGACCGACCAGAGCACCTGCCGGCGCGAGGCGCCGAGCGTCCTCACGGTGGCGAGCTCACGCGTGCGCTGGCCGATCGTGATCGAGAGGGTGTTCGCGATCACGAAGCTCCCGACGAACAGGGCGATCGCCGCGAACGCGAGCAGGAAATAGCGCAGGAACCCGAGCCCTGCGCTCGTGTCCTCGCTCTCCGTCTCGACCTGCGCCGCCGCCGTCTGGACGTCGAGCGTCGCCGGCAGCTCGCCGCGGACCTCGGCGACGAGCGCCTCTGCGGAGACGCCCTCGGCCGCCGCGAGCTGGATCTGGTCGACGACGTCCTCCTTCGCGAAGAGCTCCTGCGCCGTCGCGAGGTCGAACACCGAGATCGTCGCACCTCCGAGCGACTCGAGCGAGCCGAGCTCGACCACGCCGACGATCTCGAACTCCTGAACGGGCCCGCGGGCGGTCGCGCTGATCGCGTCGCCTAGTGCGAGCCCCTCATCGTCGAACGTCCGGCGGTCGATCGCGATCTGGCCGGAGCCGTCCGGCCACTCGCCGTCCACGATCCGAACCGGGCTGAACTGCTCGTCGGCCGGGTCGAGCCCGAGCGCGAGCGGCGAGACGCTCGACCCGCCCAGCGGCTCGCCGTCCCGGCCGATCAGCCGCGCGGAGTCGCGGAGGGAGCCGGCCGCCTCGGCGACCGAGGGCAGCGCCTCGACGTCCTCGAGCACGGAGGCGGGGAACCCGCCGCTCCCGGCGGCCTGGCGCCCGAACTCGGTCTCCGGGGAGATGACGGCGTCGGCGCCCTCGTACGACTCGCTGAAGACGGTGTCGAAGCCGCTGTCGATCGTGTCCGTCAGGACGAACGTGCCGCTCACCATCGCGACGCCGAGCACGATCGCGAACGCCGTCAGCAGCGAGCGGAGCTTGCGGGAGGCGAGGCCTCTGAGGGCGACGCGCCTCATGCCTGTGCCACCTCCTCGAGCGCGAGGAGCACGTCGTGCGGGCTGCAGCGCCCGATCTCCTTGACGATCCGCCCGTCCGCGAGGAAGAGCACGCGGTCGGCGACCGCGGCGGCGTTCGCGTCGTGGGTGACCATCACGGTCGTCTGCCCGTAGGCGTCGACGGAGGTTCGGAGCAGCTCGAGGATCTCGCCGCTCGTCGCCGAGTCGAGGTTGCCGGTCGGCTCGTCCGCGAAGACGACCGTCGGCTTGGAGGCGAGCGCCCGCGCGATCGCGACCCGCTGCTGCTGCCCGCCCGAGAGCTCGGACGGCCGGTGGTCGCGCCGGTCGGAGAGGCCGACGCGGTCGATCAGCTCGTCCACCCAGGCGCGGTCGGTGCGCCCGCCGGCGAGCTCGAGCGGGAGGACGATGTTCTCCTCCGCGCTCAGCATCGGGAGCAGGTTGAAGAACTGGAAGATGAAGCCGATGTGCCGGCGGCGGAGCCTCGTCAGGTCGTTGTCGCCGAGGGTGCCGATCTCCGTCGAGTCGATCCAGACCTCGCCCTCGGTCGGCCGGTCGAGCCCGGCGAGCAGGTGCATGAGCGTCGACTTGCCGGAGCCGGAGGGGCCCATGACGGCCGTGAGCTGGCCCTCCTCGATCGCGAGCGAGACGCCGCGAAGCGCGTCGACGGCGTTGTCGCCTTCGCCGTAGCGGCGGGCGAGGTCGCGGGCCGCCACGCGAACGGGCCGGCCGTTTGCGGCGCTCTCCGCGGGGCTGGGAGTGGTGGCGGAGGTCTCCATGTGTCCCTTTCGTCGTCGTTCGAGTCGCAGCCGAGGCTAGGCGGCAGCGCCCGCCGCAACGTCGGCGCCGCGTCGGATCCGGGGGCGCCGCCGGGATGAACCTCGCCGCGGTCGTCTCGGACCGGGGGCTGAGCGGCCTACGACCGCAGTCGGATCGGGATCGGCGCCGCGGCCGAGGCGGGCGGGCTCCCACGCGGACTACGGTTCGTCCATGCGTCTTCGCTCGCTGCTCGCCGGCCGTGCCGTCGACGCGTTCCTCGTCGCCCTCGCCGTCCTCGCGCAGATCGAGGCCTGGGCCGACCCGAGCCAGGCGCCCCGCGCCGTCACGGTGCCGGCGACGCTCCTCTGGTCGGTTCCGCTCCTCTTCCGGCGCCGCTTCCCCCTGGGCGCGCCGCTCACGGTGTTCGGCGTGCTCGCCGCGGAGGCGATCGCAGCCGGCGATGCGGTCACCTCGTCGCAGGTGAACGCGGTCGCGCTCCTCGCGGCGTTCGGGGTGCTCGGCGCGCATCCCGAGCTTCGGCTGGCGCTTGCGGGCGCCGCCGTCGGCTACGCGGCGCTCGTGACGATCATCGTGAACGACGACCTCGCGGCCGAGGGCGCCGTTCCGGTTCTCGTCTTCGCGGCGGTCGCGTGGGTGATCGGCAGGACGATCGGCGAGCACGGGCGCCGGGCCGAGCATCTTGCCGAGCGTGCCGAGCGGCTCGAGCGCGCAAACGCGGAGGCGGTCGCCGGCGAGCGGGCGCGGATCGCGCGGGAGCTCCACGACGTGATCGCGCACAGCGTGAGCGTCATGACGGTTCAGGCGGGCGCCGCGAGGCTCCTGCTCGACGAGGACCCCGACCGCGCGCGCGCGCCGCTCCTCGCGGTCGAGGAGACCGGGCGCGAGGCGCTCGCCGAGATGCGGCGCCTGCTCGGCATCCTCCGGGGTGACGACGAGCGGGCCGCGCTCGCGCCGCAGCCGAGCATCGCCCGCATCGACGCGCTCGCGGAACAGGTTCGCACGGCCGGCCTGCCGGTCGACGTGCATGTCGAGGGCGAGCCGCGACCGCTCTCGCCGGGCGTCGATCTCGCGGCGTATCGCGTCGTCCAGGAGGCGCTCACGAACGCCCTGAAGCACGCCGGCGCGGCGCGGGCGCGCGTCGACCTGCGCTACCGCGACGCCGCGCTCGAGCTCGCGATCATGGACGACGGCCGCGCGCCCGCGAACGGCGCCGGCGCCGGACACGGGATCGTCGGGATGCGCGAGCGCGTGTCCCTCTACGGGGGCGAGCTCCGCGCGGGGCCGCGCCGCGAGGGCGGGTTCGAGGTGCGCGCGACGCTTCCGCTCGAGGCGTCCGAGTGACGATCAGCGTCCTAGTCGCCGACGACCAGGCGCTCGTGCGAGGCGGCTTCCGGATGATCCTCGAGTCGCAGAAGGACATCGCCGTCGTCGGCGAGGCCGGCACCGGGCGCGAGGCGATCTCGCGCGCGAGGGAGCTCGACCCGGACGTGATCCTCATGGACATCCGGATGCCCGATCTCGACGGCCTCGAGGCGACGCGGCAGCTCTTGGCCGGCGACGGCGGCCCGCGCGTTCTCATCGTCACGACGTTCGACGCGGACGAGTACGTCTACGCGGCGATGAAGGCGGGCGCGAGCGGGTTCGTCCTCAAGGATCTCCGCCCGGAGCAGCTCGCCGAGGCCGTTCGCGTCGTTGC
>JAICNY010000120.1 GCA_025930955.1 Thermoleophilia bacterium
CTGCACACGGACGCGTCGGTCCTCCCACGCGCGTCGGGCGCGCGGGCCTCGTGGAACTACCGGCTCGGCGACGAGGGCGGCGCGACCGTCTCGTACTGGCTCAACCGCCTCCAGCGCCTCGAAGCGGAGCGCGACTACCTCATCACGCTGAACGAGTCGGTGCCGGAGGAGCACACGATCGAGACCTTCGAGTACGACCATCCGCTCTTCACCGTCCAGACGTACGCGGCGCAGGGCCGGCTCGGGGAGCTGTCCGGGCGACGCGCGACCGAGTTCGCGGGCGCCTACCACGGAAACGGCTTCCACGAGGACGGGCTCGCCTCCGGCCTGCGCGCGGCCGCCGCGCTGGGAGCTCCCTGGTGAGGTCGGCGCTCTACACCGGCACGCTCGTCCACGCGCGGCACGAGCCGAAGGAGCACGTCTTCCGCTACCCGGTCGCCTACTGGCTCCTCGACCTCGACGAGCTGGACGAGCTCGCGCGCCTTCCGCTCGTCGCGGTCAACCGGCGGGGGCTGGTCTCCTTCCGCGACCGCGACCACTTCGACGGGGACGGAACCCCGCTCAAGGAGGCCGTGCGCCGGTTCGCCCGCGATCCGGGGATCGAGCGCGTCCTCTGCCTCACGCAGCTGCGCGTGGCGGGCTACGTCTTCAACCCGGTCTCCTTCTACTGGAACTACGGCGCCGACGGCGCGCTCCGCTCGATGGTCGCCGAGCTGAACAACACGTTCGGCGAGCGGCTGCCGCAGCTCCTGCCCGGGAGCGCGCTCCGCTACGAGCAGGACAAGCGGCTGCACGTCTCGCCGTTCTTCGGCCTCGACCAGCGGTACCGGTACACGTTCTCGGAGCCCGGCGAGACCCTCTTCGCGCGGATCGAGGTCGAAGAGGACGGGCGGATGCCGTTCCAGGCCGTGCTCGCCGGACGCCGGACGGAGCTCTCGGCGCGGGCGGTGGCGCGCTTCCTCGTGCGGTATCCGCTCATGCCGGCCCAGGTGACGGCGAAGATCCACCTCCAGGCGCTGCGGCTGTACCGAAAGGGCGTCCCGTTCCGGCACAAGCCGCCGTTCGTCCCCGGGAAGGGGTCGGTGCGGACGTGACGGCGACCGCTCCGTCGGTTCGCCGCCCGCCGTCCGCGCGGCTGCCGCTCGGCGACCGCGTCGCGGCGGCGGTGCTCGAGCGCGTCCTCGGCGGGCTCGAGGGCGGGACGCTCGCCGTCACGCTCCCGGACGGCTCGGTGCGGCGGTTCGGCAGCGGCCCCGCGGCGGAGATCGTCCTTCACACGCCCGGCCTCCTCCGGCGCATTGCGACGCGCCCGAAGCTCGCGCTCGGGGAGTCGTACGCGGCCGGCGAGTGGAGCTCGCCGGATCTCGTCCGACTGCTCGAGCTGCTCTTTGCGAACGCCGAGGAGGCGGCGGGACGCCACCCGGGGCTACGCCGCCTCGCCGACGCGCGGCCGCGGCTCGGCGGGCGCGGCGGGCTCCTTGCGGCCCGGCGGAACATCGCCTACCACTACGACCTCGGGAACGACCTCTTCGAGCTCTTCCTCGACGGGACGATGACGTACTCCTGCGCGGTCTTCGCGCGAGAGGACGAGCCGCTCGTCTGGGCGCAGCGGCGCAAGCTCCGGCGCGTCTGCGAGCGCCTCGAGCTCGGCCCGGACGACCACCTTCTCGAGATCGGCTGCGGCTGGGGCGGGCTCGCACTCGTCGCCGCGGGGGAGTACGGAGCGCGAGTGACCGGCGTGACGATCTCGGCGGCGCAGGCCGAGCTCGCCCGAAGGCGCGTGGCCGAGGCGGGGCTCGAGAACCGCGTGGAGATCGTCGAGCGCGACCTCCGCGAGCTCCACGGGCGGTACACGAAGATCGCCTCGGTCGAGATGGTCGAGGCGCTCGGCGAGCCGCTCCTGCGCGGGTTCTTCCGGGTCTGCGAGCGCGTGCTCGAGCCCGGCGGGAAGCTGCTCGTCCAGTCGATCCTCATCCCCGACCGGCGCTTCGACCGCTACCGCCGCTCGCCGGACTGGATCGAGCGCTACGTCTTCCCGGGCTGCCTCGTGCCGTCGCTCGGCGCGCTCGTCGGGGCGGCGGCGGACGGGTCCCGACTGTCCGTGGACGGGATCGAGGAGATCGGGCCGCATTACGCAGAGACGCTGCGGCGCTGGCGAGAGGCGTTTCTCGGGCGCCTGGACGACGTGCGCCGGCTCGGCTACGACGAGCGCTTCGTCAGGACGTGGGACTTCTACCTCGCCTCCTGCGAGGCCGGCTTTCGGACGCGCATGCTCCGCGACGCGCAGATCGTGTGGTCGCGATGACGTGGTGGGCGCTCTTCGTCCTCGGCTGGGCGGTCGCGGCCGGGCTCCAGCTCGGGCTCTGGCTGTGGCAGCGGCGTACGGGGAAGGCGACCGCGGTCGACGCGGGCTGGGGCGCGAGCCTCGTCCTGATCGCGCTCCTCTACGCAGCGCTCGGCGGCGGCGGGGTCGCGCACCGGGTGCTCGTGGCGGTGCTCGTGACGCTCGAGCTCGGCCGGGTCACCCTGCTCGTCGCGCGGCGCGTGGGCGGCGAGGAGGACGGCCGCTACCGGGAGCTCCGCGCCCGCTGGCGCGCGCGGAGGCGCGAGCAGGCGAGCTTCTTCGTCTTCTTCCAGGCGCAGGCGCTCCTCGCCGCGATCCTCTCCGTGCCGTGGCTCGTGGCGGCGTTCAACGACGCGGACGGGCTCGAATGGCTCGAATGGCTGGGCGCGGGCGTCTGGCTCGTCGGGTTCCTGCTCGGGCTCGTCGCCGACCGCCAGCTCGCGCGCTTCCGGAGCGACCCGGCGAACCGCGGGAAGACCGCACGCGTCGGGCTCTGGCGCTACTCCCGGCACCCGAACTACTTCGGCCAGTGGCTCACCTGGCTCGGCTACGGCCTGGTCGCGCTCGCGGCGCCCTGGGGCTGGGTCGGCCTGCTCGCGCCCGCGCTCATGCTCTACCTCATCCTCTTCGTGACCGGGATCCCGCCGACCGAGGAGCAGGCGCTCAAGAGCCGCGGCGACGACTACCGGCGCTACCAGCGCGAGACGAGCCCGTTCGTACCGTGGTTCCCGAGGGAGGCCGCGTGATCCAGCACCTCCCCGAGCCCGTGCTCCGCCGCGCCATCCGGATCAACTGCGCCCGGCGCCTCGCGCGCGAGCGGCGCGGCGGACCCGAGCGTCGCGCCGAGTTCGTCGAGCGCCTGCGCGAATCGCCGATCGCCGAGCAGGTCGACAAGCCGAACGAGCAGCACTACGAGGTGCCGGCGGACTTCTTCCGGCTCGTCCTCGGGCCCCGGCTCAAGTACTCCTCCGGCTGGTGGCCCGAGGGCGTGACCGGGCTTGCCGAGGCCGAGGAAGCGATGCTCGCGCTCACGTGCGAGCGCGCCGGTGTCGAGGACGGAATGGAGATCCTCGACCTGGGCTGCGGCTGGGGCTCGCTCTCGCTCTGGCTCGCCGAGCGGTATCCGTACGCGCGGATCCTCGCGGTCTCGAACTCGCGCACGCAGCGGGCGTACGTCGAGCGCGAGGCGCGGGCGCGCGGCCTGAAGCGGCTCGAAGTCCGCACGGCGGACGCGAACGTCTTCGAGCCGCGTCGCCGCTTCGACCGCGTCGTCTCGGTCGAGATGCTCGAGCACGTCCGGAACTACGAGGCGCTGCTCGGCCGCGTCGCTTCCTGGCTCGAGCCGGGCGGGAAGCTCTTCGCGCACGTCTTCGCACATCGCGAGCTCACGTATCCGTACGAATCCGGCTGGATGGCGCGGCGCTTCTTCACCGGCGGGACGATGCCCTCGCACGATCTCTTCTGCGAGTTCCAGCGCGACCTGCGCGTCGCGGAGCGCTGGTGGCTCGACGGGACGCACTACGCGCGCACCGCCGACGCCTGGCTCGAGCGGATGGCGAATCGGCGCGAGGACGTCGTCGCGGTGCTGCGCGCGACATATGGGAGCGAGGCCGAGCGGCGGTACGGCGAGTGGCGGGTCTTCTTCCTCGCGTGCGCGGAGCTCTGGGGCTACCGCGGCGGAGCGGAATGGGGCGTGTCCCACGTGCTGATGGAGAAGCGATGACGCGCGTCTCGAGGGACCTCGTGGTCGCCGCGCCGCCGGAGGACGTCTTCGCGGCGCTCGCCGACCCGGACGCGCACCCGCGCTGGCGACCGGCCGTGGAGTCGTTCCGGCTGGTGGACGGCGAGCCGCCGCTCCGGCTCGGCTCGCGCGTGGAGGAGATCGTGCGGTGGCGCAGGAAGGAGTACCGGTCGCTGCTCGAGGTCGTCCGCTTCGAGCCCGGACAGGCGATCGCGTTCCGTGCGCTCGAGGCGGTGTTTCCGTTCGAGCTCGCGGCGGAGCTCTCCGTCGAGGGCCCGGCATCCACCCGCTTCCGGTTCGTGCTGGACTTCGAGCGTCCGCGCGTCTGGGGCGTGCCCGTGCCGTTCTTCGGCGTCGTCATGGGCCGCTCGATGCAGGAGGAGGCCGAGGGCCTCAAGGAGCACGTCGAAGCAACGTCCGGCACCCGTCGCTAGGGTCTTGCCTCCCCCACCCGAGGAGCGCCGATGTACTACTTCGCCGGAGCCGCCGTCATCTACGTCGCCCTGTCGATCGTCTTCATCGCCGACGTCCTGCGCAACGACGAGCTCGCGACGTGGGGCAAGGCCGCGTGGATCGCAGCGCTCCTCTTGACGCCCGTGTTCGCGTGGCCGGTGTACGGGATCATGCGGCTCCGCCAGCGCCGCGGCCTCTGAGGCTCGTGGAGGACGCGCTCCACGCCTGGTACGCGCGGCACGGCCGCGCCCTTCCGTGGCGGAGGACCCGCGACCCGTACGCCGTCCTGGTCTCCGAGGTGATGGCGCAGCAGACGCAGGTCGCGCGCGTCGTGCCTCGCTGGGAGGAGTGGATGGAGCGTTGGCCGACGGTCGAGGCGCTCGCCGCGGCGCCGCTCGGGGACGTGATCCGAGCCTGGCAGGGACTCGGCTACAACAGGCGGGCGGTCGCGCTGCACCGGGCGGCCGGCGTCGTCGCCCGTGAGGGTTGGCCGGAGGACCTGACCGCGCTTCCGGGCGTCGGCCGCTACACCGCCGACGCGGTCGCCGCCTTCGCGTTCGGGCGCGACGTGCTGCCGGTGGACGTGAACGTCCGGCGCGTTCGCGAGCGCACGGGTGCGTCGTTCTCCCCCGCGGCGGGGCAGGCGCTCATGGATCTCGGGGCGACCGTGTGCCTCGCTCGCATCCCGCGTTGCGGGGGGTGCCCGCTCGCGGAAGCCTGCCCGTCGCGCGGGCGGCGCTACGAGCCGGAGCGCAGGCAGGGCCCACTCGAGGGCTCGTTCCGCCAGCGCCGGGCGCGCGCGTTGCGGGCGGTCGCCGCCGGGGCGACCGTCGTGGACGACGCCGAGGCGGTCGAGTCCCTCGCCCGGGACGGCCTCGTCCGGGTGGACCGCGACCGCGTGGAGCTGCCCTTGTAACACAGTGTTACTTGCGGGCGAGCAGCGCGACCGCATGGGCCGCGAGGCCCTCGCCGCGGCCGGTGAAGCCGAGGCCGTCCGTCGTCGTCGCACGGACGGAGACGCGGTCGGCCGGCACGCCGAGCGTCTCGGCGAGGCGGGCCTCCATCCGGCCGCGGATCGGCGCGATGTGCGGGCGCTCGCCGACGAGGACGCAGTCGGCGTTCACGAGCTCGAACCCCGCCTCGCGGACGACCGCGTAGGCGTGCTCGAGGAAGCGGAGCGACGACGCGCCCGCCCACTCCGGATCGCCGGACGGGAAGAGCGTTCCGATGTCGCCCTCGCCGGCGGCGCCGAGCAGCGCGTCCACGAGCGCGTGCGTCAGCACGTCGCCGTCCGAGTGACCGACGAGCCCCGGCTCCCCCGGCAGCTCGATCCCGCCGAGAAAGAGCGGCACGCCGTCGTCGAGCGCGTGCGCGTCGACGCCGATCCCCACGCGGAAGTCCGTCACCGCGCGATCATGCCCGACGCCACCGCCGCGCGGCGGCGCACCGTCGGCCGCGGCCGGGGCGGACACCCGGGGACTGTCCCCGGGTCACGTCCCTCGCGGACTGGGGCGCCGCAGTGGTCGACGCGGCGTTCGGCCTTGATCTTCGCTTGAGAAGCGGAGCGACGTGGGGGCCGTGTCCGACTCGGCCATGGGCGAGGGACTGTCCCCTGAACGTGTCCGCCGGGGACTAGTCGTCGGCGGCGGCGCCGCCACGCTCGGCGGCCAGGAGGGCCTCGGCGAGCGCCAGGTCAGCCGGCGTCGTCACCTTCAGGAGCCGCGGGTCGCCCTCGACGACGCGCACGCGGCCGCCGGTCGCCTCCACGTAGCCGGCGCAGTCGCTCGCGCCCTCGACCTCGGCGGCGAGCCCGGAGCGCAGGACGTCCGCCGGGAACGCCTGCGGCGTCTGGACGGCGACGAGCCCCTCGCGCGACACCGTCTCGACCACGCCGCCGCCCTCGACCCGCTTCACCGTGTCCGGCACGCCGAGGCCGGGGACGACGCCGTCCCAGCCGGGCTCGAGCCCGAGGACCACGCGTTCCACGACCGCCTCCGGCAGGAGCGGCCGCGCCGCGTCGTGGACGAGCACGACGGCGGCTTCGGGAGGGACCTCCGCGAGCCCGGCCCGGACCGAGCCCGCCCGCGTCTCGCCGCCGGGGACGGAGACGGCCACCTTCCCGGCGCCCACCTCCTCCGCGAGCAGGATGACCGGCTCCTCCCAGCCCTCGGGGGCGACGACCACGATCGCCTCGACCCACTCGGACCCGTCGAGCCTCTCCACGCTCTCGGCGAGGAGCGGCCGGCCCCCCAGTCCTGCGAACGCCTTCGGGTTCTCGCCGCCCAGCCGATCGCCGCGGCCGGCGGCGACGAGGACCGCCCAGACGCCGGTGACGTCCGCGCCCGACGTCAGCTCGTGGCGACGGGCTCCCGCACGGGAGCGCCGAGCACCTCGTCGAGCCAGACGGCGGTCTCGTCCTCGTCCATGCCCTTCGCGTACATGAGCTCGGACACGAGGATCTTCTTCGCCTTGACGAACATCTGCTTCTCGCCGGTCGAGAGGCCCTTCTCCTGGTCCCGAAGCGACAGGTTCCGGACGACCTCGGCGAGCTCGAAGATGTCGCCGGTCTTCATCTTGTCGCGGTTGTACTTGAAGCGGCGGTTCCAGTTCTTCGGCATCTTCGTGCCGTCCCCGTGCAGCACCTCGAGAACGCGCTCGACCATCTCCTCGTCGATGACCTTCCGGAGCCCGACCCGTTCCGCGTTCTCGGACGGGACGTTCACGGTCATGTCGTTGTGAAGGATCTTGATCGTGAGGTATTCCCGCTCCTGGCCGAGGATCGTGCGGCTCTCCTTCTTCGCAACGACCCCTGCGCCGTGGTGGGGGTAGACGACCTTATCGCCGACTTTGTACAAGCTGCCTCCCTCTAGAAAAAGGGGTGCCTGTGCACCCGGAACGCCTCTTCAACCTGCGCAATTGTACCGATCTGGAGCGAAAAAAGCCAATATTCCAGGGATTTTGTCGTCACAAAGTCCGGCGAGCCCGCTCTGAGCAGGGCTTTTCGTGGCGCGGCAGGCCGCTCAGAGCTGGAGGTAGCGGTCGACGAGGTTGTGCTCCTGGAGGCGCCGGAGGCCCTCCCGGATCTCCCGCGCGCGCACGGCGCCGACCCCCTCGACGGCCTCGAGCTCGCGCTGGCTCGCGCGGATGACCGCCTCGAGCGAGCCGAGGTCGCGGACGACGTGGCGGACGATCCCCTCGGAGAGCCGTGGGATCTGCGAGAGGATCCGGTACCCGCGCGGCGCGACGGTGAAGTCGAGCGGGTTGGCGTCGCGCGGGTAGCCCAGCAACCCGCCGATCTCCTCGAGCTCCGAGAGCCGCTCGTACGGAAGGGACGAGAGCCGCTCGAGCGCCGCGACCGCCGCAGCCGGGTCGCCGGTCAGCTCGTAGTCGTAGACGACCGCGGCGCGCTCCCGCGGGACGTCGCCGACGAGCTCCTCGAGCTGCATCTCGATCAGCCGGCCCTCCTCGCCGAGCTCGACCCGGTTCCGCTCGATCTCCTCCACCATCCGCATCGCCATCTCGGCGCGCTGGAGGACGACGAGGACGTCGTCGAGCATGACCGCGCTCTGGAACTCGAGCGCCGAGAGCCGCGTGAGCCCCTGGTCGAGCCGGGACTTGTAGGTCTCGAGCGTGGCGAGCCCCTGGTTCGTCCGCGCGAGCACCTCGGAGATCTCGCCGAGCTGGTAGCGCAGGTCGCCGACGAAGAGCGTTACGGTCTCGCGCTGCTGCGAGATCGAGATGACGAGCGTCCCCGTCTGCTTGGCCACGCGCTCGGCCGTCCGGTGTCGTGTCCCGGTCTCGGCCGACGGGATCGTCGGGTCGGGCATGAGCTGGACGTTCGCGTAGACGAGCTTCGAGAGGTCGCCGTTCACGATGATCGCCCCGTCCATCTTGGCCAGCTCGTACAGAAGTTGGGGGGTGAGCGGCAGGTCGAGCCGCATACCGCCCGAGAAGAGGAACGCGAGCTCGTTCGGGTCGCCGATCACGACGAGCGCCCCGTGCTGCGAGCGGATGACGTCGTCGATCCCGGAGCGCAGGTCCGTTCCCGGCGCCACCTGCGCGAGCGCCGTGAGGAGGGTCTTATCCTTCCGAGGGTCCGCCCGCATCGAGCCCCGTTTCGATCGCGCGACGCAGGGTGTCCGCGGCGCTCGTGCGCATTCTGCCATGCGCCCCGGCGCCCTCCGGCACGATCGCCTCCCCGAGGCCGAGCTTCGCGCACTCCGCAAGCCGGCGCTCGAGCTGCGCGACCGGGCGCAGCCGGCCGGTCAGGCCGATCTCGCCCAGGCAGGCGACGCCGCGCCGCACCGGCACGCCGCGGGCCGCGGAGGCGATCGCGAGCGCGACCGCGAGGTCGGCCCCGGGCTCGTCGATCCGGACCCCGCCGGCGACGTTCACGAACACGTCCGCCTGCCCGAGCGGGACGCCCGCGTGGCGCCCGAGGACCGCGACGATCATCGAGAGCCGCTTCGGATCGACGCCGGTGGCGACGCGCCGCGGCATCGCGAGGTCGGTCTTCGACACGAGCGCCTGGATCTCGAGCACGAGCGGGCGCGTGCCCTCGAGCGCGCAC
>JAICNY010000246.1 GCA_025930955.1 Thermoleophilia bacterium
AGAAGCGGCAGCCGCTCGATCCGCATGGAATCACCTTGCCGCCCGCTTCCCGGCGCCGTGTGCCGAAAGCGTGCCGAAACTCTCGTGACACTCTGTCACGAGCATTGACGGGGTCTCCGGGCAACGGCTTCGTTTGCTTGTAACGGAGTGTCACGAGCAACCGGCGCGAGCGCCGCCGCGGCCCGTCGAGGGAAGATGTGCCGCACGAGCCTGCCGGTACGGGTGCCACGCGAGGCGAGAGGGGAGCCCGGTCGCGGCCCGGGTAGACTCGACGGCGATGAGCGGAACGGCGCCGCGACAGCTCTGGGGCGGGGAGACCGCGAAGGCGGTCGACAATTTCCCCGTCTCCGGCGAGCCGATGCCGGCGCCCGTCGTCCGCTGGCTCGGGCGCATCAAGGCCGCCGCGGCGCGCGTGAACGCCGAGCTCGGGCTCCTCGACGCGGGCCTCGCCGAGCGGATCGCGGCCGCGGGCGACCGGGTCGCCGCCGGCGAGTTCGACGACCAGTTCCCGATCGACGTCTTCCAGACCGGGTCGGGCACGAGCTCGAACATGAACGCGAACGAGGTGATCGCCTCGCTCGCGGGCGAGGGCGCCCACCCGAACGACCACGTGAACCTCGGCCAGAGCTCGAACGACGTCTTCCCGTCCGCCGTCCACCTGGCGGCGCTCGGCGAGATCCAGAGCGACCTCCTCCCGGCGCTCGGCCGGCTCGGGGAGGCGCTCGAGGCGAAGGCCGACGAGTTCGCCGACGCGGTCAAGTCCGGCCGGACGCACCTGATGGACGCCGTCCCCGTCACGCTCGGCCAGGAGTTCGCGGGTTACGCGGCACAGGTGCGCCAGGGCGTCGAGCGCGTCGAGTCCACGCTCGGACGGCTCGGGCAGATCCCGCTCGGCGGCACCGCGACGGGCACCGGGCTGAACACGCACCCCGCGTTCGCCGAGCGCGTCCGCGCGCGCCTCTCCGAGGAAGCCGGCCTCACGATCTCGGCCCCCGCCGACCCGTTCGAGTCGCAGGCCGCGCGCGACGGGCTCGTGGAGGCCTCGGGCGCGCTGAAGGCGGTCGCGGTCTCGCTGACGAAGATCGCGAACGACATCCGCCTCATGGGCTCCGGCCCTCGCGCGGGACTGGCCGAGATCACGCTCCCGGAGCTCCAGAAGGGCAGCTCGATCATGCCCGGGAAGGTGAACCCGGTCATTCCCGAGGTCGTCACGCAGGTCTCCGCGCAGGTGATCGGGAACGACACGGCGATCACGGTCGGGGGGCTCCAGGGGCATTTCGAGCTGAACGTCTTCATCCCGCTCATGGCGCGGAACCTCCTCGACTCGATCCGCCTGCTCTCCTCGGCGAGCCGGCTCTTCGCCGAGAAGTGCGTGGACGGGATCGAGGCCAACCGCGAGCAGCTCGAGCGCTACGCGGAGCTCACGCTCTCGGCGGCGACGGCGCTCAACCCGCACATCGGCTACGACCTCGCGTCCGAGATCGTGAAGGAGGCCGCGTCGAGCGGCCGCTCGCTCCGCGAGGTCGCCCGGGAGAAGGGCGTCGACGAGGCGATCCTCGACGAGGCGCTCGACTACCGGGCGATGGCCCGGCCGCACGGCTAGCCGGCAACGCGGTTCGCAACCGCCCGGACGGGGGACGGTGCCGGAGTGCCGCGCGCGGTCATCCTCGACGTCGACGGGACGCTCGTCGACACGAACTACCATCACGCCCTCTGCTGGGCCCGCGCGTTCCGCGAGCACGGGATCGTCATCCCGCTCTGGCGGCTCCACCGCGGGGTCGGGATGGGCGGGGACAAGTACGTCGAGGCGATGGCCGGCAGCGCCGTCGAAAAACGGCTCGGCGACCCGCTTCGCGAACGCTGGTCGACGCTCTTCGACGCGTTCCTCGACGAGGTCGAGCCGCTCGAGGGCGCGCACGAGCTCCTGCGGCGGCTGAAGGACGACGGCCGCACGGTCGTGCTCGCGAGCTCCTCGATCGAGCGGCACCTGGACCGGTTCCTCGACG
>JAICNY010000123.1 GCA_025930955.1 Thermoleophilia bacterium
GAACATCGGCTGCCGGGCGGGCGGCGGAGCGCTGCGCTGCGACGTCCTCACCGGCCTGCGCCCCGAGCCGGGCGCACCGTGCGAGCTCGACTGGGTCGGCGTCGTCATGGAGCCGAGGGGGCCGGCCGAGCCGCTCTGCGCGGGCGACACCGCGTACGACGCCTCCGCGCAGACGCTTGCCTACGGCGACCTCTGGCACCGCGGCCCGTTCTGGTGCCGATCGAGCGAGTCCGGGCTCCTGTGCGTGAACCGCGACCTCGAAGGCTCGTTCGAGCTCGCCCGCGAGCGCTGGTCGGCCGGGTAGCGGCTCGGGTCTCGCCGCCCGTGCGGGTCAGCGCGGGAATGGAGTCGCCCACCGTCCGTACTCGCTCGGACGAGAGAGCATCACGAGGCCCATCGCCGCGAGCGTGGACATGCAGTACACCCCGCAGATCGGTCCGCTGATCACATCGAGCATGCGGAGGGCGATGAGGACGAGCGCGGGAACGACCATCGCCGCCGCCATCTCGGAACAGCTCCGCCGCCCGTGCCCGCGGTGGCGCATCCAGACGACCATCGCGACCGTCATGCCGAACGCCTGCGCGAGCACGAACAGCACCGCGTGCCGGCGGAGCGCCTCGTCGACCGTCATTCCGAGCGCCGGGAGGAAGACGGCTGCGCTTGCGACCATCCCGACCATCATCGCCAGCGCCATCTCGACCATGTGGCGAAGGAAGCGGAAGTTGGGCGAGCGGCCACCTGTATGTCGCCGGTGGACTGCCCTGCTCATGTTCATCGCTCCTCCTCTCGCCTGGCCCGAACGTTGCACGCGCCACGAGGCGGGCCATGCCGCGCAGCGGCACACTTGCGGCGGTCATGACCGAAGCGGCGACAGGCGAACGTCTCGCCGAGCTGATTCGCGAGCGGCAGCCGGTCGTCGTGCTGACCGGTGCCGGCGTCTCGACCGAGAGCGGGATCCCGGACTTTCGCTCGCCGACCGGGATCTGGACAGAG
This sequence comes from Thermoleophilia bacterium, assembly GCA_025930955.1. Classification (GTDB taxonomy): domain Bacteria; phylum Actinomycetota; class Thermoleophilia; order Gaiellales; family Gaiellaceae; genus JAICNY01. The sequence goes on from JAICNY010000123.1 coordinate 994, forward strand.
TTCGACCCGCGCGAGTACGCGACGCTCGGGGCCTTCCGGGCCGATCCCGAGAAGGTCTGGCGCTTCTACGCGCCACGCTTCGCGATGCTCGGCGAGGCGCGGCCGAACCGGGCGCACCGGGCGCTCGCGGAGCTCGAGCGGATGGGGCTCGTGCGGGCCGTCGTCACGCAGAACATCGACCTCCTGCACGAGCGCGCCGGGAGCCGCGACGTCGTCGAGGTGCACGGCTCGATCCGCGTCTCGCACTGCCTCGCGTGCGGCGCGGAGTACCCGCTCGCCGAGGTCGAGCGGTTGCTCTCGGCCGGCGACGGCGCACCGCGCTGCGAGCGCTGCGGCACGGTGCTGAAGCCGGGCGTCGTCTTCTTCGACGAGCTGCTCCCCGAGGCGGCGATCGACCGGGCCCTCGCGCTCGCGCGCGAGGCGGCGCTCCTTCTCGTGGTCGGCTCGTCGCTCGAGGTGCACCCGGTCGCCGGGCTCCCGCAGGAGACGCTCGACGCGGGCGGCGCCGTCGCGGTCGTGAACCGCGACCCGACGTGGGTCGACCCGCACGCCGCGCTCGTCGTGCGGGAGAGCGCCGGCGACGCGCTCGCGGAGGCGGTCGCGCGGCTGCGCCCGGACGACGAGTCCGTCGAGGTCGTCGAGCACGACCCGGCGTGGGCCGAGGCCGCCGCGGCGGAGGCCGCGCGCGTCACGGAGGCGCTCGAGGCCGTCGCGGTCGAGCACGTGGGCTCGACGGCGGTTCCCGGCCTCGCGGCAAAGCCGGTGCTCGACCTGCTCGCGGGCTTACCCGGCGACGCGCACGTCCGCCCGGAGCAGATCGGCGCCATGGAAGAGCTCGGCTACGAGTGCCTCGGCGAGTTCGGCCTCCCGGGCCGGATCTTCTTCTACAAGGACACGGACGGGCGGCGGACGCACCACGTGCACGCCGTCGAGCACGGCGGCGACCAGTGGCGGCGGCATCTCGCCGTGCGCGACTACCTCCGGGCGCATCCCGACGAGGCGGCGCGGTACGCCGCGGTCAAGGGCGCCGCCGCCGCGCGCACCGCCGGCCGGGAGGCGTACTGGGAGGCGAAGTCCGCGTACGTCGAGGAGCTCGAGCGGCGCGCGCTCTCGGCGCCTGGCCGGCCGCCGGATCCGCCGTCGTGAGTCAGCTCGCGGCCGGCTCGTCGCGGGTGGGCGCCTCGCCCGGTCGCACGAGCCCGCTCTCGTAGGCGGCGACGACCGCCTGCGCGCGGCTGCGCAGGCCGAGCTTCGCGAGGATCCGGTTCACGTGGGTCTTCACCGTCGCGAGGCTCACGACGAGCTCGGCGGCAATCTCGTCGTTCGAGAGACCACGGGCCACGAGGACGAGCACGTCGCGCTCGCGCGCGGTCAGCTCGCGGAGGGGCTCGGGGACGCCGGTGGGCGGCGGCGGACGGCGGATGTGCTCGACGATGAGCCGCCGCGTCAGGCTGGGCGCGAGGAGCGCCTCGCCGGCCGCGACGACCTCGACCGCCTGCGCGAGACGGTCGGGCGGGCTCGTCTTGAGCATGAACCCCGCCGCCCCGGCCTTCAGGGCCTCGTAGACGTACTGGTCGAGGTCGTATGTCGTCAGCACGAGGACCCTGGTGGCAAGCCCGCTCGCGGCCACCTCGCGCGTGGCGGAGATGCCGTCGAGGACCGGCATGCGGATGTCCATGACGAGCACGTCGGGGCGGCACTCGCGCGCGGCCGCCAAGGCCTCGCGACCGTTCGCGGCCTCCGCGAGCACCTCGATCCCGCGGGCCTCGAGGAGGGCGCGGAGGCCGCTCCGGACGAGATCCTGGTCGTCGGCGACGACGACGCTCGTCATGCAGTCTCGGCGGGCGCCGGCAGCGTCGCGACGAGCCGGAACCCGCCGCCCTCGGTCGGGCCGGCGTCGACCGTGCCGCCGAAGATCGCGACGCGCTCGCGCACGCCGGCGAGCCCGTGCCCGCTCTCGACTCGCACGGCCGGCTCGTCCGCTCCCGGGTCGTTCTCCACCTCGACCGCGAGCTCGCCCGCACGCCGCTCCAGCCGCACGGCGACACGGCTGCCCGGCGCGTGCTTGAGCGCGTTCGTCAGGGCCTCCTGCACGATCCGGTAAGCGGACAGGCCGACGCCGAGCGGCACCGAGCGGGCGGCGGGATCGACGACCAGCTCGACCTCGAGGCCCGCGCGCGCGTAGTCGTCCACGAGCGCCGAGAGATCGGCCAGCGAGCGCTGCGGCCGCAGGCCGAGCTCGTCCGCCTCGTCGCGGATCAGGCGGAGCAGGCGGCCGGTCTCGCCGAGCGCGTCCCGGCCGACCTGCTGCACCTCGCGCACCGCGTCGACCGCGCTCCCCGGGTCACGCGCGAGGAGGTCTTCGGCCAGAGACGCCTGGACGACCATCACGCTCAGCGAGTGGGCGAGCACGTCGTGCAGCTCCCGCGCGATCCGCTCGCGTTCGGCGGCGGCCGCGTCCGCGGCCGCGTGCTCGGCATCGGCGCGGGCGCGCTCGGCCTCGACCGCGAGCTCGCGGTTCCGCTCGAGCGTCTCCCGTACGGCGACGCCGACCATCCACGGCCCGATCACCCAGACCAGGCCGAAGACGAGGTCGGGATCGAAGCTGGTGAGCCAGTCGAGCGTCGCGAAGACGACGACGAGCGCGCAGACGACGCTCGCGAGGCCGAGCGGGGCACGGGACCGGGGCACCATGCTCCCGGCGGAGAAGAACGCGAGCGGAGGGAGGAGGATCCACGCCGCAGGCTCGCTGACGTCGAACCCGAGCACCGGCGTGAGCGCGTAGATCGCCGCGACGAGAAGCGGCATGGCGAGCGGGGCCAGGCGACGGGCGCAGAGCACGAGGGCGGCGAGCCAGTACGTCCCGAGCGCGACCCCGAGCGGCCGGTATCCCTGCACGGCGATCTCGACCGTGCCGAGAAGGCCGAAGAGGCCGGGCAGCAGGAGGTCGCTGCGCCTGATCCGGCCCGACGTGTCTCCGAGGAGCGCGCGTCCCCTCACGACCGCCCACGCTAGCGCGGTTTCGCGCGTTCGGCGTCAACCCGAGGGTTGAGTCGAGATCGACCTGCCGCCCGACGACATCGCCGGGCGCACGCTCGACCATGAGGACGCCTCGCACGGTGCGAGGCCACTGACCAGGGAGGTACTCGCCATGTCCGACCGCGTCACTCGCTTCGTGGGCCTCTACGCGACGATCGCCGCGGCGGTCGCGGCCGTCGTCGCTCCGCTCCTCGGCCTCGCCTACTTCGCGATCCCGATCGGAGCCGAGGAGGAGACCGGAACTGTCGCCGTCTGGGCGGGGCCCGCCCGGGAGCTCGCCGGGGGTTTGCTCACGTGGGCCCCGCCGGATCGCGTCTATGCGTCCTACACGCAGGTGTTCGCGCTGATCGTGCCGGCCGTCCTGCTCTGCGCGTGGGTGACTCGCGCACGACGCCCGCACGCCAAGGCGCGCCTCGAGCGCTGGGGCTGGCGAGTGTCGCTCGTGGCGTACGGAATGCTCGCCGCAGGCCTCGCGATCGTGGCGCTCATGCTGATCGGCGTGTCCGGGTCGAGCCCGGTCCTGGACGTCGCCTTCCTGCCGCTCGTCCTGCCCGGGATCGTGTTCGGGACGATCGGCTCCACGATGCTGGGCGTCGGGCTGCTCCGCGCCGGCTACGAGCCCCGCGTGACGGCCTGGCTCCTCGCGCTCGTCTTCCCGCTGTGGATCGTCGGCGACTTCCTCGTCGGCCACAACAGCCTGGGGCTCGTTCCGCTCTTTCTCGCCTGGGCGACGACCGGATGGCGGCTCTTCCGCGCCCGCTGGACCGCTTCGGGCACGAGGGAGGCCGTCACGATCGGTTGAGGCCGGCGAATGCCGCCGGCGGCGGCCCGCCCCGGGGCTAGGCTGGGCGGGCCATGTCGGTACCCGCCGCCGAGCCCGCGACCACCCGTGAGGAGCGCATCGAGGCGCAGCTCGCCGCGCTGCCCGCCAAGCCCGGCGTCTACCTCTTCCGCGGCGAGCGCGACGCCGTCCTCTACGTCGGCAAGGCGAAGTCGCTCCGCCCGCGCGTCCGCTCGTACTTCCGAGCCGGCGACGCGCGCCGGGGGCTCGAGCGGCTCGCCGACCGCGTCCAGCGGATCGAGGTGATCGTCACCGCGAACGAGTCGGAGGCGCTCCACCTGGAGCAGAACCTCATCCGCCGTCACCGGCCGCCGTTCAACGTCCGCCTGCGCGACGACAAGTCGTACCCGTACATCGCGGTCACGGTGGGCGACGACTACCCGCGCGTCATGTTCACGCGGGAGCGGCACAGGCGCGGCGTCCACTACTTCGGCCCGTACGCGAACGCGAAGAAGGTGCGCGAGACGCTCGACGTCCTGAACCGCGTCTTCCCGTACCGCCCGTGCGAGGGCCCGAAGCCCGGCCGGCACAGCGGGATCCCGTGCCTCGACTACCACATCGAGCGCTGCCTCGCCCCGTGTGTCGGCTACGTGTCGAAGGAGGACTACCGCGCGGTCGTGGACGGGGTGATCGAGTTCCTCTCCGGCGAGACGCGGCCGATCCTGCGCGAGCTCGAGCGGAAGATGAACGCCGCCGCTGCCGCCCAGCGCTTCGAGGAGGCGGCGCGCTACCGCAACCGGCTCTTCTCCGTGCGCCACCTCGCCGAGCGCCAGGCGGCCGACAAGCGCGCGATCGGGACGATCGACGTGATCGGCCTCGCCGTCGCGGACGACCGGGCGGCCGTCCAGATCTTCCCGCTTCGCGGCGGGCGGCTCGTCGACCGCCACTCCTTCCATCTCGAGAACGTGGCCGGGCAGGACGTGCCCTCGCTCGTGGAGGCGTTCGCGCTCGAGTACTACGGGAGCGCGCCCGCCGTGCCGCCGCAGATCGTTGTTCCGCGCGAGACCGGCGACACGAGCGCGCTCGAGGACTTCCTCTCCGAGCTCCGCGGCTCGCGCGTCGAGGTGCGGGCGCCGCAGCGCGGGGAAAAGCGCCGTCTCCAGGAGCTCGCCACCCAGAACGCCGAGCTCGCGCTCACGCAGGACGCGGCCGAGTCGGAACGCCGCCGCTCCCGCCGGGTCGAGGCGCTCGAGGAGCTCCGCGAGACGCTCAACCTCGAGAGCCTGCCGATCCGGATCGAGTGCTTCGACATCTCGAACATCCAGGACGAGTCGCCGGTCGGCTCGATGGTCGTCTTCCAGGACGCCGTGCCGAAGAAGGCGCACTACCGCAAGTTCGGGATCCGCCGCGCGGACGGGCAGGACGACTTCGCGATGATGGCCGAGGTCGTGTCCCGCCGGTTCGCGCGCGCCGGGGTCTCGGTTGCCGACGACGAGTACGACGAGGGTTTCGCCGCCGTTCCGAACCTCGTCGTCGTCGACGGCGGGAAAGGCCAGCTCTCCGCGGCCCTCGCGGCGATGCAGGCCTACGACCTGCCGCGCGTCGCGGTGATCGCGCTCGCCAAGCGCGAGGAGGAGGTCTTCCTGCCCGGCGACCCGGAGCCGGTGCGGCTCGACGCCTCCTCCCCGGCGCTCCAGCTGCTCCAGCGGATCCGCGACGAGGCGCACCGCTTCGCGCTCGGCTTCCACCGCCAGCGGCGCGGCGCGCGGGCGCACGAGTCGATCCTCGACGCGCTCCCCGGGGTCGGGCCGGCGCGCAAGCGGGCGCTCCTGCGCCACTTCGGCTCGCCGGAGCGCCTCCTCGCCGCGGCGCCCGAGGACTTCGAGGGCGTCCCCGGCGTCCCGGCGAAGACGGGCCGCGCCATCTACGAGGCGCTGCACAAGGCCGGCGGCGCCTAGTCCGGTCGGGCCGCGTCCCCGGCCGCCATGTCCGGTGCCAGGCACGGGACAGTGGCCGCGAGGGACACGCCCGGATCGGCCGCGTCGGGCTAGGGCTCGACGACGAGCTGGGCGATCGTCTCCCAGCGGCCGTGCGCCTCGAGGTCGAAGCGGCCCGGCGTGTCCGCGACGAACTCGAACCGCGCGGGCGGCTCGCCGGGGCCGGTCGCGGCCATGATGTCGTAGCCGTGCAGGTGCACGTCGCTCTCGTACGGCATCGTGACCTCGAGCTCGACCCGCTGCCCCCGCCGCACGCGCAGCTGCGCGAGCTCGCCGGGGCCCTCGGGGCCGACCGCGACCTCGAACCGGGCGGGCTCGGCGGGTGTGTCGTCGGCGTTGTCGCCGCCGCCGGGCCGCAGCGCGAGGAAGAGGAGCGCGGCGCCGGCGAGGAGGGCGAGGGCGAGCGCAATCCTGGCGATTCGCACGCCCTCAGGCTAGTCCTGGGAGAGCAGGTAGAGCCCGGCGACCGTGTAGATCACCATGAGGACGAGGAACGGGTACTGCGTGCGGAGCGCGCGTCCGGTGTCGCGCGGGAAGAGCTCGAGCGCACGGTCGTGGGCGACCGCGAGGCCGACGACGTGGCCCGCGACGAGCGTCCCGACCTGGACGTACCAGATCGTCGACGGCGCGAACGGCGCGAGGTTCGGCCGGAAGTCGCGGGTCCCGAAGAGGTCCCAGCCGAACCCGAACGGGTCGGACGCGAGCGTGACGAGGAACTGGCCCTCGATCACGAGCAGCGAGAAGTAGTGCGAGACCGCGTAGACGAGCGCGATCGGCACGAGGCTCCAGACGAACGCGCCGGCGAGGTCGAGGTCGGTCGAGGCGAGCCGCTTCGCCGCGAAGACGGTCAGGTGGTAGATCCCGAAGACGGCGGCGATCCAGACGAGGAGCCCGGCGAGGCGCACGAGTGAGCCGGTCAGGTCGCCGAGGTTCGCGGTCTCGTCGACCCAGAAGGACGAGCGGCTGAACCCGTCGAAGGCGACGGACCCGAGCATGACGGCGACGAACGCGACCGTCCCGGGGCGGGGGTTGGAGCCGCCCGCGAGCCCGACCGCCGGCCAGCGGACGACGACGCGCCCGTCCCGGACCGCGAACGGCGCGATCCGCGCGAGCAGCCCGAAGTAGACGGTGAACGCCTCCGCGTTCGGGAACCAGGCGCGGCTCCCGAAGACGAGCGCCCCGATCCACGTCGCGCCGCTGTAGAGCACGATCGCGAGCGCGAGCGCCCGCGGGTCGGCGGGCTCGAAGTAGGCGAGCTCGAGCGCGGCGAAGAGAAACAGGCCGAGCGCGGCGGGCCAGCGGCCGAGCCGCTCCGGGTACGGGTACGGCTCCGCGTGGGCGCCGAGCCGCCCCGCGAGCCACTCGGCGCCCTCGGCGGCGGCGCGCCAGGGGTTGAGCGCCCGCCAGATGTTCCCGAGGACGACGGTCAGCGGGACGAGCCCGAGCCAGAACGCGACGTAGACGAACGTCGGCGCGAGGTTCGACCCGACCGACCGCTCGCCGACGAGCGCGGCCGCGAAGACCACGAAGAGGAGGAAGACGGCCAGCGCGCCCAGCGCGATCCGCAGGGCGGGGGAGAGGACGACCCGGCTGAGACCGGCGGGAAGGGGCCGCCCGTTCGCGTGGCGCGCGAGGAGCGGCTGCCGCCAGAGGAGCGCGAGCGCCGCGAACGAGACGACGAGGACGACCCCCGCCCCGTAGAGGAACAGCCACTGAGGAACCGGCAGGTCCTGGACGCTGCCGACGCCGTGGGCGAGCGGCGTCACGGGCGGACGCGCAGCTCCGCGATCAGCTGGTGGGCCGTCTCCGTCTCGATCTCGAAGCGGCCCGGGGTCGTCGCCTCGAACTCGAAGCGCGCGGGCGGGAGCCCGGGCCCGGTGTGGATCAGGAGGTCGTACCCGTGGAGGTGCACGTCGTCGTGGTACCCGAGCGTCACGACGAGCTCGACCTCGTCGCCCTGCCGCGCATTCAGCCGCTGCACCCCCTGCGGGCCGCTCGCGGGGACGTCGACGCGGAACTGCGCCGGGCCCTCCTCGGTCGTCGTCTCCTCGGGCTCGGTCTCGGTTTCGCCGGTCTCGGTCTCCGTCTCCCCGGTCGTGGCCGGCGCGGTCGTCTCCGCCGCGGTCGTGTC
>JAICNY010000002.1 GCA_025930955.1 Thermoleophilia bacterium
CCCGAGCTCCATCCCGCCGATGAAGTACTCGAACCGCTCGACCATGCGCGCGTCGCCCTCGCTCGCGCGCGCGAACGGGGAGAGCTCGAGCGGATAGTCGTGGAGGATCGTCGGCTGGAGGAGGTTCGGCTCGACGAAGCTCGAGAGCGCGTGATCGACGAGCTGCGACCAGGTCTTGTCGTGCGACGTGTCGATCCCCCGGCCGTCGAGGAGCGTGCGGAGCTCGTCCTCGTCCTGCGACCAGACGCCCTCGGCGGCGAGCGCCTCGACCAAGGACACGCGCTTCCAGGGCGCGGCGAGGTCGATCTCCTGGCCGCGGAACGTCGCCCTCGTCGTGCCGAGCACCTCCCGCGCGACGCCGTCGACGAGCGTCTCGATGCGGCGCATCGTGTCCTCGTAGTCCGCGTACGCCTCGTACCACTCGAGCATCGTGAACTCGGGCGCGTGCTTGTACGAGACGCCCTCGTTGCGGAAGTCCTTGCCGATCTCGTACACCTTCTCGAGCCCGCCGACGATGAGGCGCTTCAGGTAGAGCTCGGTCGCGATGCGGAGGTAGAGATCCTGGTCGAGGTCGTTCGAGCGCGTCACGAACGGCGTCGCGAACGCGCCCCCGTAGCGCGGCTGGAGGATCGGCGTCTCGACCTCGATGAACCCGTCCTCGTCGAGCCGGCGGCGGATCGCGGAAACCATGCGGCTGCGCGTTATGAAGTCGCGGCGCGCGTCCTCGTTGACGAGCAGGTCGAGGTAACGCCTGCGGTAGCGAGTCTCCGCGTCGACGAGGCCGTGGTACGTGTCCGGGAGCGGCTTGGCGATCTTCGCCAGGAGCTCGAGCTCGTCCACGGCGAGGGACGGCTCGCCGCGGCGCGACATCGCCGGCTTGCCGGTGACGCCGACGACGTCGCCGAGGTCCACGTCCACCGGCCCGGCGCGATCCGCGGCGACGAGGAGCTGGATCTGTCCGGTGCGGTCGACAAGATCGAGGAAGACGAGCTTCCCGTGGCCCCGCCGGCCCATGACGCGGCCGGCGAGGCGGCGCGTCCGGTTCGCCTCCGCCCCGGGCTCGAGCCCCTCCGCGTCCGCGCGGACGTCGGCCACGAGGTCCCGGTCCGGAAACCGCTTGGGCAAGGCGTCCGCCATGGCCCGCGAGTCTATTCGCGCTCGCGGGCGCTCAGCCCCATCTGGGGACGCGAACGCCGCGAGGCCGGGCTCCGCCCGGCCTCGCTCACCGGCGCCCGACTGCTCGCCGCCCACCGCCTGAGATCGTCATGGTCGCGGCGAAGCCGCGGCCGGATCTCAGGCGGCCTTGACGTCCATGATCTTGTACTTGAGCGAGCCGCGCGGGGCCGAGACCTCGACGGTCTCGCCCTTCTTCTTGCCGAGGATCGCCTTGCCGACCGGCGACTCGTTCGAGAGCTTCTGCTCCCGCGGGTTCGCCTCGGCAGAGCCGACGATCACGTACTCGATCGTCTCCTTCGCGTCGAGGTCGCGCAGCCGCACGCGCGTGCCGACCGCCACGACGCCCTTCGGCACGTCCTCCGCCTCGATCAGCCGCGCACGCGTGAGGCGCTCCTCGAGCTGGATGATCCGCTGCTCGAGCATCGCCTGCTCGTTCTTCGCGTCGTCGTACTCGGAGTTCTCCGAGATGTCGCCGAACTCGCGCGCGTGCTTGATGCGCTCGGCCACCTCGCGACGCTTCTCCGTCGTGAGGTACGTGATCTCTTCCTTGAGCTTCTCCAGTCCCTCTGGAGTGAGCAATACGTCTTTCACTGTTCCTCCGTGGCCCCTCGCTCCGACTCATGGGGCCGGGGCCACCGCTCCCATGAACCGGCGAATGATAGCGACCGTGTCAAGAACCGCCGTTTCGTCCTCGGCTACCCTTTCCTGCCCGAATGCAGGTGAATCTGGAGAGCAGCTGGCAGATCGGCCCGGTGGAGATCCCGAGCCGGATCGTGCTCGCGCCGATGGCCGGCGTGAGCGTCCAGGCCTTCCGGCGCCAGGGCCGCCGCTACGGCGCCGGGCTCGTCTGCTCGGAGATGGTGAGCTGCGCCGGCCTCAGGCACCGGAACGAGCGGACGCTCGGCTACCTCCGCATCGGAAGCGACGAGAGCCCACTCGCCGTGCAGATCTTCGGCTCCGACCCGGAAACGATGGCCGAGGCGGCGCGCATGGTCGAGGCGGCGGGCGCGGACATCGTGGACATCAACTTCGGCTGCCCGGTCGGGAAGGTGACGAAGACGGGCGCCGGCGCGACGCTCCTCGAGGACCCGAAGCGCGCGGTAGCGATCGTCGGCGCGGTCGCCGACGCCGTCGAGACGCCCGTCACGGTGAAGATGCGCCGCGGGCTCGGGAACGGCTCGCGCGCCGCGCTCGAGCTCGGCCCCCGGCTCGCCGATGCGGGCGCCGCCGCGCTCACGCTCCACCCGCGCTCGGCGAAGCAGATGTACACCGGCACCGCCGACCACGGGCTCACGGCGGAGCTCGTCGAGCGCGTCGACGTCCCGGTGATCGCGTCCGGCGACATCACGTCGCGCGGGCGTGCGCTCGACGTCCTGGAGCAGACCGGAGCCGCCGCGGTCATGGTCGGGCGCGCCGCCCAGGGCGACCCGTGGACGGTGGGCGAGATCGCCGGGCTCGTGCACGAGCGGCCGTCGCGCGAGGAAGTGGTGGCCGAGCTTCTCCTCTTCATGCACGACACGGTCGAGGAGATGGGCGAGGAGCGGGCGACCGGGTTCCTGAAGAAGTTCTACGGCTGGTACCTCGGCCGTGGGCGCTTCCCGAAGCCGTTCAAGCAGGAGCTCGTCCGGCTCGCGACGGTCGCCGAGGTGGAGGAGCGGCTCCTCGCGGCCGCCCCCGGTGCCGGCGGGCACCTCGAGCGCCTGCGCGCCGAGACGCCCTCGCTCGAGCATACGACGCTCGACCTGCCCGTCTCGATCTACGCGGGCGGATGACGGCGGGAGCGGCCCGAAGGCCGCCCCCGCCGCGGTTCGCGCTTACGGGCTGGACATGGGATCGTCCGGGCGCTGCCGCGTCCCGACCGTCCCGACCTGCGTCTCCTCGTACTCGGATTCGGTCCCGACGCGGGACGGCGGCCCGGCGACGTCGTCGCCCTCGATCCGCTCGCGCGTGCGGTCGACGTCCTCCCGCGCCCGTTCGCGGCCGACCTGCAGGTCGCGGCGGACCTGCTCCGTCGAGGCCTGGCCCTTGACGTACGCGCCCTCGAGCATCCGCGCGGCGACCTCCCGGCCACCGAGGCCGAACGCGAGCGCCGCACCGAGCGCGATCGCGCCCATGAGCGCTGCGTACGTGATCGTCACGATCGTCTCGGCGATCATGAGCTGGTCGAGGATCATGAACACGGCGACCGCCATGATCAGGACCGGCACGACGGTCCCGACGACACGGCCGGTCGGCGTGTCGCCCATCGTCCTGGCCACGAGCGCACCGGCCGCCGCCGCGATCGCGCTCGCGACGAGGAAGATGAGGAGCGCCGCGAGGACGTTCGGCAGGTACGCGAAGATCGCCCCCACGAAGTCCGTGAACGCCGCGATGCCGAGAATCGGGATCGCGATCGCGAGGACCCCCAGGAAGAGCGCCCAGAAGACGATCCGCCCGAGCAGCCGCGACGGCCGTTCGGTCACCTTCGAGACGTACGTCCCGCCCTGCCCCGTCGTCAGCCGGTCGTCGAGCCTGCTCCGCCCCAGCAGCCGCGTGACGACGTTCGCCAGCACCTTCGCGACGAAGAAGCCGACGATGAGGACGACGAGAAACCCGATCAGGTTCGGGATGAACTCGAAGAACCCCTCGAACCCGTTACGGAGCTCGTCTCCCCAGCTCTCGTTTGCCTGTCCTAGCAGCATGTTCCCCCCGTCGTTTCTTTGAGTTTTCGAACGAGGTAGCGGGATCCCCGCCGCCGGAGCGCGCGAAACGCGGGGCGGCGAGCGCCCGCCCCGCTATAACTCGTCTCATGGCCACGACGATCACCGGTGAGCGCCGGATCGTGTCGGTTCTGATCGCGGACGTCGTCAACTCGACGGGGATCGGCGAGCGGCTGGGGCCCGAGCGCTCGAAGTTCCTCATGGACGAGGTCCAGCGGATCATGACCGCCCAGATCCGGCGCTACGACGGCACCGTCGTCCAGCGCGTCGGCGACGAGATCTTCGCCGTCTTTGGCGCGCCGGTCGCGCACGAGGACGACGGCGAGCGCGCCGTCCGCGCCGCGCTCTCGCTCCAGCGGGCGATCGCGCGCTACGCGGAGGAGGTGCGCGACGCCTACGAGGTCGAGCTGGCGGTGCGCGTCGGCGTCCACACGGGCCCGGTCGTCGTCCCGGGCGACGACGGCAAGGACATCGGCGAGCGCTGGAACGCGCTCGGCGACACGGTCAACGTCGCGTCGCGCCTGCAGGAGCTCGCCGCTCCGGGCGAGGTGGCCATGGGCGCCGAGACCGCCCGCCAGGTGGAGGGCTGCTTCGAGGTCGAGGAGCTCGGCGAGCACGAGCTCCAGGGCAAGAGCGCGCCGTTCGCGACCTTCACGGTGCGCGGCGTCCGCGACCCCGAGCGCCCCGCGCCGGAGGGCCCGCTCGTCGGGCGCGACTTCGAGCTGACGGTGCTCGAGCGCGCGATGGACGGGCTGCGCGAGGGCAAAGGCGTGATCGTCTCCGTGATCGGCGAGGCCGGGATCGGCAAGTCGCGGCTCGCGGGCGAGGTGCGCGCGGAGTACGGCGACGCGATCCGCTTCGTCGAGGGCCGCGCGGTCTCGTACGCGCAGAGCTTCCCCTACTCGCCGGTCCGGGATCTGCTCCGGAGCTGGCTCGGCGTCGGCGCCTCGACGCCCGAGACGCGGGTGCGGCTCGAGCTCAAGACGCAGATCGCCGGCCTCTTCGGCGAGCACGCAGACGAGGCGTACCCGTTTCTCGCGAACCTCCTCGGCCTGACGCTCGAGCCCGACGCGGCCGAGCGCGTCCGCGAGCTCAACCGCGAGAGCGTGCAGCACCAGACGTACGAGGTCTTCGCCGAGCTCGTCTGCCGGCTCTCGAGCGAGCTCCCGCTCTGCCTCGTCCTCGAAGACCTCCACTGGGCGGACGAGGCGACGCTCGAGCTGCTCGAGGAGACCCTGCGCGTGACCGAGGAGGCGGCGGTCGGGTTCCTGTTCCTCCACCGCACCGAGCGGGAGCACCGCTCCTGGCACCTCGGCGAGCGCGCGCGGCAGATGTACCCGCACCGCTACCGGGAGATCGAGCTGCGCCCGCTGCCGGGCGACGCGAGCCGCCTGCTCGTCGAGGAGGCGGCCGACGGCGAGCTGCCGGCGTCCGTCGAGGAGCTCCTCGTCGAGCGTGCCGGGGGAAACCCGTTCTTCCTCCAGGAGGCCTTCCGCGACCTCGTGGAGCGCGGCGCGCTACAGCGCTCCAACGGCTCCTGGAAGCTCGCCGTCGACGCCGACGAGCTCGCGGTGCCGGCCCTCGTCCAGGGCGCGCTGCAGGCGCGGCTCGACCGGCTCGATCCCGGCACGCGCGAGGTGCTCTCGATCGCGGCCGTCGCCGGGCGGACGTTCGGGCTCCCGCTCCTCGAGACGCTCGTCCCGCCGGAGCGCGTCCGCCTCGCCCTGAGCGAGCTCCAGCGGCTCGACCTGATCGTCGAGGTGCGGCGGCGCCCGACGCCGGAGTACCGCTTCCGCCACGGGCTCGTCCAGGAGGTCTCGTACTCGACGCTCGTCGAGCCGACGCGCCGCGAGCTGCACCGCCGCGTCGGCGAGGCGCTCGAGGCGCTGTACGACGAGTCCCGCGAGGAGATCTTCGACCTGCTCGCGCGTCACTTCACGGAGGCCGACGAGCCGGAGAAGGCGGTCGAGTACCTCCTGGCCGCCGGGGACAAGGCGCGCCAGCTCTACGCCGACCAGGAGGCGCTCGAGCACTACCGAAGGGCGCGCTCCTTCCTCGCCCGAATGCGCGACGAGCGGCGGGCGCGCGACACGCTCTTCAAGATGGCGCTCGCGCACCACCTCGCGTTCGACTTCGAGCAGGCGGAGGAGGCCTACGACGAGGCGTTCTGCTGCCGCGTCGACCCCGCGCCGCGACCGCAGCCGACCGAGCGGATCACGACCGCCGCGCTCGCCCCGGACGACGTGACTCCCGGCGAGTCGTACACGAGCGAGGGCGCGCACTTCATCTCGCACCTCTTCCATGGGCTCCTGCTCGTCGACCGGGAGCTGAACGTCGTGCCGGCGATGGCCGACAACATGCGCGTCTCGAGCGACGGCCTCACGTACCTCTTCCGGCTGCGCGAGGACGCGAAGTGGAGCGACGGCGAGCCCGTGACGGCGGACGACTTCCTCTACGCGTGGGAGCGGGTGCGCGAGGAGCAGCCGATCACGGTGTTCCTCATGGAGGACATCGAGGGTTACCAGGCGCTCGACGACCGCACGCTCGAGGTGCGGCTGCGCGAGCCGCGCAGCTACTTCCCGTACATCCTCGCCTCGAACTGGTCGTTCCCGCGCCCGAAGCACCTGTGCGAGCGGCTCGGCGAGGACTGGTCGAAGCCCGAGAACCTCGTCACGAACGGGCCGTACACGCTCGAGCAGCTCTCCGACGAGGGCGCCCTGCTCGTCGCGAACCCGCACTGGGCGGGCCCGCGCGGCAACGTCCGCGAGATCGAGGTGCGCTTCGCGGGCGAGTCGACGACGCTCGTCGAGGAGTGGATCTCGGGGCGCTACGACGTCCTCCAGGCGCACGACCCGGAGACGCGCGACGCGCCGGACACGGTCGGCGACCTCATCCCGGAGCTCTCGCTCACGTACGTCGGCTTCCGGCCCGACCGCGGGCCGTTCGCGAACGAGCTCGTCCGCAAGGCGTTCGCGCACGCGATCGACCGCGAGGCGGTGCGGCCCGGGCGGTTCGGGCTCCTCACGGCGGCGACCCGGGGCGGCGCGATCCCGCCGGCGATGCCGGGCCACTCGCACCGGGTCGCGCTCGGCTACGAGCCGGACCTCGCGCGGAAGCTCCTCGCGGACGCGGGCTATCCGGAGGGGAAGGGCCTCCCTGAGATCGGGCTCGTCTCGTCGCACCGCGACGAGCTCACGGAGCGCCTCGCCGAGCAGTGGCACGAGGTGCTCGGCGCGCGCGTGGCGGTCCGGCACTCCCCCGGCCACCTGTGGGCCGAGAACCTCGGCGACGACGACCTGTGGGTCTCAGGCTGGACGGCGGACTACCCCGACCCGGACGGGTTCTTCCGCGGGCTCTTCAAGGCGTCAGGCTGGCCGTTCTACCGCGACGCGGAGATCGAGGACGTCCTCGAGCGCGCTCGCTCCCTCCAGAACCAGGGCGAGCGGATGCGCCTCTACCACGAGCTCGACCGGCTCTGGGTGAACGAGCGCGCGGCGATCATGCCGCTCTTCTACGGGCGGACGCTCATCTTGCGACGGCCGTGGGTCGAGGGCGTCTGGGCGACGCCCCTCACGCGCGTCCAGCTCGGCGAGGTCGTCGTGACGAAGACCGGCGACGCGGGCTAGCCACGCCCGTCGCGGTTCCGTTCCCAGACGAGGCGCAGCCCTTCGAGCGTGAGGAACGGGTCGACGAGCTCGATCGCCTCGGAGTGCGGCGCGATCAGGTCGGCGAGCCCGCCCGTCGCGACGACGCGGGTGCCCTCGCCGAGCTCCGCCCGCATGCGCTCGACGATTCCGTCCACCTGGCCGGCGAAGCCGAAGACGACGCCCGACTGGAGCGCGGCCGCCGTGGACGTCCCGATCGTCCGCTCCGGCTCGACGAAGTCGACCTGGCGCAGGCGCGCGGCGCGGGCGAAGAGCGCGTCCATCGAGACCTCGATCCCCGGGGCGAGGACGCCGCCGACGTACTCTCCCGCCGCGGAGACGGCGTCGAAGTTCGTCGACGTGCCGAAGTCGACGACGATGCAGGGCGTCCCGTAGCGCTCGCGGGCGGCGACGGCATTCGCGACGCGGTCGGGGCCGACCTCGCGCGGGTCGTCGTAGCGGAGCGGCACGCCGGTGCGCGTGCCCGGCCCGACCACGAGGAGCGGCGCCTCCGCGTAGCGCCCGGCAAGCTCGGTGTACGCGCGGACGAGGGCCGGGACGGTCGTCGAGAGGCAGACGCCGGACACGTCCTCGAAGCCGAGGTCGCGGAGCTCGAGCAGCCGCCCGACGAGCGCGCCGACCTCGTCGCCGGTGCGCTCCGCCTCGGTGGCGACGCGCCAGTGCTCGACGAGGCGCTCGCCCTCGAAGAGCGCGAAGACCGTCTGTGTGTTCCCGACGTCGATCGCGAGGAGCATCGTGATCGCGCCCGGCGGCCGGAGCTAGGCCGGCTCGTCGTCGCCGGAGATCGACTCACCGAGCTTCTCGGCGAGCGCCTCGGGCGTGAGGGCGGGCTCCTCGCCCTCGCCGCGCAGCTCCTCGATCGTGACGTCGCTCGACGTGTAGACCTCGGCGCGCGGGATCATCCGGGTCGGCCGGTTCTTGTCCCAGACCCAGACGTCCTCCATCGTCAGGTGGAAGAACGGATAGCTCGTCTGCGGCAGCACCTTGAGGTCCAGCTTGTTGCAGAGGTACGTCGAGTCCTGCGTCACGACGCAGTAGCGAAAGAGGCCGAAGACGGCCGTGTACTCGCGCTTGAGCCGAAGCTCGAGATCGGCCTCGTACTCGTCGAGGTCGTCGAGGTGCGACATGGATCGCATTCTAGAGGTCTGGGGGCAGGGTTCCGAGGATCGCGGCCAGGCTGCGGCCGTCGGGGAGCGCGAGTGCGGGATCGAGCTCGACGAGCGGCTCGAGGGCGAATCGCCGCTCGTGGAGGCGCGGGTGCGGAACGGTGAGGCCCGGCTCGTCGATCGTCTCCCCGCCGTAGAGCAGGAGGTCGAGGTCGATCGTACGCGGGCCGAAGCGCGGCCCGGTGCGCTCGCGCCCGAGCGCGCGCTCGACGGCGAGGAGGCGGTCGAGGAGCTCCCGCGCGCCGAGCGTGGTCTCGAGGCGGGCGGCGCCGTTCAGGAAGGGGGGCTGGTCGGTGTAGCCGACGGGGGCGGTCTCGCGCAGGCTCGAGGTCGCGGTGACGGAGATGTCGGGCTCGGCGTCGAGGCGGGCGAGCGCCTCTTCGATCGTGGCGCGGCGATCACCGAGGTTGGCGCCGAGGCCGACGTAGGCGATCGTCACCGCTCGCGCTCGACGGTGACGGCGGAGTGCTCGACGGGCGCGTCCAGGCGGACGTCGGGCTTGCGGACGCGGACGCGCACGCGCTCGACCGGAAAGCGGGCGAGGAGGGTCTCCGCGGTCGCGGCGGCAAGGGCCTCGAGGAGGGTGTACGCGCGCGCGTCCGACACCTCGCGGACCGCGGTGACGACCTCGCGGTAGTCGACGGTGTCCTCGAGGTCGTCGGTTTGCGCCGCGGTTGCGTCCGCCGTCAGCTCGACGTCGAAGAGGAAGCGCTGGCCCTCGCGTCGCTCCTCCTCGGTCGCGCCGTGGTAGCCGCGGAGCTCGAGCCCGGCGAGCTCGATCGTCAGCGAGCTCACGCGGCGGCCCACTCGTGCGCGGCGGCCGCGGCGAGCGCCTCGACGTGCTCGCGGACGTCGTGAACGCGGAAGAGGGACGCGCCCCCGTGGTACGCGACGAGCGCCGCGGCGACGCTCGCCGTGGCCGGGCCGGTGAGCGCCTCCGGATCGCCGAGCACGCGGCCGAGGAAGCGCTTCCGCGAGGCGCCGACCAGTATCGGGCGGCCGAGGGCCGTGAGCTCGTCGAGGCGCGCGAGCAGCTCGAGGTTGTGGTCGACCGTCTTCCCGAACCCGATGCCGGGGTCGAGCGCGATCCGCTCCGCGGCGATCCCGCTCGCGGTCGCGAAGGCGAGCCGCTCCTCGAGGAACCGCTTCACGTCGGCGACCACGTCGTCGTAGCGAGGGTCGTCCTGCATCGTCCGCGGCTCGCCCCGCATGTGCATGAGGCAGAGGTAGGCGCCGTGCTCGGCCACGACGCCCGCGAGCTCCGGGTCGCCGCGAAGCGCGGTCACGTCGTTCACGAGGACGGCCCCGAGCTCGAGCGCCCTGCGGGCGACCTCCGCCTTCGCGGTGTCGATCGAAACGGGCAGCTCGCCGGCGATCTGCTCGAGCACGGGGACGACGCGGCGAAGCTCCTCGTCCGCCGTGACGCCGTGCGAGCCCGGGCGCGTCGACTCCCCGCCGACGTCGACGAGCGCGGCGCCCTCGGCCACCATGCGGCGCGCCGCGGCGACCGCGACGGCCGGGTCGACGTGGGCGCCTCCGTCCGAGAAGGAGTCCGGCGTCACGTTGAGCACGCCCACGACGGCGGGCCGTGGGAAGCGTTCCTCGAGCGGCTGCGCCACGGCGACAGGCTAGCCCGCGCGCGCGTGGCAGGGCGCTGGCCGAAAGGGGGTCAGACGCCGCACCAAGTCGCATACGAATCCGTGCCAACTTCGTAACACCCCTGCTGGAAGCGGGCTTTTCCACCCCCGGAATCCGTCTCGAGAGTGTGACGCGAGCGCGCTTATGGGGTCAGACCCCGTGCCGGGAGCCCGCACGCTTTCGCGCGGAAGGGTGACGTCCCTGCAAATCGACCGGTTCTCGGCCGCTAGAGGTGTGACGCCAGTCGCACGGTGACGGCGCTTACGGGGTCAGACCCCGTAGCGGAAGCGTCGCGGCGGCGGGCTTCGCCCGGCGCCGCTCACCGACGCTCGCTGATACGCGACGAAGTCGTCATGGTTCGCGCGAAGCGCGAGCCGGACTTCGTCGCGCTAATCGCCGGCGATGAAGAACTGCCAGGTGCCGTTGGCCGCGATGCCGGTGCGCCAGCCGAGGTAGCCGCTGCCGTCGCCGTAGAGCTCGGCCAGGTCGCCGAGGAGCTCCCGTTCGTGCTCGGTCAGCTCGTCCTCCGGCGTGTCGAAGGCGAACGGCCAGATGTAGAGGCCGCCGACCAGTGTGTACGGCATGCGGAGGATTCGGGCGAGGATCTCGATCGGACTGTCCTCGCCCTCCTGCTCGACCATCTGCCAGTACGCGATCGGCCCGCCCTCGTCGGGAAGCCCGAACGTGTACGAGAACTCGTCGTGCAGGAACGGCCGCAGCGCCTCGTAGTCCCCCGACTCCGCGGCCGCGAGCAGCCCCGCGTGCGTCTCCGCGACCGCGTCGGGCAACCCGACGGCCGTCGGCTCGGAGACCGTCTCCGTCACCGTCTCCGTGACCGTCTCGCTCTCGCTCACGGTCGTCGTCACCGTCTCCGTCCCGCCGCACCCGACGACCGCGACCGCGACGACCGCGCCGAGGAGGAACCCTCGCATCGCGCGACTGTACCGCCCGTCGGGGACGACGCTAGCTCTTCGAGGGCTCGGGCGGCGGCGGCTGCATCGTCGCGCCCGGCAGCGGGAACGGCCGCGGCTTCGGCTCCGCGCGCGGCTTGCGATCCGGCTCGGCGTCGGGCGACGCGGCCGGCGCCTCGGGCTCGGCGAACACGCTCTCCGGCGACTCGCCGGCGAGCAGCCGCTCGAACTGGTCCTTGTCGATCGTCTCGCGCTCGATCAGGAGCTCGGTGATCTGGTGGAGCTCGTCCATGTGCTCGCGCAGCACGGTGATCGCGAGCTCGTGCGCCTCCTCGATCACGCGGCGGATCTCGTCGTCGATCTCGCGCGCGATCTCCTCCGAGTAGTCCGGCTCGGCGCCCATGTCGCGGCCGAGAAACGGCATGTCGTGGTTCCGGCCGAGGACGCGCGGGCCGAGCTTCTCGCTCATCCCGTAGCGCATGATCATGTGCTTCGACGTCGACGTGACCTTCTCGAGGTCGTTCGCGGCGCCGGTCGTGACCTCGTGGAAGACGAGCTCCTCGGCGGCACGCCCGCCGAGCGTCATGGCCATCTGATCCATGAGCGCCGACCTCGTCGTCAGGAACTTGTCCTCGGCCGGGAGCGAGATCGTGTACCCGAGCGCCTGGCCGCGGCTGATGATCGAGATCTTGTGGACGGGATCGCAGTTCGGGAGGTAGTGCCCGACGAGCGCGTGCCCCATCTCGTGGTAGGCGGTCACCTTCCGCTCGTGCTCGGAGAGGAGCCGCGTCTTCTTCTCCGGCCCCGCGATCACACGCATGATCCCTTCCTCGAGCTCCTTCTCGCCGATCGTCTTGCGCCCGCGCCGAGCGGCCAGGAGCGCCGCCTCGTTCACGAGGTTCGCCAGGTCGGCGCCGGTGAACCCGGGCGTCCCCGCGGCTAGCACGTCGAGGTCGATGTCGACGTCGATCGGCTTGCCCTTCGTGTGCACCTCGAGGATCTTGCGGCGGCCGTTCCGGTCGGGCCGGTCGACGACGATCTGCCGATCGAAGCGGCCGGGCCGCAGGAGCGCCGGGTCGAGGATGTCGGGGCGGTTCGTGGCGGCGATGAGGATGATGTTGTCCTTCATCTCGAAGCCGTCCATCTCGACGAGGAGCTGGTTCAGCGTCTGCTCGCGCTCGTCGTGGCCGCCGCCGAGTCCCGCGCCGCGGTGCCGGCCGACGGCGTCGATCTCGTCCATGAAGATGATGCAGGGGCTCGCCTGCTTCGCCTGCTCGAAGAGGTCGCGGACGCGCGAGGCGCCGACGCCGACGAACATCTCGACGAAGTCGGAGCCCGAGATGGAGAAGAACGGCACGCCCGCCTCGCCGGCGACCGAGCGCGCGAGCAGCGTCTTCCCGGTGCCGGGCGGCCCGTAGAGGAGGACGCCCTTCGGGATCCGCGCGCCGAGCGCCTGGAACTTCTTCGGGTTCTCGAGGAACTCCTTGATCTCGTGCAGCTCCTCGACCGCCTCGTCCACACCCGCCACGTCCTTGAACGTGATCTTCGGCGAGTCGGGCGCCATCCGCTTCGCGCGCGACTTCCCGAAGCTCATCACCTTCGAGCCGCCGCCCTGCATCTGGTTCATGAGGAAGATCCAGAACCCGAAGAAGAGAAGGAACGGGATCAGGTAGATGAAGAACGACCACCAGGCGTTCTCGCCCGTGCCCTTCGAGTCGAAGCCGATGTCGTTCGCGACGAGCGTCTCCTGGAACGGGACGATCGCCTCCGGGCTCGGGTAGTGCGAGGTCGTCTTCTCCCCGTCGATCGTCGCCTGGATCTCGCGCTCCTTCGGGATGATCAGGAGCTCGGTCACCGAGCCGGAGTCGCTCTGGACCGTCTCGATCAGGGCGCTGTAGGGCAGCTCCGTTCGCTCGTCCTGGTTCGGCAGGAGCGTCTGCGACGCCAGCCAGACCAGGAGGATGATGATGAGGAGCGGAAAGAGTGCGCTGCGGAAGAAACGGCTCAAACGGGGTTGTCTCCTGGATCGAAGGGTAGCAGCGGGGTTCTGCGCGGCACCCGGCTTGCCTGCCGGCCCCCTACGCTTCGGCGATGAGCTCCTCGCGCACGACCCCGATGTAGGGGAGGTTGCGGTAGCGCTCGGCGAAGTCGAGCCCGTAGCCGATCACGAACCGGTTCGGGATCTCGAAGCCGATGTAGCGGCACTCGACCTCGTTCTCGCGCCGCTCGGGCTTCGTGAGGAGCGCGCAGACCTCGAGCGACGCGGGGCCGCGCGACTCGAGCGCGCGCAGGAGGTACGAGAGCGTGAGGCCCGAGTCGACGATGTCCTCGACGATCAGGACGTTCCGGTCCTCGATCGGCACGTCGAGGTCCTTGAGGATCCTGACGACGCCCGAGGAGTCGACGCCGGCGCCGTAGCTCGAGATCGCCATGAAGTCCACCTCGACCGGCAGGTCGATCCGGCGCATGAGGTCGGAGAGGAAGAAGACCGCGCCCTTGAGGACGCAGACGAGCAGGAGGTCGCGGCCGCGGTAGTCCTCGGTGATCTGCGCGCCGAGCTCGCCGATGCGCCGCTGGAGCGCGTCTTCCTCGATGAGGATCTCGTCGACCCCGGCCTCGAGGCTCGGCTGAACCGTGCCGGTCGAACGCGGCTCGCTCACGCGGGCTCCTCTCGCGTCGCCGTGACCGCGTCCTCCCAGCCGGGCGCGGTCGCGACGCCGGGGACGGCGACGACCTCGTCGCCGCGCACGACGAGCGGCCAGGCGTCGCGCTCCGAGCGGGGGACCTTCGCGTCCACGAAGAGATCCTGCACCTTCTTGGCGCGGCGTGCGAGCCGATCCCCCGCGCGCCAGCCCCGGACCCGCAGGCCCGGGCGGCTCGCCTCGATCCGCCAGGGCCCCCAGCTGACGGGCCCGCGGTCGAGCGACGCGGGGGCGCGCTCGAGCCAGACGGCCTCCCGCTCGCGGACGGCGACGCGGCCGCCGCCGAGGTCGGCGCGGCGCGAGCCGGTGGGCGCGGCGAGGAGCTCGGCGATCGCGCGCGCGATCGGCTGGGGGAGCGCCGCCGGCTCCTCGAGCGCGGCGAGCACGTTTCGCTCCGCCTGCGGATGGAGCCGGCGCAGCGCCGGGACGATCTCGCACCGGATGAGCCCCCGCACGGTTCCGTCGTTCGAGGAGTCGGTGCGGAACGCGAGCCCCTCGGCGCGGCAGTACGCCTCGGTCTCCTCCCGCCAGAGCGGGAGAAGCGGGCGGACGACGCCGTCGTCGCGGTGGACGCGAATCCCCGTCATCGTCCCGCTCGTCGCCAAGCGGTAGAGGATCGTCTCGACCTGGTCGGAGGCGGTGTGGCCGGTCGCGCGGAGGCGATCGCGCGCAACGGCGTAGCGGAGGTCGCGGAGCTCCGCCTCGGTCGCGCTCGCCGGGTCGGCGGGCGCCTCGACGACCTCGGCGCCGAGGACGTCGCGGCAGAAGCGGGCGTCCTCGGCGGACTCGGCACCGCGAAGCGCATGGTTCACGTGGAGCGCGGAGACGCGGTACCCGAGCGCTGAGAGCGCGTGCCAGAGAGATGTCGAGTCGGCGCCGCCGGAGACGAGGCACGTGACCTCGCCGCCGGGCCGGATCAGTTCGTGTCGGCGGACGTGCTCCTCGACGCGGGCCCGGATCGCGGCGGTGTCCATCCCGCGATTGTAGGCGCGACAGACTGGCCGGCAGCCGGCCGGCGCTAGTAACACAGTGTTACAAGGCGCGGCTCAGAGGAGCGGGGTCACGTCGCAGCCCTCGCGGGCGAGGCCGGGCTGCGCCTGCACGAGGACCTCGCGCGCGAAGTTGGCGAGACCGTAGGCCCGGTGCATGTGGAGGCCGGCACGCTTCTTCTCCTTCTTCCCGACCGAGACGGCCTCGCCGTACTCCACGAACATCGCGTTGATGAGCCGCTGCGAGAGCTTGAGCGACGGGTCGCGCGGCTTTACGTAGCCGACGCGCCGCGCGGCGTCGCTCGCCTCGCGGGCGACCTCGTCGGCGTCGAGCTCACCGGCCCGGTAGCCGTCGGCCCACACGGCGAGGGCGGTCATGTCCGTCGAGGCCGCCTGGATGAAGCGCCTGTCCGTCGCGCTGCACGTGTGCGCGTACGCCGCCTCGCCGCCTCCGCCGCGCATGGCGAAGCCGATTCCGAAGGCGAGGACGAGAGCCGCCGCAGTCACTCCGATTCCACGCACCGCAGACGAAGCATCGGGCCGCCGCGCAGCGGGCGCCATGCCTCGCCCGGGTGAGCCTGTAACCAGGCCTGGCTACGGGAAGATGAGCGACCGGTACGCGATCGTCCTGCGCATCCCGAGCGAGTCGTAGAGCGCGAGCGCCGGCGTGTTCTCCGGCCGGACGAAGAGGCAGACGATCGGCGTCCGCTCGAGCAGCAGGCGGCAGAGATCGGCGAGGCCGCGCTTCGCGTAGCCGCGGCCGCGCAGCTCCGGGTCGACCCAGACCTGCTGGAGCTGCACGGCCCGGTCGGTCCATGCGGAGGCCTCGGCCTTGAAGAGGATGTCCCCGTCGCGGCGCCAGAGCCAGCTCCGCCCCTGCTCGACCTGCACCCGCGTGCGCCACTCGAAGAGGGCGGGGTCGCGCTCGTACGCGTCGATCCCGACCTCCTCGAGGTACGCGGCCGCCGCGGCAGGGACGAGCAGCTCGAGGTCGTCGAACGTCGCCGCCCGGAGCCCGCTCTCGCCCGGCGCCGGCGGCTCCGTCAGCTCGTACACCGGCTGTCCGGGCCGGTCGTCGAGCGGTGCCGGGAGCGCGTCGCGCACCGCGTCCCAGAGCCCGCTCACGGCTCCCTCCTCCCCCACGATCATACGCGGCTCGGCCTCGGCCGTGAGCGAGGCGAACGCGGCCGCCCCGGCGCCCGACGGGACGACGTTCGCGCCGATGTGGCAGACGGCGACGTAGCGCGCGTCCTCCTCGACCGCGGCGAAGCGGCCGAGCCCCCGGCGCGCGACGTCCTCGAGGAAGACCCGCTCGACCGGCTCCTCGGCGCAGAACGCGAGGATCCGCTTCGGATCCGGCCGGCGTACGAGCCGTCGCACGCCGGGAGTATCCCCGACGCGTGCGCCGGGCTCGTGCGCGCGTTAGGCTCCCGCGCGTGCCGATCCACGTGCGAGCCGAGCCGGGCGACTACGCGGAGGCCTGCCTCCTCCCCGGCGACCCGCTGCGGGCCCGCTACATCGCGGAGACGTTCCTCGACGACGTGCGGCAGACGAACGCCGAGCGAGGGATGCTCGGGTTCACGGGGACGTTCCGCGGACGGCCGGTCAGCGTCCAGTCCACGGGGATGGGCTGCCCGTCGGCGGGAATCGTGATCGAGGAGCTCGTCCAGCTCGGCGTCAAGCGGCTGCTCCGCGTCGGCACGTCCGGGGGCCTCCAGCCGGACCTCGAGCTCGGCGACCTCATCATCGCCCTCTCCGCGGTGCCGGCCGACTCGACCGCGACGCACTACGTCGGCGGGGAGCCGCACGCGCCGACCGCGAACTGGGAGCTCGTCCACGGCGCGGCGCACGCGGCGAAGGAGCTCGGCAGGCGCGTCCGCGTCGGACCGATCGTCTCGAGCGACGTCTTCTACGACCCCGACCAGGGGCGCGCGCAGCGCTGGTCCGACCGCGGGATCCTCGCCGTCGAGATGGAGGCGGCCGTCCTCTTCACGCTCGGCGCGCTGCGCAAGGTGCAGGCGGGCTGCCTCCTCACCGTCAGCGACGTGATCGTCGAGGGGGAGTTCAAGCGGATCTCCGACGAGGACCTGAAGGCCGCCGTGGACGGGATGACCGAGCTCGCGCTCGGCACCGTGACCGCCGAGCGCTGATCCCGGTGGCGCGCGACGGCGTCGTTTTCCTCGTGAACCCGGCGTCGGCGAACGGCTCGACCGGACGCCGCTGGGCGGAGATCGCCCGCCGGGCCGCCGCGGCGGGGCTCGAGGGCGAGGCGCTCATCTCGACGCGGCAGGGCGAGATCGCAGAGCTCGCGGAGCGCGCGGTCGCCGACGGCGCGGCGGTCATCGTGGTCGTCGGCGGCGACGGGACGGTGTACGAGGCCGTGAACGGGCTCGTCCGCTCGGGCGCCTCCGCGGAGGTCGACGTGGCGATCGTCCCGCGCGGCACCGGCACGGACTTCGTCCGCACGTTCGGGATCACGGGCGACCTCGACCGCGCGTTCGCGACGGTGCGCGAGGGACGCGTGCGCGCCGTGGACGTCGGCCGGGCGCGCTACGTCGCCTGGGACGGCACTCCCGCCGAGTCGTACTTCGCGAACTTCGCCGGCGCCGGGATCAGCGGCGCGATCGCCCGGCGCGCGAACGCGACGTCGAAGGCGGCGGGCGGCCGCGTCTCCTTCATGTGGGCGACCGTCGCCGTGTTCGCGGGCTGGAAGGCGACGCCGGTCGAGCTCACGGTCGACGGCGAGCGCCGCGCCGGCCCGATGTTCGAGGTTCTCGCCACGATCGGCGAGTACGCCGCGGGCGGGATGCGCGTCACGCCCGGCGCGGCGCCCGACGACGGGCTCCTCGATGTGATCACGATCGGCGACGTGACGAAGGTCGACTTCGTCCTCACGTTCCCGAAGATCTACCGCGGCACCCACGTGAGGCACCCGAAGATCGAGACGCTGCGCGGCCGCACCGTCCGGATCGAGTCCGAGGAGCCGCTCCCGATAGCGCTCGACGGCGAGCAGCCGGGGACGACCCCGCTCGAGGTCGACCTCCTGCCCGGAGCCCTCAGGCTCCGCGTGCCTGCTCGTTAGCCGGAGCCGGTCGGCTCGTCCGTCGGCGGCGGCGGGCTCTTGCGCGTGGTCGGCGGCTTCCTCGCGGCGGTCGTCTTCGGCGTCTCGGCCGTGGCCTTCGGCTTCGGCCTGGCCGCCGTCGTCTTCGGCTTCGCCGCGGTCGTCGAGCGCGCGGTCGCGGCCGTCTCGCCGGCCTTGCCGGCCTCCGTCTTCTCGAGCGCCGCGAGCCGCTTCTCCAGCGCCTCGATCTGGTTGCGGAGCCCCTCGAGCTGGTCGGCGGCGGCGAGCCCGACGGTGCCGAGCGTCTTGCGCGTCCGCTCGTCGACCTTGCCCTTCGCCTCCATCGCGCGCGCGAGCGCGTCCGTGACCTTCTCGTTCTTGCCGAGCTCCTCCATGAGCCGGTTCACGGCCTCCTCGCCGCGGCCCGCGAGCCGGTTGAGGACGCCGGTGTCGTTCTCCTGCTTCGCCATTCCTGCCTCCCTGTCGACCCCGATCACCTTACCCGGGTCCGACCCGTCCGGATCACCCTGTCGGAGCGGCGGCGCGGCGGCGGCGGACGGCGCGGGCGCCGAGCCAGCCGAGGAGGGCGACGAGCAGGAGCGGCGCGACGGCCGCGACGAGCACCAACGCCCAGCGCGCGACCGTGACGAACGCGTGCGCGCCGGCCTTCCAGGCGTCGACGACGCCCCAGCCGCCCGCGTCCGCCTCCTCCCGCTCGGGCTCGCGGAGCTCGAGCGTGATCGTGGCGAGCTCCGTGCGGTCGTCGAGGAAGCGGAGCCGGCCGCGCACCTGCTCGAGCTCGAGCTGCGTGCCGTTCAGCTGCGACTGCACGGCGAGCGCCGCCTGCACCGTCCGCGCCCGTTCGAGCAGCTCGAGGAGCTGGGCCTCGACCGCCTCGAGGTGGCGCTGCCGCGCCTCGAGGTCGACGTACTCCTGCGAGACGTCGGTCCCCTCCTCGCTCTCGTGCTCGATCTCGCCGAGCCGGCCGAGCGCGTTCATCGCCGCCGCGTACGACTCGCCGCGCACGCGTAGGACGAGCATGCCGCTTCGCGGGACGTCCTCGTCGCCGCGCTGGGTCTGCGAGCTGACGACGAACCCGCCGAGCCGGGCGGCGATCCCGCGTGCCTGGCGGACGGCGTCGTCGAAGCGGCCCTCCTCGACGACGACGCCGAGGGTCGCGGTCTGGATCACCTTCGGGCCGGCGCCGGGAAGCTCGGCGACCGGAACGGCCGCCTCGTCGGAGCCGCCGCCCTCGCCACCGCCGCCGTCGCTCTCCGCCACGGCGCCCACCTCGCGTTCGACGGCGGCGTCGCCGGACGCCTCGCCGTCGCCGTTGCCGGAGGAGCAGGCCGAGAGGAGCACGACTGCGCAGAGCGCCACGAGGAGGAGCCGGATCGTCTTCATGCTTGCTCCGACGGGCCGTGCGCTGCGAAAGTTCCCGGCTCGTGGACGGGTTCGCCTTCTCGGCAGACATCCGTGTCCGCTTCAGCGAGACGGACGCGCAGGGCATCGCGAACAACGCGGTGTACCTGAACTGGTTCGAGGTGGCGCGCGTCGCCTACCTCGCGCGCTTCCGCGGCGGCTACCGCGGGATGATCGAGGAGGGCTTCGAGGCGGTCACGCTCGAGACGCACGTCCGCTACCGCCAGCCGACGCGCTTCGACGACGAGCTCCGGATCTGGACGCGGATCGCCGAGCCCGAGCGCCTGCGCGCCCGCTTCCGCTTCGAGTACGCGCTCGAGCGGGTGAGCGAGCCGGCGGGCGTCGTCGCCGACGGCTGGACGAGCCACGCGACCGTCGACGCGACGACGCTCTCGCCCGTGCGGATGCCGGACTGGCTCCGCGAGGCGATCCGCGACGTCGAGCGCTAGCGGCGCCCGCTGCCGGTCGTCGTCGGCGGCGGGCCGGGCGGCGGCGGGCCCGGCGGCGGGGGCGGCGGCGGGGGCGGCGGCGGCCCGGGCGGTGGGGGCGGCGGCGGCGGAGGCGGCGGCGGAGGCTTCGGCTTCGGGATCGTCCCGACGCGGACGACGCGCGGGATCGAGTCGTAGCTCGTCACCCACGCCTCCTCGTAGAGCACCTCGCCGCCCTCGTAGACCGTCCGCCGAACGGTGATCGTCCGGGCGGGCGCGCCGACCTCCTCGACGACCCGCTCGCCGACGAAGAGCGTCGGGTCGGGCACGGTCTCGACCTCCGCCTTCTCGGTGATCCGGAGGAAGCCCGGGTCGGACTCGACGCGCCGGTTCGTCTCGCCGCCGAGGAGCCGGATCGTGATGCCGGTGTCGCCGGGGATGCCCTGCATGACGATCCAGCCGTCCGTGTCGTTCTCGAATCCGAGGTCGATCTCGGGGTAGGTGACCGTCGCGTCGCGCCCGGCGACGTAGCGGTCGATGTAGAGCGAGTGCGCGGTCCGGTCGGTGATCTTCACCCCGGCCTCCCACGCCGCGTTGAAGACGGTCGTCGCCACCTGCGAGACGCCGCCGCCGACGGTGTCCTCGTACTCGTTGTCGATGATCGTCGGGGCCGGCCGGTAGCCGCGGCGCTCCGTCCGAGGGCCGACGACCTCGTTGAAGGAGAACGGCGTGCCCGGCGCGAGCCGGGTCCCGTGGATCGCGTTCACGGCGAGCGTGAGGTTCGTGATCCGGTCGGCCGTCCCCGCGTACGCGGTCGTGTACGAGGAGAGGACCCGCGTGATCCCGAGCGAGCGCGCCTCCTCGGTCGTCAGCTCCGGCTCGACGGTCGCGACGACGAGCCCCGCCTCGCGGCGGTTCGGCGAGCGCGCGCCGGCTAGGAGCGCCTCGCCGCTCGCCTCGGCGTCGACCTGTTGGCCCGTGCGGCTCTCGACGACGCGGACCGTCCTGCCGTCGTCCGCGACGGTGAAGCCCGCCTCGCGCGGCCGGCGGTTCACGGAGCGGGCGAGGCGGTCGAAGTAGCGGTCGGCGGCCTTCCCGCCGATCTCGAGCGCCGTCCGCCCGTCGGCCGGGAGCAGGAGGAAGTCCGCGAGCTGGCGGGGCTGGACGCCCCACGCCGCGCCCTTCCAGCTGAACTGCACGGGTGCCGAGAGCACCGTCCGCACCTCGGCGAGTACCGGCTCGAGCTCGGCCGCCTCGACGGACGGGTGCGCGGTCGTGACGCCCAGCGGGACCGGCTCCCGGTCGAACCCCGCGACCGCGTGGACGATCATGTCGGCCGACTCGCGCCGGGCCAGGGTGGTGCCGACGCGGTCGGGGACGAGCGCCGGCTCCATCCCCCGCAGCACGATCGCGGCGTCGCGGGCGGGGCGGTCGACCTCCTTCGCCATCCTGTCGAGCTCGAACGCGAGGCGCGCCTCGTAGACCTCGGCGGCAGGCTCGACGTCCGCGCCGAAGAGGCGCAGCGAGAGCCGCTTGAGCCCGCGAACCGGGTGCGGCCAGTCTCCCTCGGCGCGCGCCTCGGCGGCGACGGCGTTCCAGTCCACGCGCGCCTCGAGGTCGGCGGGTGAGAGCGGGAAGCGCTCGTCGCCGACCGTGAAGACGACCGGGACGTCGGCGAGCTCCGCCGCGCGCGTCTCGAGGAGGGCAGCGGCCTCGGCGGGCGTCTTCCCGGCGACGTCCATCCCGGCGACGGTCACGCCGGCGGGAATCCGCGCGGCCGAGCCGGCGAAGCCGAGCCCGAGCGCGAGCGTGGCGACGACGAGCGCGATGAGGAGGCCGAGCCCGAGGCGCTTCCACGGGACCGAGCGAAGGAACGCCTTCCGGCGCGCAGGACGGCGCTCGCGCACCGGCCGGACGTCGACCTCGGCCCGCAAGGCGGCCAATCTAGCAGCGCGCCTCGGGACTTCGTCAGGGCGGCGGAAGGCCCGCCCGGCGCCGCAGCTCGAGCACGCGGAGGACCGCCTCGTCGAGCTCGCCGGCGCGCGCGAGCGGCACGAGCGCGCGGATCGCGCGACGCGCGTGCCCGGGGCTCGTGTAGAGGACGAGGTCGCCGCCTGCGCGAAGCGCCCGGCGCGCCCATTCGACGGGCCACGGGCCGCTCGAGAAGATGCTCAGCGAGTCGGTCACGACGACGCCCTCGAACCCCCAGTCGCGCAGCATCCGGTGGGCCTCGTGGGAGTTCAGGGCCCGCGCGAAGCCGAGCTCCCGGTAGACGGCGTGGCTCGTCATGACGCACGGGACCCCGGCCCGGATCGCCGCGCGAAAGGCGGCCAGCTCCGCACGGCGGAACCGCGACAGCACCCACGGCCGGTCGTCCGTCGACTGCTCGGCCGAGCCGAGGCCCGGGAAGTGCTTCACGCACGCGGCGACGCCGCCCTCGCCGAGCCCGCGCGCAAACGCGACGCCGAGCTCCGGCCGGCGGAAGTGGCGCGCGCCGAGCGGCCCGCCCGCGAGGTCGAGGACGGGCGCGAAATCGGCGTGGACGCCGGCGCGCCGGAGCGCCGCGCCCGTCTCCCGTCCGGCCGCGCGCGCCTCCCGGGCGGTCGCGTGCTCGGACGGCCACGGGGCCGGCGGCAGCGCGGGGAACGAACGCACCTCGCCCCCCTCCTGGTCGACGAAGACGAGCGTGTCGCGCGGCCGGGGCGCGTCGGCGTTCCACGAGCGCACGAAGACGCCGCCGACGCCGCGAGGCGCCGGGAGGCCGGAGACGACGACGAGCGCCGCCTTGTCCCGCGCCGTGAGCCCCGCGAGCGGATCCTCCGCGGGAGGGGATCCGCCGCCGAGACCGGCCGCCGCGAGGAGGGCTTGCGCGAACGCGGCGACGGGCAGCGGCACGTCACTAGACTAGCCCCGTGGATTTCGACCTCACCCCCGAGCAGCGCGAGGTGCAGGCGACCGTCCGCCAGTTCGTGGACGAGCGCATCCTTCCGACCGCGATCGAGAACGACATCAACCACCACCTCGACATGGAGGCGATCGAGGGCATGGCCGAGCTGGGCCTGCTCGGGATCGTCATCCCCGAGGAGTACGGCGGCGCCGGCATGGACTTCGTCTGCGAGGCGCTCTCGTGCGAGGAGATCGAGCGCGGCGAGGCGGCGTTCCGGACGCTCATCTCGGTGCACGTCGGCCTGAACTCGCTCTCGCTCCTGCGCTACGGCACGGAGGAGCAGAAGGAGCGCTACCTGACGCCCCAGGCGAAGGGCGAGAAGATCGCCTGCTTCGGCCTGACCGAGCCCGCGGCGGGCTCGGACGTCGCGTCGATGAAGACGACCGCGCGGCGCGAGGGCGACACGTACGTCCTGAACGGCCAGAAGAACTGGATCTCGTACGCGTCGGTCGCGGACCACGCGCTCGTCTTCGCGAAGACCGACCCGGAGGCCGGCCACAAGGGCATCTCCGCGTTCGCGATCGAGACCGCGTGGCCGGGCGTCTCGACGGCAGACACCGAGAACAAGCTCGGCATCTGGGCGGGCTCGACGGGCGAGCTCTTCTTCGAGAACGTCGAGGTGCCGGCCGAGAGCCTCGTCGGCGAGGAGGGGCAGGGCTTCGAGATCGCGATGTACGGGCTCGACCAGGGCCGCTTCACCGTCGCGGCCGGAGCGTGCGGCGTGGTGCGCGCCTGCCTCGAGCGCTCCGTCGAGTACGCGCGCGAGCGCGAGACGTTCGGCAGGCCGATCGGCAAGCACCAGTTCGTCCAGGACATGATCGCGAAGATGGTGCTCGGCTACGAGACGTCGAAGCTCCTCGTCATGCAGGCCGCGTGGCTCAAGGACAAGGGCGTCCGGAACACGCGCGAGACGAGCCTTGCGAAGTGGCACGCGACCGAGAGCGCGTTCGAGGCGGCGCATCTCGCGATCCAGGTTCACGGCGCGTACGGCTACTCCGCGGAGTACGGCGTCGAGCGGTACTTCCGCAACGCGCGCGCCCCGATCATCTACGAGGGCACGACGCAGATCCACAAGATGATGCAGGCCGAGCACGCGCTCGGGTACCGGAACCTGAACGGCTCCGGCGGCGACGTGTCGCCGATCGCGTCGTGGGCGCCGGCGCTCCTCGCACGCGGCTAGCGCTCAGCCCCGCACCGAGCTCTCGACCGGGAAGAAGTGCTCGACGGGCGCGTCGCGCCCGAGCGTCGGGACGTCGCCCGCGAACGCGCCGACGAGGCCTTCCTCGGGGCGCTCGGACACGTCCGGCGCGACCTTCGACGAGAGGAGGAAGACGCGCGCCGGCTCCTGCGAGCGGTTCTCGAGCGCGTGGAGCCCGTCGCGGCCGCGCGGGAAGAACGCGAGCTCGCCGGGCCCGAGCGTGCGCTCGTCGTGCTCCCGCCGGACGGTCACCGCGCCCGCGAGGACGAGCGCGAGCTCCTCGTTCCCGTGGTGCAGGTGGTACGGCCCCCGGTGCCCCGGCGCGAGCTCGAGGACGACGCCGCCGACGAGCTCCGTCCCGAGCGCGTGGCCGACGAACCGGATCTTCACCGTCTCCCGCTCGACGTCCCAGTCGTCCGTGTGGATGTTCACCGCGCCTCCTTCCCTCGCCTGCACGGGAGAACGACCGACGGCCGCCCGCCTTTCCCGGCTCGTGTTGCATCATCCCCGCGTGAAGGCGCGACGGCCGGGCCGGGTGATGCAACACGTGGTCGCGGGAGCGGCGGTTCTCGCGGGCGCGCTGGCCCTCGCGCCGGGCGCGTGGGCGCCGCCGCCGGCGCAGGGGACGCTCGTCCCGGGGGTCTCGCTCGGCGGGATCGAGCTCGGGATGACCCGCGACGAGGTGCGCGCCGCCTGGGGCGGGCGCTTCGGGGTCTGCCGGAACTGCCGGCGGCCGACCTGGTTCTTCAACTACCGCCCCTACGAGCCGCAGGGCGCGGGCGTCGCCTTCCGGCGCGGCGAGGTCGTCCACGTCTTCACCCTCTGGAGCCCGCCCGGGTGGCAGGCGACCGACGGCCTCACGCTCGGCGCGGATGAGATCGACGTGGGCGCGGGCCTCGTCCTCGCCGGCGACCGCGCCTGCGACGGCTACACGGCGAAGCGCGCCGTGACGGGCGAGACGGAGACGGTCTTCTACGTCCACGAGGGGAGGCTCTGGGGCTTCGGGCTCGTCCGGCCCGGCGCGAACCCCTGCCTCTAACCGGCGACGAGCCCGAGCGCCGCGGGCAGCGCGCGGAGGTCCGGCAGCGCGTCGTTCCGCCCGCCGAAGCGCCCCTCCCGGTCGAGCAGGAACGCGCGCAGGCCGAGCGCGCGCGCCCCGTCCACGTCGTCGGTCGGGGAGTCGCCGACCATCGCGGCCCGCTCCGGCACGGTGCCGAGCAGCTCGAGCGCGGCGAGGAAGATCGACGGGCTCGGCTTCACCTTCCCGTGCCGGCCGGAGGAGATCCACGCGTCCACGTCGAGGCGGAAGTGCGCGATGAAGTCCTCGAGGTCGCGGCTCGTGTTCGAGACGAGCCCGATCCGGAGCCCGTGCGCGCGCAGCTCCGCCATCGCCGGCAACGCGTCCTCGTACAGCTCGAAGTTGTCCGACCGCTGCCACCCGCGCGTGATCTCGAGCGCGATCTCCCGGATGTTCGGGCCGTCGCCGCCCATTCCGCGCAGGATGTCCTCGGTGAAGCGCACCCAGACCTCCTCGTCGTGATCGAGCTCCGGGTGGTGCTCGATGTCCACGATCGCGGCCGAGCGCGCCTCGAGGTAGCGCGCCGGGTCGAGGTCCAGGCCGAAGCGCGCGGCCGCCTCGCGGTACCCCGGCCCGCCGAGCAGCGGGCCCGGCTTCGCGAGGGTGAAGTCGACGTCGAAGAGAACCGCCTCGAGCGGTAGCGGCTCAGACACGCGCGGGATCCGGCCACCGGTACGCGGCGGCCTGCCGGTTCGCGAGCGACGGGAGCTCCGCGCGGATCCGCTCCAGCCGCTCGCGGTCGAGCTCGGCGACGATCACGCAGTCCTCGTCGGGCGCCTGGGCGAGGACGACGCCCCAGGGGTCTGCGACGAGCGAGCGCCCGTGGCTCGCCTTCGCGCCGCCGGCGTACGTCCCCCACTGGTTCGCGGCCGCGACGTAGCACTGGTTCTCCACCGCACGCGCGCGGACGAGGAGCTCCCAGTGGTCCCTGCCCGTGAACGCCGTGAATGCGGCCGGGACGGTGGCGAGCTCGGCCCCGTCGAGCGCGAGGATCCGGTACAGCTCCGGGAACCGGAGGTCGTAGCAGACGGAGAGCCCGACGCGCCAGCCGCCGGCGGCGCACACCACGGTCTCGTCGCCCGGCTCCTCCGCTTCGCTCTCCCGATACGCGACCCCGCCGACGTCCACGTCGAACATGTGGATCTTCCGGTAGGCCGCGACGAGCTCGCCGTCCTCGTCGAAGACGGGGCAGGTGTTCGACAGCCGCTCGCGTCCCTCGCGCTCCTCCGTGAACGAGCCGCCCACGATCGCGACCCCGTGCCGCCGGGCCCAGCCCGCGAGCGCCGCGACCGTCTCCCCGCCCTCGAGCGGCTCCGCGTTCGCGCGCAGGACGTCGGGCGACCCCCAGGCGTTCCATTTCTCCGGCAGGACCACGAGCCGCGCGCCCGCGGAGGCCGCCTCGCCGACGAGCCGCTCGGCGGTCGCGAGGTTGTCCGCCTTCACGGGCCCGGCGCACATCTGGACGCACGCGATGCGAAGCCGGTCGGACATGGACGGAGGATAGCCTTGCGCCCGTGCCCCGCACGCCCGCGGAGATCCTGCTCGGCGCCGGGACGATCGCGGTCGTCGGCGCGTCGCCGCGGCCACAGCGGCCCTCGAACTCGGTCATGCGCTATCTGCTGGACGCCGGCTACCGCGTGATCCCCGTGCGCCCGCACGTCCGGGAGGTCCACGGGATCCCGTGCGTCTCCTCGCTCGCGGAGATCGACGAGCCGATCGACCTCGTGGACGTCTTCCGCCGCGCCGACGCCTGCCCAGGGGTGACGCAGGAGGCCGTCGACGCGGGCGCCAA
Organism: Thermoleophilia bacterium; assembly: GCA_025930955.1. Lineage (GTDB taxonomy): Bacteria > Actinomycetota > Thermoleophilia > Gaiellales > Gaiellaceae > JAICNY01. The sequence goes on from JAICNY010000002.1 coordinate 26,873, forward strand.
GGCGGTCTGGCTCCAGCTCGGCCTCGTCTCCCCCGAGGCGCGCCGGATCGCCGAGGACGCGGGCGTCGAGTACGTCGAGAACGCGTGCACGGCGATCGTGCACGAGCGCGCAGCGCGGGCCTGAACAAGTGACACAGTGTTAGTTGTAAGGGTTCCGCGGAGGCGATCTTGCGCTCCGCTCGGCGCAGGAGGACAATCGCGGCGGGAGGGGACGCGACCCGAGGAGGGGAGTCAATGCGGAAGACCCTGATCGCGGCCACCGTGACGGCGGTTGCGCTCGTCTTCGGCGCCGTCGCGCTCACGGCGCCGAGCAACGGCGACGAGCTCCTGAAGGACGAGAAGCACTTCCTGGAGCAGTCGAACAAGACGTTCAGCGGCGGCAGCAAAGCCGGCTCGGCCCGCAACATGGTCGTCGTCGGCAAGAACGACCTGGGCCTCCGCGGCTTCAACGCGGACGTGTGGGCGCACGAGGGCTACGCCTACGTCGGCCAGTGGGGGTTCCAGGACTGGACGAACGGCTCGAAGACGCGATTCTGCCCGAGCGGCGACAGGGCGGGCGTGGCGGTGCTCGACGCGCGCAATCCGGCGAATCCGACGGTCGTTTCCCGCCTGCTCAACCCGGCGGGAACGTCGGCCGAGGACGTGGTCGTCTACACGGCGCCGTACGGCCCGCTGGCCGGCCGGGACATCGCGGCGGTCGGGATCCAGACGTGCGGCGGCTCGCGCTACGACGAGAGCTTCCGCCGAGGGATCCAGCTCTTCGACGTCACGAGCCCGGCCACGCCGGTCGAGGTCGGCTTCCTCGACTCGGGCTGCTGCACGCGCGGCGTCCACGAGCTCGAGTTCGCCCACCGCGCCGACCTCGGGAGGACGTTCGTCTACGCGTCCGTCCCGACGAGTGAGTACGACGACGCCCTCAGCCCGAGCGGGCGGCGCGACCAGCAGGGCCGCGGCGACTTCCGGCTCGTCGACGTGACCAATCCGGCCGCGCCGGTCGAGGTCTCGAACTGGGGCGTCCTGCGAAACCTCGGCGCCGCGCCGACGCCCGGCCAGGGCTGCGACGCGGACGGCGTCTACGGCCACAGCGCGATGCCCTCGCACGACGGGAAGCTCGCGTTCGTCTCGTACTGGGACAGCGGGTTCATCGCCCTCGACGTGACGAACCCGGCCAACCCGGTCTACAAGGGCCGAACGGTCTACGAGGCCGACGAGGACGGTGACGCCCACTCGTCGATGTACGACATGGAGCGGAAGCTCCTCTTCACCGCCGACGAGGACTTCTGCAAGACCTCCGGGCCGGGGATCGAGACCGGGTACGGCTACCTGCGTGTCTACGACTACTCGAACCTCGCGGCGCCCGTGCAGATCGGCGAGTTCCGCACGCAGAACTCGCTCGGCATCGGCGCACAGGGATCGGGCGACTACACGATCCACAACGCGTTCGTGCACGGGACGGACGTCTACATCTCGTGGTACTCGGACGGGATCAGGGTCGTCGACGCGTCGAACCCGCGCGCCCCGCGCGAGGTCGCGCACTTCGTCCCGCCGGCCGGCCAGAACACGGTCAAGCCGTCGCAGCGCGGCACGCTCTCGAACACGACCCAGGTGTGGGGCGTGTACGTGGACGAAGCGACCGGGCTCGTCTACGCGAGCGACATGAACACCGGCCTCTGGATCCTGCGGAGGACGGGCTAGGGGGAGGCGTGGAGCGGGGCGGCGTCCCGAGGGACGTCGCCCCGCCTCGCATCGGGGTGCCCGGATTCGAACCGGGGACCTCGCCGACCCGAACGGCGCGCGCTACCAGGCTGCGCCACACCCCGAGGCGGCAATAGGGTATCGAAATGGCGCAGCGGGACGAGATCATCGCGTTCTGCGACGAGCTCCTCGACGTCGGCGCGTATCCCGACTACGGGCCGGTCGGGCTCCAGGTCGTCGGGGCGACCGAGGTGCGGAAGGTCGTCTGCGGCGTCTCGGCGTCGCGCGAGCTCTTCGAGCGCGCGGCCGAGGCGGAGGCGCAGCTCGTGCTCGTCCACCACGGGCTCTTCTGGGAGAAGGAGTCGCGCGTCGTCGACCGCATCGTCCGCGGCCGGCTGCAGGCGCTCTTCGAGGCCGACCTGACCCTGCTCGGCTACCACCTCGCGCTCGACGCGCACCCGGAGATCGGGAACAACGCGTACCTCTGCCGCGAGCTGGGCGTCGAGCCGGAGCGGCGGTTCACGGACTGGGGCTGGGGCGGGTCGCTCGCCGCGCCCGTCCCGGCGTCCGACTTCGCGAACCGCGTGCAGGTAGTCGTCGGGCGGATGCCCCTCGTCTTCTCGTACGGGCCGGAGGAGATACGCCGGGTCGCGGTCTGCTCCGGCGGCGCCGGCCGCTACCTCGGCACGGCGATCGCGGAGGGCTATGACTGCTTCCTGACCGGCGAGGCGGACGAGCCGACGAAGCACCTGGCGAAGGAGGCCAGGGTGCATTTCGTCGCGGCCGGCCACTACGCGACCGAGACGTCCGGTGTCCAGGCGCTCGCCGCGCGTGTCGCCGAGCGGTTCGACGTCGAGTGGGAGTTCGTCGACCTCCCGAACCCCGTCTGACCCGGCGGCGATTGCCCCGTCCGCGGTCCGTGGGTATTCTGGGACCGTGCGAAACGAGGTGGCCGGCCTTTGAGCCGAGACCTGAAAACCGGTGGTTGCGAAGCAGCCCGCCTGCGCGAACGCGGCGGGTTTTTTTGCGCCCTCGATCGGTAGCGAAAGGAGCGTTTCCGTGGCGAACCACTTCACGCCGGAAGAGCTGTCCGAGGAACTCGGGATCCCGCGCGAGGAGATCATCCGCGTGTGCGTGCAGGAGTCGATCCCGATCTACCACGGGAAGATCGACAAGAGCCTGTTCCAGGCCCAGCTCGCGGCGTCGGGCGGTTCGACCGGAAGGAGCGAAGCGGCCTAGGAAGAGCGCGCTCGCCCGCCGGACGGCGGGACTCGCCGGCTAGGAGCGTGACGCCGCGCGCTTGCGGCCGCCGGACGCGGCCTTCTTGCGCGCGGCCGGCTTCTTGGCGCCGTCGCGCTTGCCGGCCGCCTGCTCGACGCTCTGCTTGAGCGCCTCCATGAGGTCGATCACCGGCGCGGCCGGAGCGGGCTCCGGCGCCGTGATCTCCTCGCCGGCGAGCTTCGCCTCGAGCATCGCGCGGAGCGCCTCGCGGTAGTCGTTTCCGTAGTCGGCCGGGTCGTAGGCGCCCTGCATGCTCTCGACGAGCTGGACGGCCATCGCGAGCTCCGCGTCCGCGACGGACGTCTCCTCGACCGCCTCGTCGATCTCGGCGCGGGAGCGGATGTCCTCCGCGAAGTAGAGCGTCTCGAGCGCGAGCGACTCGCCGAGCGGGCGGATGAGGCAGAGGTTCTCCTTCCCCCAGAGGACGAACTTGCCGACCGCGCCGAGGCCGGTCCGCTTCATCGCCTCGAGCAGGAGCACGTACGGCTTGCGCTGCGCGTCCGCGTCGGCCGGGGCGAGGTAGTACGTCCGGTCGAAGTAGATCGGGTCGACCTCGGCGACGGGGACGAAGCTCATGATGTCGATCGACTGCGAGCGGGTGAGCGCGACCGCCTCGAAGTCCTCGTCCTCGACGACCACGAACTGGCCCTTCGTGAACTCCCAGCCCTTGACGAGCTCGTCCGCCTCGACGTCGCGCTCGTGCGTCGGACACCAGCGCTTCTGCTTGATCGGCGTGCCGCACTCCCTGTGGAGCGTGCGGAAGGCGACGTCCTTGCGCTGCTGGGCCACCGCGAGCCCGATCGGGATCGTGACGAGGCCGAAGCTGATGGAGCCGTTCCAGATCGTGCGCATGAGATGAGAGCGTACCGGGGGAGACAACGTTCGTCGCGCGATCGCCCTTCCCTGCCACGGCCCACGGCGCTCCACCGCACTGTGGACGAACCGGCACGAAACCGGCGCGAACCGTCACAGACGCGTGCGTCTTTCCTCGATACGCTTGGAAGTGAGGGGAGGGGGCCGGGCCCCCGTTACCCGCGTGCGTGAAGCTACATCCGGCGGGCGCCGACGTACGTGCTCGCGTACCAGCCCTCGTTGAGGTTCGAGATCTTGACCACGTCGCCCGTGTGCGGCGCGTGGACGAACTGGCCGCCGCCGATGTAGATCCCGTTGTGGCCGAGCCCGTTGAAGAAGACGACGTCGCCGGCCTGGAGCGCCGACTTCGAGACCGCGGAGCCGTACGCGTACTGCATCGCGGCGTTGTGCGGAAGCGACACGCCGACCTGCGCGAACGCGTACATGACGAGGCCGGAGCAGTCGAAGCCGCTCGGCGACGCGCCGCCCCAGACGTACGGGACGCCGAGGAACTGCATCGCCACGCCGACGACGCCGCCGTACTGCGACGGCGGCGGGTTGCCACCGCCACCGCCGCTGCCGCCGCTCGAGACGGGCGCCGGCGCGCTTTCCTCCTCGGCGAGCCGCTCCTCCGCCTGCGCCTGGAGCCGGGCCTGGCGGCGCCGCTCCTCGGCCTGGATCCGCTCGATCTCGTCTCGGATCGTTGCGAGCATCGCCTCGCGCTCCGCGAGCTGCGCCTCGATCGCGGCCTTGCGCTGCTCGAGCTCGGCGACGATCGCCGCCTGCTCATCGCGCGCCGCCTCGAGCTCGGCCTCGCGCTCCTTCACCTCGGCGCGCACGGCACGGATCTCGTCGACGATGCGCGCGTCCTGCTCCGAGACGCGACTGGTCGCGTCCACACGCGCGAGGAAGTCCTCGATGCTCGTCGCGCCGAGCAGGATCTCGAGCGTCGACGAGTCGCCCGACGTGTACAGCTGGTGGATCCGCACCTCGAGCGCGTCCTGCGCCCGGCCGAAGCTCTGCTTCGCGATCTTGAGCGCCCGCTGGTTCTCCTCTTGCTGCTCGTGGATGCGGTCGAGCATCACGCGGGCGCCGTTGTACTCCTCGACCGCCTTCCCGACCTCCATGTCGAGCGCCTCGATCTGCGCGAGGACGGCCTCGGCCTCCGCCTGCTTCTCGGACGCGGGATCGGCCCCGGCGGGAGTCGCAACGAGGAGGGTCGCCAGGGCTGCGACGAGGATCGTCGCCGCTCGGCCCGTGCGGCGCAGGACGCTCGCTCGAACCGTGGCCCCGTGGCGCGGGCAGGGGGATCTGCTCGCAGTCACAGGGGAGCGACTCTAGCAACGCCCGCCGACGTGCTGCAAACGCCACCCGCGCCGAAGGGGGCCGCAGTCCGTCCCGGCCGCCGTGAAGCTGGTAGGGTGCGCGACCGTGCGAGCGGCTGCACGCAGGCATGCGCGTCTCGCCCGTCTCGCCGTCAGCGTCTTTGCGGCGACAGCCACCCTTCTGGGGGCGGCGGGGGCGCATGCAGACCAGGCAGGGGAGGCTGCGCGGGACGCGCAGGGCTTCGCCGACGCCGGAGACCGCCTCGCGGCAGAGGCGCAGGCGGTCACACTCGAGCTCTACGCGCTCGAGTCCGAGCTCGCCGCCGCCCGCGAGCGGCTCGCCTCCCTCCAGGCGCGCGCCGCCGCTGTCGAGGAGGAGCGGGAGGCCGCTCGCACGCGACTCGCCGCCGTCCGCGCGACGCTCGCGACGGCCGAGGAACGGCTCGCCGCCCGCCTGCGGGAGCTCTACGTCCAGAGCGATCCCGACCCGCTGGCCGTCGTCCTGGGCGCGCAATCGCTCGACGAGGCCCTCACCGCCCTCGACTCGCTCGGGCGCTTTGCCGACCAGGACCGCACGGTGCTCGAACAGGTGCGCGAGGCCCGCGCGGCCGCGCACGACGCGGTCGAGCGGCTCGCCGCCCGCGAGGCGGAGCTCGAGGCGCTCGTCGCCGACGCCGCGGCCACCGAGGCGTCGCTCGCCGCATCGCAGGAGAGCCGCAGCGCGTACCTCTCGGGCCTGCGGGACGAGCAGCGCCTGAACGCCGCCCAGCTCGCCCGGGCGGAGGAGCAGGCCGCCGCGGCGCAGCAGAAGGCCGAGGCGATCCCCGCTGCGCCACCCTCGGTGGGCACGCCGACGCCGCTCGGCGGCCCGGTCACGGGCCCCGGCCGGCAGCTGACCGTCGAGGTGACCGCGTACTCGCTCCCCGGCACGACGGCGACGGGGATCCCGGTCGGCTGGGGCGTCGTCGCCGTCGATCCGTCCGTGATCCCGCTCGGCACCCGGATGACGATCCCCGGCTACGGCGAGGGCGTCGCGGCCGACACCGGCAGCGCGGTCAGGGGCCATGTGATCGACGTCTGGATGCCGACCCGCGAGCAGGCGCTCGCGTGGGGCCGGCGGACGCTCACGATCACGCTCCACTGAGACCCGCGCGATCGCCCTCGAGCGAGCCGCCACTACAATCCGAGCGTCCAGCCACGAACCCGGGGTCGCCCGTGCCGAACGACGCGAGGACGGAAGACGTGAACGAGCAGCCGCGAGTGCTGCTCGTCGACGACCATGACCTCTTCCGGACCGGGCTCGCCAAGCTGCTGACCGAGCAGGGTGTCCACGTGATCGGCGAGGCTCCGACGGGCGAGGCCGCGCTCAGGCTCGTCGACGAGCTTACGCCGGACGTCGTGATCATGGATCTGAACATGCCGGGCCTCGGCGGCGTCGACGCGACGCGCGAGATCTCGGCCTCTGCTCCGCGCACACGCGTCGTCGTCCTGACCATCTCCGAGGACGACGACGACATCGTCGACGCGATCATGGCCGGCGCGTGCGGCTACCTCCTCAAGAACTCGACCGTCCAGGAGCTCGTCGCCGGGATCTCCGCCGCCGCGGACGGCGACTCGCTCATCTCGCCGCAGGTGGGGACGAAGGTGCTCCAGCAGCTGCGGGCCCAAGCGGGGGGCGTCCGCCGCGACACGGCCGCCCCGCGCATCGAGCTCTCGGAGCGCGAGCTCGACGTCCTCCGCCTCATCGCGATCGGCAAGGACAACGCCCAGATCGCGCAGGAGCTCTTCATCAGCCCGAAGACGGTCAAGAACCACATCTCGAACATCCTCATGAAGCTTCAGATCGAGAACCGCATCCAGGCCGCGGTCTACGCGGTTCGGAGCGGGATCGTCTAGAGCGGCTCGGCCGCGCCGCGCAGGACGCTCTCTCGCCGCGCACGAAGCCCGTCGAGAAGCCGCCGAAGCCGCGTCAGCTCGAGCTCGAGCTCGGCGAGGCGCTCCGAGAGGGCGACGAGGTGCGCCGCGCCGGCCTCCCCGCCCGCCTCGGCGAGGCCGGCCGCGATCTCGCGCTCCATCCGCAGCTGCTCGCCCTCGATCGCGAGCGCCTCGGCATAGCCGTCGGTGAGCGTATGCTCCATTGCCTCGAGGAGGACATCCGGGGACCCCTCGGAAGGTTGCTCCACGAGCGCCTCGATCCGGTCGATGAGAGACGGACGATCGCCCACCGACCCATTATCCGAGCCGCCCGTGGCACAAGACCATGGGCCGACCGGCCTATCTTTCGCCGCCGGAGTCCTACCGTGAGCACCACCCGCACCCGCCTGCTTCTCTCGCTCGCCGTCGTGCTCTCGGTCGCCGTCTCCGCGCCGGCCGCTGCGGCGCAGTCGCTCGCGACGCGGCTCGACCGGGCGCTCAACACCTCCGGCGTCTCGTGGAGCGCGAGCGGCGCGATCGCGCTCAACCTCTCGAACGGCCGCGTCGCGTACGCGCGGAACCTCGACAAGCCGTTCGAGCCGGCATCGAACCAGAAGCTCGCCGTGACGCTCGCCGCGCTCCACAAGCTCGGGCCGGACTACCGGATCCCCACGCAGGCCTACGGCGAGGGTAGGCAGGACGGGGACGTCTGGCGCGGGCGGATCGTCATCAAGGGCTTCGGCGACCCCACGCTCACGACCTCCGACCTGAACACGCTCGCGCGCAAGGTGCGCGACCTCGGGATCACGCGCGTGACGGGCGGCGTGCGCGGCGACGAGACGTACTTCGACACGCGGCGCACCGCGCCTGGCTGGAAGCCGAGCTTCTACAAGGTCTGGTGCCCGCCGCTCTCCGCGCTCGTCGTCGACCGCGCACGCGTGAACGGGACGGTCGTCGACCGCCCCGCGCTCGCGGCGGCGCACGCCTTCCGCGCAGCGCTCGTACGGAACGGCGTCGCCGTGATGCGCTCGGCCCACGTCGGGCCGCTCGGCGAGGAGGCGGTCGCGCTCGGGCGCGTCCGCTCGCCGCGGCTCGCGCTCCTCGTGCGCCGGATGAACCGCCCCAGCGACAACTTCTACGCCGAGATGCTGCTGAAGAAGCTCGGCGCGTACTTCCGCGGCAAGGGCACGAGTGGCGCCGGCGCCACGGTCGTACGCCGGGTGTTCCGAGCGCGCGGCGTGCCGCTCGCGGGGATCCGGATCGCCGACGGCTCGGGCCTCTCCTCGCTCGACCGGCTGACGACGCGCGCGATCTCGAGGATGCTCGTCTCGGCGCGGAAGGACCCCGTGATCGGGTTGCCGTTCTTCAACTCGCTCCCGATCGCGGGCGTGAACGGGACGCTCAAGGACCGGATGCGCCGGGGCCCCGCCCGGGGCGTGGTCCGCGCAAAGACGGGCACGACGCTCACCGCTTCCGCACTCTCCGGCTACGTCGGCTCGCGCTGGGTCTTCTCGATTCTCCAGAACGGCTCGCCCGTCCCCTGGACGTCTTCGCGTGCGAGCCAGGACCGCTTCGCCCAGATCCTCGCGGGCGGCTAGCGCCCGGCGTATCGTTCGTCACATGCGGGTCTCACTTGTCGCGGTGGGCGCGTTCGCCGCGCTCGCGCTCGGCGCCGGCTGCTCCGGCGACCCGGCGGCCCCCGCCGCCGTCCGATGACGTGCAACCGGCGCCCGAGCCGGCCGCGAACGGATTGCTCGTCTTCGCACGGCCGGTCGAAGACGACAACCGGCGTCGCTACGCGCTGCTCGCCACCGATGCGGCCGGGGAGGCAGCGACCAGGTTCACGCGCCGGCTCTGCCCCGACCGGGACGTCGCGGTCTCGCCCGACGGGCAGACGGTCGCGTTCACGCGACCGGCGCAGACGGGATCCGGCGCCTGGAGGCTCGGCGGGCCGCACGACATCTTCCTCGCGGACGTGACGGACGGCCAGCCGCGTCGCCTGGAGCGAAGCCGGAACGACGAGCGCGCACCGAGGTTCTCGGACGACGGCCGCTGGCTCGCCTTCGCGTACCAGACGAGCATCGAGAGCGCCAGGGTGGGAATCGTGGAGATCGACGATCCGGGCAGCTGGGACGTTCTCTCCGCTCGCGGCGACCAGTGGGGAGGCTCGTGGGAGCCGGGCACGCACAGGATCCTGTACTCGCACGGATCGTTCTTGAACGGCAAGTACACGCTCTACGTGACTGACGCGGACACCGCGGAGGTGACGCGCATGCCCGGCACCGAGGAGCTCGGGGTCGACGGCGGCGCATGGACGCCCTCAGGGCAGATCTTCACGGTCACGGCCGACGAGTCGAAGCGGCCTGACGAGACGAGCGTCTGGCTGCTGGGAAAGGACGGCTCCGAGGCTCGCGTCATCGCGACGACACGCGGCCGTCTGTACCACGGGCTCGCGTTCGCTCCGGACGACAGCAGGATCGCGCTCGGCGTGGACTTCGACGACCGAGGGGTGCGGATCGCCGTCGTCGAGCTCGGCGTCGAGCCGGTCGACGTGACCGCGGACATGGGCGTCCCCGGCTGGTCGCCGCTCTGGTCGCCCGACGGGACGACGATCGCGTTCCTGCGCGACTCAGGTGTCTGGCTCATTGACGCGGACGGGTCGAACCCACGCCGCGTCGAGAACTCCGAGGGCGCCGAGCGGCTCGTCGCCTGGCTCGAGGCCCCGGCCGACTAGCGGACGAGCGCCTCGAACGCGGGCTCGTCGAGGATCTCGACGCCGGCCCGCTGCGCCTTTGCGAGCTTCGAGCCGGGCGACTCGCCGACGACGAGGCCGGCGGTCTTCTTGGAGACGGAGTCGGTCACGCGTGCGCCCTTCGCCTCGAGCGCGGCGGCCGCCTCCTCGCGCGTCCAGCGCTCGAGCGTCCCCGTGATCACGTACGACTTGCCCGAGAGCGGCCCCTCGACCGGCCGCTCGGCCTCGCCCGCCTCGAGCGTCAGGCCGAGCGCGCGCAGCTCCTCGACGAGCGCCCGGTTCTCCTCCTCGGCGAACCACTCGGCGATCGCCTCCGCGCGGTCGGGGCCGATGCCCTCGACCTCCTGGATCTCCTCCTGGCTCGCCGCCATGAGCCGGTCGACGGAGCCGAAGTGCCGCGCGAGGTTCATCGCCGTCACCCACCCGACGTGCGGGATGTTCAGCCCGAAGAGGACGCGCGCGAACGGCTGCTCCTTCGAGCGCTCGATCGCCTCCACCGCCTTCTGCGCGGAGATCTCGCCGAACCCGTCGAACTCCTGGAGCCGCTCGGGCGTGATCCGGTAGAGGTCGGGCATCGAGCGGAGCAGCCCCTCGTCCCAGAACCGGCGCACGAACTGCTCGCCGACCCCCTCGATGTCCATCGCCGCCATGACCCAGTGGATGAGCGTCTCGAGCCCGCGCGAAGGGCACGCCCGGTTCGGGCAGCGATGCATGACCTCGCCCTCGGGCTTCACGATCTCCGCGTCGCAGAGCGGGCAGCGCTTCGGCATCCGGAAGCGCCGCGAGCCCTTCGCGTGCGGCAGCACCGGGCCGACGACCTGCGGGATCACGTCGCCCGCCCGCTGGACGATCACGGTGTCGCCCACGCGGATGTCCTTGCGGTTGATGTCCTCCTCGTTGTGGAGCGTCGCCTGCGAGACGGTCACGCCGCCCACCTCGACCGGCGCGAGCTGCGCCCACGGGTTGAGGTTCCCGGTGCGCCCGACGCGGATGTGAATTCTCTCGAGCCTCGTCTGCGCGGTCATCGGCGCCCACTTGAACGCCCGCGCCCAGCGGGGCCGGCCGTGGAGCGCGCCCAGCCGCCGCTGCTGCTCGAGCGCGTCGACCTTGATCACGATCCCGTCGATCTCGTAGTCGAGCTCCACGCGGCGCGTCTCCCACTCGCGGCAGACCTTCTCGACCGCCTCGAGCGACTCGTGCCGCTCCGCGAACGGGTTCGTGCGGAAGCCGCGCTCGCGGAGCCACGCGAGCACCCCGGACTGGTGCTCGAAGGCGACGCCGTCGACCGCCCCCACCCCGTAGACCCAGATCGAGAGGGCGCGCTCGGCGGTGATCTGCGGGTTCTTCTGGCGGAGCGAGCCGGCGGCGGCGTTGCGCGGGTTCGGCGCGGTCTTCTTCCCCTCCGCGGCGAGGCGCTCGTTCAGGCGGTTGAACGCGGACAGCGGGAAGTAGACCTCGCCGCGCACCTCGAGCACGGGCGGCGGCGTCTCGCCCTCAGGCAGCCGCATGCGAAGCGGGATCGCCTTGATCGTCCGGAGGTTCGGCGTCACGTCCTCGCCCTTCACCCCGTCGCCGCGCGTCGCGCCGCGGACAAGGACGCCGTTCTCGTACACGAGCGAGATCGCCGAGCCGTCGATCTTCGGCTCGGTCACGTAGGCGACCGGCTCGTCCGAGTCGAGCCGCTTGCGGACGTCGTCGCCCCACTTCCGCAGGCCCGCGTCGTCCGTCACCTTCTCGAGCGAGCCCATCGGGGTCAGGTGCTCGACCTTCGGGAACGCGTCCGAGGGCGGCGCCCCGACCCGTTGCGTCGGCGAGTCGGGCGTCGCGAGCTCGGGGTGCGCCTCCTCGAGGGCGACGAGCTCGTCGTAGAGCCGGTCGTACTCCGGGTCCGAGACCGCAGGGTCGTCGAGGACGTAATAGCGGTACGCGTGCCCCTCGAGCTGCTCGCGGAGCTCGGCGGCGCGCGTGGCCACGTCAGAGGACGGCAAGGAGCTCCTCCTGGTCGTGGACGACGACGTCGGCCCCGGCCGCGCGGAGGGCGTCCTCCGCGTGCAGGCCGCCCCACGAGACGCCGACGGTGAAGACGCCGGCCGCGCTCCCCGCGCCCATGTCGAACGGCGAGTCGCCGACGAACGCCGCCTCGCGCGGGTCGGCGCCGAGCAGCTCGAGGGCGTGGAGCACGGGCTCCGGGTCGGGCTTGTGCCGCTCCGTCGAGTCCGCGGTCACGACGGCGTCGAAGAACCGCTCGAGGTCGAGCACGCGGAAGGCGAGGTCGATTGTCCTGCGCCGCTTCGCCGTGACGATCCCCAGCCGCCGCCCTTCGGCCTTCAGGCCGCCGAGCAGCTCCTCCATGCCGTGGAACGGGCGCAGCTCGTCGTGGAGCGGCGTGTTGTGCGCCCGGTATGCGTCGACGAGCTCGTCCACGCGGTTCGGGTCGAACGCGCGCATCTGCTCGAAGATCGTCGAGCCGCCGACCGCCGCGGCGAGCTCCGCGTCCGGGATCTCGCGCGCGAGCACGGTCTTCGTCGCATGCCGAAACGAGGCGAGGATCATCGCCCCGGAGTCGACGATCGTCCCGTCGAAGTCGAAGAGCACGGTCGGGAAGCGCACCGCCGCGGATGCTAGTCAGTCGTAGGCGACCCGCTCGAGGTAGAGGCCCCACGGAGGAGCCGTCCGGCCGGCCTCGCTCCGTGGGCGGCCCTCGAGCAGGCACGCGAACCTCTCCGGCTCCGCGTCGAGCATCGTCCCGACGAGCGTCCGCACCATGTGCCGGAGGAAGCTGTCGGCCGTGATCCAGAGCCCGAGCGCGTCGCCGTCGCGCTCCCACCGCGCGTCGAGGACCGCGCGGAGGAAGACGTCGTGCTGCGTGTCCGTCGGCGTGAACGCCCTGAAGTCGTGCTCGCCCGGGAGGAGCGCCGCGAGTGCCGCGAGGCGCTCGTCGTCGAGCGGGCGCGGGTGCCAGAGGGCCCGGCGCGCCTCGAAGGGGGACGGCGTCCGGCGTGTCCAGATCCGGTAGCGGTACGTGCGGGAACGAGCCGAGAAGCGCGCGTGGAAGCCCTCCGGCGCCTCCTCCGCGGCGACGACGGCGACATCGTCCGGGAGCTCGGCGTTCAGCGCCTCGGCGGCGCGGGCGGCCGGCGGGCCCCCCGCGGCCGAGAGGCTCGCCACCTGCCCGCGCGCGTGCACGCCGGCGTCCGTGCGGCCCGCGACCGCGAGCCCGTCCCAGGACGGGAAGACGGCGTCGAGCGCGGCGCGCAGCTCGCCCTCGACGGTCCGGCGGCCGGGCTGCGCGGCCCAGCCGGAAAACCCGGTCCCGTCGTACTCGAGCGTCAGCCGGTGGATCACGACGCGGAGCTTGACACGATCGAACGTAAGCAGTAACTTACCGTAAGCAATGGCTTACGCAACGGCGATCACCGCGCTGGCCGACCCGACCCGGCGGGCGGTCCTCGAGGAGCTCCGCTCCGGCCCCCGCGCCGTGGGCGAGATCGCGGCGCGCCTGCCGGTCAGCCGCCCGGCCGTCTCGCAGCACCTCCGAGTGCTGAAGGACGCCGGCCTCGTACGCGACCGGGCGCAGGGCACGCGGCGGCTCTACAGCCTGAACGGCGACGGGCTCGCCGATCTGCGCGACTACGTGAACGGGTTCTGGGACGAGGCGCTCGCCGCATACGAGCGGGCCGCGAGAAGCGACACGGAAGGAGACGACGATGGAGCAGGTCGTGAGTGATCTCACGCTACGCAAGAGGGTCGAGGTGGGCGCCCCGCCCGAGCGGGCGTTCCGCCTCTTCACCGAGGGGATGGGCACGTGGTGGCCGAAGGAGACGCACTCGGTCGGCGAGGAGCGGGCCGAGACGGTCGTCTTCGAGCCCGGCATCGGCGGCCGGATCGTCGAGCGGACGCTCGACGGCGAGGAGCACGTCTGGGGCACCGTGACCGCCTGGGAGCCGCCCCGCCGCCTCGTCATGACCTGGCACCCGGGCCGCGGGCCCGAGACGGCCCAGGAGGTCGAGGTGCGCTTCGAGCCGTCCGGCGCGGGAACGCGCGTCGAGCTCGTCCACACCGGCTGGGAGCGGCTCGGCGACCGTGCTGCGGCCGTGTACGACAACTACGACGGCGGCTGGAGCTACGTCGTCGGCGAGCGCTTCGCCGCCGCGGCGAACGCGTGACGAAGCGCGGGAGCCCTTCGCTTAGTAACACAGTGGTACTAGCGAAGGGCTCCCGGCCCACCCGAGGCGCACCGGTTCCACCGTGTGGCCGAGCGGGCATCATCCGCCTGGGATGGCCGGCGGAAAGATCACGCTCCGCGAGGCGCAGACGATCGCCTATCTGCTCGAGCACGGGCGGATGCCCGACCCCGAGAC
>JAICNY010000201.1 GCA_025930955.1 Thermoleophilia bacterium
CGATCCGATGCATGACCTCGGCGCGCTCGAAGACGGAGAGCGCCTCCCACGCCGGCCGGGCGTCCCGTGCAGCCCGCGTCGCCCGAGACACGTCCTCGGGAGACGCGTCCGGCGCCTCGGCGAGCGTCTCGCCGGTCACGGGCGAGACGACCTCGCGCACGCCGTCGCCCGTCGCCTCGACCCACGACCCGCCGACGAAGTTCTGGAGCGTCCGGACCGCGACCGCCATGCGGCTCAGGCTAGACGAACCGCTCGTACGCCTCGTCGAGCACCTGGCGGAAGACGCCGAGGAACTCGTCGAGCTCCTCGCGCCCGGAGACGAGCGGCGGCGAGAACTGCGCGGCCGTCTCGGCCCGGTCGTCCACACGCATGTAGACGCCAAGCTCCCGTGCGCGCGGGACGAAGAACGTCTTGATCAGCTCGTCGCGCTCGGCCGGCGTGAACGTCGCCTTCGTCTGCTTGTCCTTCACGAGCTCGAACGAGTAGAAGCAGCCGTCGCCGCGCAGGTCGCCGATCATCGGGTGCTCGTCCGCGAGCCGGCCGAACTCCTCCCGGAAGAGCGGCGTCATCTCCCGGACGTGCCCGATCAGGTCGTCGCGCTCGAAGACCTCGAGGTTCGCGAGCGCGATCGCGCACGAGAGCGGGTGGCCGCCGAACGTGATCCCGTGGATGAGCATCGTCTTCGGGTCGGAGAAGAACGGCTCGATCACCTTCGTGCTCGCGACGAGCGCGCCGAGCGGGGCGTACGCGGAGGTGAGGCCCTTCGCCATCGTCATCATGTCCGGCTCGATCCCGTAGCGGGTGGTGCCGAACCAGTCGCCGACGCGGCCGAAGCCGCAGATCACCTCGTCGGCCACTAGCAGGACGCCGTGCGCGTCGCAGATCTCGCGGATCCGCTGGAAGTAGCCCTCGGGGGGGACGATCGAGCCGGCCGAGTTCTGGACGGGCTCCATGATCACGGCCGCGACCGTGGACGGATCCTCGTTCCGGATGATGTCGTCGACCTCGTCCGCGCAGCGGAGCGTGCATGCGGACTTGTCCGAGCAGTACGGGCAGCGGTAGCGGTACGGCATCGGCGCGCGGAGGCAGCCGGGGAGGAGCGGCTCGAACTGCGCGCGGAGCGAGGGGCTCCCGTTGATCGAGATCGCGCCCATCGTCGTGCCGTGGTAGGCGCTGCGCCGGGTGATGTACTTGTAGCGGGTCGGCTCGCCGCGCAGCCGGTGGTACTGGCGCGCGACTTTGAGCGCCGCCTCGACGGCCTCCGAGCCGCCCGAGACGAGGAAGATCCGCCCGACGTCGATCGGCACGAGGTCGGAGAGCTTCTCCGTCAGCTCGAGCGCGGGCGGCGTCGCGAACCCGACCCAGTTCGTGAAGAACGGGAGCCTCTCGAGCTGCGCCCGCGCGGCCTCGGCGATCTCCGGGTATGGCCCGTAGCCGATGTTCACGCAGTAGAGGGCGGCGAGCGCGTCGAGGTAGCGGTTCCCCTCGGTGTCGTAGATGTGGCAGCCCTCGGCGCGGTCGATCACGATCGGCGCGGCGCCCGCGGGCGTGAAGTGCCGCCAGAGATGATCGGGCGCGACCGTCACGGCGTGAACCGTACGCGCCCGGCCCGGGCCTTCGCAAGCACGAGCCTACGGGCGCTCGATCTACGCATAGCGACCCACCTCCTCGGCAAAGGAGCCGCTTTGCGGAGCATCCTTCTCGCCCGCCGCTCGCCCTACGGGGTGTCTGAAGCGCGCCCCATCTTCGCGAGGCCGCGCGAGATGAGATACGCAGCGGTGATCCAGCCGGCGATCGAGACGAAGTGCTCCCAGAAGACGGAGTCGGCAAGCGCCGTGATGAGCCCGAGCCCGAGGAGCGCGACGACGTACACGACGAACTCCATGTTCGGCGCGGAGAGCGGCGGCATCCCCGAGGGGCCCGGCCCGTAGTACGGAGGCGGCGCTGCCGGGGGAGGTGCGGGAGGTTGAGTAGACATACGGGCCGGTTCTTCCCTCCTCCGCCGATTCCTCTACCGCCGCCCCGGCCGGGGTAGCATGGGCCGCCGCGGTGCACCTGTTCCACTACCACCTCGTGACGAGGAAGGTCCGGCTGGTCGAGGCGCGCTACCTGGGGCGTCTGGGGTTCGACCTGATCGCCCGCTACGGGTGGATCGGGGAGGGCACGCACTGGTTCGAGCCGGGCAAGTCGTGGGAGGAGCTCGACGCCATGGGCTTCCGGCTCCGCCTCGTCGAGCTCGGGCGCGGCGCCGTGAACGTCGTCCTGCAGCCCGGGCACTGGGAGGTGCCGCGCGTCGACCACCTCGGCGTCGCGCTCGACGAGGAGGGTTACGAGGAGGCGCTCGACCGGGCGTCCGCCCTCGGGTTGAAGATCCAGGATCATCCCGGGAAACGGACGTTCATCTCGACCGACGCCGGCTATCGCCTGGAGGTGCACCCTCCCCGCGACTGGATCGAGGCCGCGCTCGACTCCGATGACGAGCTCCGGATCGCCGAGCTCCGCCTGCGCTCCGACGATCCCGAGGGGAAGGCGGCGGCGCTTGCGCGCGTGCTCGGGCTCGAGCCGGACGGGCCGGCGGTGACGATCGGCGGGTCGCTCGTCTCGTTCGAGGACGGCGGGCCGGAAGGGCGGCCCGAGCTCGTCGGCGAGGCGCTCGGGTGAACGGGAGCTACGAGGACGCCGGGGTCTCGCTCGCCGCGGCCGAGTCGGTGGTCGACCGGCTCCGCGCGGCGGCGGACTCGACGCGGACACCAGCGGTCGTCGGCGGTCTCGGCGGCTTTGCCGGGCTCTACGCCCTCGACGACGAGCGGCTGCTCGCGGCCTCGACGGACGGAGTCGGGACGAAGCTCGTCCTCGCGCGACGGGCGGGGCGGCTCCGGGACGCAGGGCGCGACCTCGCCGCGCACTGCGTGAACGACGTCCTGACGACCGGCGCCGAGCCGCTCTTCTTCCTCGACTACGTCGCGGCGCACCGGCTCGACCTCGAGCAGGTCGCGGAGCTCGTCGAGGGCGCGGCGGACGTCTGCCGCGAGGCCGGCTGCGCGCTCCTCGGAGGCGAGACGGCCGAGATGCCGGGCGTCTACCGCGACGAGGAGCTCGACTTCGCCGGAACCTGCGTCGGCGTGGTCGCGCGCGGCGCGCTCGTCGACGGCTCGCGGGTAGCGGACGGAGACGTCGTCCTCGGGCTTCCGTCCTCGGGGCTCCATGCGAACGGCTTCACGCTCGTGCGGCGGCTCGTCGGCGACGGCGAGTTCGACCCGGACCTCCTGCTCGCGCCGACTCGGCTCTACCTCGACGACGTGCGCCGGCTGCGCGCGGCCTGCGACGTCCGGGCGCTCGCACACGTGACCGGCGGCGGAATTCCCGGGAACGTCGCGCGCGTGCTGCCGTCCGGGCTCGGCGCGGTCGTCGACCCGGAGGCATGGGAGCGCCCGCCCGTCTTCCGCTGGCTCGCCGGCCAGGGGGTCGCCGAGGACGAGCAGCGCCGGGTCTTCAACCTCGGGATCGGGTACTGCGCGATCGTCCCGCCCGGGGACGCTAGTAACACTGTGTTACTAGCCGACGCCGGCGCGAGGGTCATCGGGCGCGTCGAGGAGGGCGTCGAGGGCGTGGTCTTCGCCGACGCCGGGTGAGCCGGACACGTCCGAGCCGCACACGTCCCCGGCGGACACGACCGGTGCCTGACACCGGACGATGTCCCGCCGGGACACGGCCCGTGCCTGGCACGGGACAATCGCCCGGCGGGACGCGGCCGGAAGGGCCAAGGGCGCGGTGATCGGCGTCCTCGTCTCCGGCGAGGGGACGAACCTCCAGGCGCTGCTCGACGCGGAGCTGCC
>JAICNY010000166.1 GCA_025930955.1 Thermoleophilia bacterium
CCGCACGCTCTGGCGCCCGACCGCGGACACGCAGACGATCCTGCTCGCCGCGCGGGAGCTGCTCGTCGAGGCGACGCCCGAGCTTCGGCGCCGCGGCCTGACGCTCGTCGGGATCACGGTCACGAACCTCGAGGACGCGCGCGCCCTGCAGCTCGTCCTCCCGTTCGCGCTCGACCGCAGGGAGGCCCTCGATGCCGCCCTCGACGCGGTCCGCGACCGGTACGGGACGAAGGCGGTCACACGCGGCGTCCTCCTCGGCCGGGAGCTCGGCCCGGCGGTGCCGCTCCTGCCCGACTGACGCTTCCCGCGCATGGTCCGTTGCCCACCGGGTATGCGACCTTCCAGTGGCCGTCATCGGATTTCACGCCTCCCACGAGCAGATCGCGCCGAGCGAGCTCCTGCGCGCCGTCCAGGACGCCGAGCAGGCGGGCTTCGCGCGGGCGATGTGCTCGGACCACTTCACCCCCTGGAGCACGGCGCAGGGCCATTCCGGGTTCGCGTGGTCGTGGCTCGGGGCGGCGCTCCACGCGACGGAGCTGCCGTTCGGCGTCGTCACGGCGCCCGGCCAGCGCTACCATCCGGCCGTCCTCGCCCAGGCGGGGGCGACGCTGGCGGAGATGTTCCCGGGCCGCTTCTGGATGGCGCTCGGCTCGGGCGAGTACGCGAACGAGCACATCACCGGCGAGCCCTGGCCGGACAAGAGCCGCCGCAACGAGCGGCTCGCGGAGTGCGTCGAGATCATCCGCGGCCTCCTCGCGGGCGAGGTGGTCGACCGCGACGGGCTCGTCCGCGTCGACCGCGCAAAGCTGTGGTCGCTCCCGGACGAGCCGCCGCGGCTCTTCGGCCCGGCCGTCAGCGAGGAGACCGCGCGCTGGTGCGGGAGCTGGGCCGACGGGCTCGTCACCGTGAACCAGCCGCACGACAGGCTCCGCGCCGTCGTCGACGCCTTTCGGGAGGGCGGGGGCGAGGGCAAGCCGGCCGCGCTCCAGGTGCACCTCGCCTACGCGGAGACCGACGAGAAGGCGCTCGCGATCGCGCACGACCAGTGGCGGACGATGGTCTACGGCCCGCCGCTCTCCTGGGACCTCGCGACGGTGGAGCAGTTCGACCAGGTCGGGACGCGCGTCCGGGCGGAGGACCTCCACGACACGCTGCTCGCCTCGTCCGACCTCGCGCGGCACGCACAGGCGCTCGCGGAGTACGCCGAGATCGGGTTCGACGAGCTCTACCTCCACCACGTGGGCCAGGAGCAGCGCGCCTTCGTCGAGGCGTTCGGCCGGGAGGTGCTCCCGAGCCTGTGAGCCGCAAGCGCACGAGCGACATCTGGTGGAAGAACGCCGTCGTCTACTGCCTCGACGTCGAGACGTTCCTCGACTGGAACGGCGACGGGCACGGCGACATCGTCGGGCTGACCGAGCGGATCGACTACCTCGCCGGGCTCGGCGTCTCGTGCATCTGGCTCATGCCGTTCTACCCCTCGCCCCGGCAGGACGACGGCTACGACATCACCGACTTCTACGGCATCGACGAGCGCGCCGGCTCGCCGGGCGACTTCGCCGAGCTCATCCGCACCGCGAACGACCGCGGCGTTCGCGTGATCGCCGACCTCGTCGTGAACCACACCTCGGACCGGCACCCGTGGTATCGCGCCGCGCGCTCGAGCCCGGACTCGCCCTTCCGCGACTTCTACGTCTGGTCGGAGAAGAAGCCGAAGGAGCCGAAGGGCGGCGTCGTCTTCCCCGACAAGGAGGACTCGAACTGGGACTACGACGAGAAGGCCGGCGCCTGGTACCTCCACCGCTTCTACAGGCACCAGCCGGAGCTCAACATCGCGAACCCCGAGGTGCGCGACGAGCTCGCGCAGATCATGGGCTACTGGCTCCAGCAGGGGCTCGCCGGCTTCCGGGTCGACGCCGTCCCCTTCCTGCTCGAGCCGATCGGCCTGCCCGACGGCGCGGTCTCCGATCCGCACGAGCTCATGCGCGACCTGCGCCGCTACGCCGCGCGGCACCGCGGTGACGTGATGCTCCTCGGCGAGGTGAACCTGCCGCCGATGGACCTGCGGGCGTTATTCGGCGACGAGGATGGCGACGAGCTCCACATGTGCTTCAACTTCCCGGTCATGCAGGCGATGTACCTGGCGCTCGCGCGCGGGGACGCGACGCCGCTCGCGGCGGCGCTCCGCGAGCTGCCGCCGATCCCCGAGGACTCGCAGTGGGCGAACTTCGTGCGCAACCACGACGAGCTGACGCTCGACCAGCTGACGGACGAGGAGCGCGCCGAGGTCTTCGAGGCGTTCGGCCCGGAGGAGGAGCACCAGCTCTTCGGGCGCGGCCTCCGGCGCCGGCTCCCGACGATGCTGAACGGCGACCAGCGACGGATCCGGATGGTCTACAGCCTCATGTTCTCCCTGCCCGGGACGCCGGTGCTCTTCTACGGCGAGGAGATCGGGATGGCGGAGAACCTGAGGATCGAGGGGCGCATGTCCGTCCGTTCCCCGATGCAGTGGTCGAGCGAGCGCCACGGCGGGTTCACGACCGCACGGCGGCCAGGGCGGCCGCTCGTGGACGCGCCGGGCTGGGGGCCCGACCGCATCAACGTCGCCGACCAGCGGCGCGACGACGGGTCGCTCCTCAACTGGATGGAGCGGCTCATCCGGCGACGGCGCGAGTGCCCGGAGCTCGGGTGGGGCGCGTGCACCGTCCTCGACGCCGGCGAGCCGGCCGTCCTCGCACACCGTTGCGACTGGGACGGGAACGTCGTCGTCGCCGTGCACTCCCTCTCCGAGTCGCCGCTCGAGGTCGAAGTCCCGCTCGACGGGGCCGAGGCGGCCGTCGACCTCTTCGCCCACGAGGAGCTCCGGCCGGGCGGGAAGGGAGCGGTCGCGCTCGCGCTCGAGCCGTACGGCCACCGCTGGCTCCGGCTCCGGCACGAGGGCCAACGGCTTCCGCCCTGACGGAGAGCCTGGAGCGGGCGTTTCTCGCGTTTTGCGGCCGCGCGAGCTGGAAACGTCGTCCAAAACCAGAGATATCCAAGGGGGCACGGAACACCATGGCTGACGTTCACAAGCTTTCGGAGCACATCATCGACTTCGCCGAGCGGCTCGAAGGCGTTGCCGATGCGGCACAGGGCAAGGGCACCGGCCGGGGCGGACTCGGCGCGCGCTGGATCATCCTCCCGGCGGCCGGCGCGGGGCTCTTCGCGCTTGCGCGGAGCGGCGCCTTCACGCGCCAGGCGAAGGACGTGATGGAGCAGGCGAAGTCGCGCGCCTCGGAGCTGCCCGAAGACCTGATCGGCCGCGTCCGCCAGACGCCGCAGCGGTCCTCCTCGGGGAACGGCGGCCAGAACCGCCGCCGGACGAGCTCGACCCGCAAGAGCTCCTCGCGCAAGACGGCGTCCTCGTCGCGCTGATCGAGCTCGCCTGCGCCGCCCTCCGCGACAGGCGGGCGGCGCACGTACCCGACCGACGTCAGGCGTCGCCCGGGCCGTGGCGAACGCGGTAGCGCACGTGCGTGACCGCGGGTGACTCGATCACGCTCTCCCGCTCGAGCGTGGTCGCCGTCACACCGTCCGCGAACAGGCGAACCCCGCCGCCGAGCAGGACGGGCGCGACGTGAAGATGGAGCTCGTCGGCGAGGCCCGACGCGAGCGCCTGCTGGGCGACCGAGGCGCCGCCGGCGACGAGCACGTTCCGTGAGCCGGCCGCCGCGAGCGCCCGCCCGAGCGCGACCTCGATCCCCTCGGTCACGAACTCGATCGGGGTCGAGGCCTTCACTTCGGGCTCGCGCGCGTGGTGCGTGAGGACGAAGACCGGCACGCGGAAGGGCGGCTCGCCGCCCCACCAGCCGTCCGCCCTCGGGTCGTCCTCCCACGGCCCCCACCCGCCGCTCCACATCTTCCGCCCCATCACGACCGCGCCCCAGCGCGCGACCGCCGACTCGACGACGTCGTTGTCGACGCTCCGCTCGCCGCCCTCGAGCCCGTGCCGCTCGCGCCACGCGTCGAGGCCGAAGATCCACTCGTGGAGCCGCTCCCCGCCTTCGCCGAGCGGCTCCTCGAGCGTTGCGTTCGGCCCGGCGACGAAGCCGTCCACCGAGACGGAGACGTCGATCGCGATCAGTCCCATCGTGCCGTCAGACCTCCGCAAGCAGCGAAAGTCATCGGCGCGGCGGCTACTCGGGCGGCTGACGCTCGGCCCAGACCCGTACGAGCTCGACGACCGTCGCGGCGGCGGCGCCGAGGTCGGCGACGCAGAGCCACTCGTGGCGGGAGTGGTAGTCCTGGCCGCCGGTGAAGACGTTCGGGGTGGGGAGCCCGCGCTCGGAGAGGCGTGAGCCGTCCGTCCCGCCCCGCGCGGCGCCGAGCGCCGGCTCGAGGCCGGCGCGACGGGTAGCCTCCTGCGCCGCCTCGACGACGAACGGGTGCTCGTCGAGCACCTCCTTCATGTTGCGGTACTGCTCGACCACCTCGACCCCGACCGCGGAGCCGGGATGCGCGGCGGCCGCCTCGCCGGCGAGCCGGCGGAGCAGCTCCTCGTGACCGCGCAGGAGCTCGCCGTCGAAGTCGCGCAGGATCACGACGACCGTGCACTCCTCCTCCGATCCGGACACGCGGCGCGGGTGGAGGAAGCCGTCGCGGCTCTCGGTCGTCTCCGGCGAGAGGCGGTCGCGGGGGAGGCTCGCGACGAAGTCGGCGGCGACCTTGAGCGCGTTCACGAGCTGCCCCTTCGCGCTGCCGGGATGGGCGGCGACGCCGCGGAAGCGGACGGTCGCCTCGAGCGCGCTGAACGTCTCGTCCTGGATCTCTCCCGCGGTCGAGCCGTCGAGCGTGTACGCGGCGACCGCGCCGAGCCGCTCGAGGTCCAGCCCGTCCGTGCCGCGCCCGATCTCCTCGTCGCGCGTGAAGCAGATGCGCACGGGCCCGCGCTCGAGCTCGGGGTGGCGCAGGAGGTGGCCGGCGCCCGCCATGATCGCGGCGATCCCCGCCTTGTCGTCCGCGCCTAGGAGCGTCGTCCCGTTGCTCGTCACGAGCTCGTGCCCGACGTGGCGGAGGAGCTCGGGGCTCCGGTCCGGGTCGAGCGCGACCGCGGGGTCGCCCGGAAGCGGCAGGCGGCCGCCTTCGTAGCGCACGACCCGCGGCTCGATCCCGGCGGCCGGCGCGTCGGGCGAGACGTCCACGTGGGCGAGGAGCGCGATCGCCGGCACGTCGCGCTCGACCGTGCCCGGGAGCGTGGCCAGGACGTAGCCGTGGTCGTCGAGCTCCGCGTCGAGCCCGAGCGCACGAAGCTCGTCGATGAGCAGCCGCGACAGGTCGAGCTGCTTCGCCGTGCTCGGCACCGTGTCGGACTCCGGGTCGGCCTGCGTGTCGATCCGCGCGTAGCGCAGGAACCGCTCGAGTGCGTCCGGCGCCAGCTCGCGCGCGAGGTCGGAGGGGTAGCCGTCCTCGCGCATGGTCGCACCCTAGCGAGGCGGCGGCTCCGAGCAGGCAGGCGGTGAGCCGACCGTTTCGCGCGTACCCCGAACGTAACATTGGCGCCGAAACGGCTTGGATGGGTCGCTCCGGGGCGCCCAGG
>JAICNY010000038.1 GCA_025930955.1 Thermoleophilia bacterium
AAACGGGGATGGCGCTACCCTCGGTCGCGTGCCCGAGGGAGACTCGCTCCATCGCTCCGCCGCGCGCCTCGCGCCCCTCGTCGGCGAGGTGCTCGTCGTGGAGGCGCGGCACGGCCGCGCGCGGGCCCTCGGGATCGCGGAGCGGCTCGACGGACTCCGGCTCGAGTCCGTCCGCGCGGTCGGGAAGAACCTCCTGCTCGAGTGGGAGGGCGGGCTCGTCCTCCGGAGCCACCTGCGGATGAAGGGCCGCTGGCGGGTCGCTGCGGCCGGCGCGCCGATCGTCGGGACGCCGTGGCTCGTCCTCACGGGCCCGCGGCTCCAGGCGGTCCTCTCCGGCGGCGGCGAGCTCGAGCTGACGCGCGGGTCGAATCCGCGCGTCGCCCGACTCGGCCCGGACGTCATGCTCGACCCGCCCGACCTGGAGGGAATGCTCGCCCGCTTCCGCGGCACGGATCAGGAGCGCGAGCTCGGCGACGCGCTCCTCGACCAGCGGCTCGCGGCGGGGATCGGGAACATGTGGAAGGCGGAGGGGCTGTTCCGCGCCCGCCTCTCGCCGTGGGCGCGGCTGCGGGACGTCTCCGACGACGACCTCCGCCGCGTCCTCGCGGAGACCTCGGCCGCCATGCGCTCCCGACGCGCGCGCCGCTCCGTGTACGACCGCGCGGGGCTCCCGTGCCCGCGCTGCTCGAGGCCGATCGCCGCCTGGCGGCAGGGGGACGACGCGCGCACCGCGTTCTGGTGCCCGGCCTGCCAGCCCGCGCCCGCCGGGAGCCGCCCGGTCGGCGACGAGGCGCCCGCCCGCTGACGCGAAAGGCAGGAACGCGCGCCGCCGCCGCGTACCGAGTCGGGTGGCCGTGCACGCGCCCCGCTCACCGTCGCTCCTCCGCGCCCTCCGCGCCTTCTGCCTCGGCGCGTTCTTCGAGCTCGGCCGCGAGCTCGAGTCGGGTGCCGACCTGCCGATCTCGCTCGCCGAGCACACCTCGCCGAACCGGCCGACGCTCTACGAGTACCGGCCCCTCGTCGGCGCGTTCGTCGAGGCGCGGGCCGATCGGCTCGGCCGGCGCGAGGATGCCCTCCAGGCGCTCGCGGCGCTGAAGGACGAGCCGGCCGCGGGGATCTTCGCGCGCGCCCACGCAGGTGAGAAGACGAGCGAGGACGAGGCGCTTCGCCGCACCGTCCTCGTCCCGCTCCTCGTGCGGACGGCCGAGGCCTGCGGGGGCTTCGACTGGGAGGACTCCGCCTTCGAGCGCGCGTACGCGGAGCTCGAGCGCTCGCTCTTCGGCGCGACGCGCGCGTACGGCGCGGTCGTGCCGCTCGTCGGCCTCTCCGCGGGCGGGACGATCGAGCTCGGCCCGGGCCTGCGCGTGCGCCACGCCGCGACGAACGAGCTGCAGGCGGGCTGGCCGGAGGCGCAGCGCCTGCTCCCGCGCGACTTCGGGCGCGAGGTCGACCGCACGCTCGTGCTCGAGCTCGAGACGGAGCTCGAGGGAACCGCCTGCGTCGTCCCGGACGCGCCCGTCGTCGTCGGGCGCGCGATCACCGTCCTGCGCCTCGTCACCGCCGGCGCGATCGCCGCCGGCCCCGTCGTCTTCGAGCGGCTCGACTGGCGGCCGTACGACGTCCGGCCCGCGCCGCCCCTCGCCGCGCAGGTCCCGCCGGGCGAGCCGACCCGCATCGACCCCTTCCGCGCCCGGCTCGTCGCGCAGCTCGTGGAGCGCCTGGCCGCGGGCGTCGACGCCGACGTCCACGAGGCGCTCGACCGCTGGGAGCTCGCGCTCTTCCACGCCGGCCCGGTCCGGGCGGACGAGCTGCGCGAGGCGCTCGAGTCGCTGCTCGGCTTCGACGAGGGCCCGTGGGCAGCCGCGATGCGCGCCGCCGTCCTCCTCGGCGAGAACGGGCGCGAGCGCGACGAGCTCCGCCTCGCCCTGCGTGCGCTCCTCGACGGCGACGGCCCCGGGGCCCGCGCCGAGGAGGCCGTTCGCCGCTCCCTCGTCGAGACGCTGCTGCACGACTCCCGCCCCGGCCTGATCGCGGCGCTCGACGAGGTGCTGCTCGGCGTTCGCCCGCGCGCCGGGACGATCACCGGCCGCGTCGTCGCCGCCGGATGACCGAGCGGCAGCCGTCCGCAGCGGAGGCGGCGCGCCGCCAGCGCTGCCGGTCGCTCGAGCTCGCCGCCGTGCTCGGAATCGTGCTCGGCGTCCTCTCGGTCGTCGACCGGAGCTGGCCCGGCGTCGCGGTCGGCGTCGCCGGCGCCGCGCTCGCCTGGGCCGTCTGGTGGCGCCGCTGCCGCGACGCGCCGGGCGCCTCGTAGGACCACCCGCCCCGCTGGAAGATTCTGGCCCGGGGGGTTAGGGCGATTCGGGCCTGGCCTGCGTAGAACGCGGCGCAGCAGTCGCATTCCCCCCAGATCCAGAAGGGAGTCACGATGCAACGCAACCGACTGGCGCGCCTGGTCGCGTCACTCGTCGCGCTCGCCGCCTTCGCGGTCGCACCGCCCGCCCTCGCCCAGAGCGAGGCGCCGGTGCCCGAGCGGTACGAGGACCTCCTCGAGACGGCCCGCGAGGACGGCTCGGTCCGGGTCCTCGTCGCCACGAACGGGATGCTCGACCGCAGCATCGTCGGCAGCGCCGCCGACGCCGCGGGCGGGGAGATCCTGACGCGCTACCGCAACTTCCCGATCCTCCTCGTCGAGGCGACGCCCGCGGCGCTCGTCGAGCTCGCGCAGAGCCCGTTCGTCCTCGGCCTCGAGGCGGACGAGCCCGAGCCCGCCGCGCTCGCGAGCACGCTGCCGCTCGTGAACGGCGACGACGTGCACGGGTTCGGCTACGACGGCGACGGCACCGCGGTCGCGATCCTCGACACCGGTATCGACGCCGACCACCCGTACTTCGCGGGCCGGATCGTGTCGCAGGCCTGCTTCTCGAACGCGGGCGGCGCCGGCGGCGGGACGAGCATCTGCGCCGGCGGCGGCACCGCGGAGACGAACGCCGGCTCGGCGAACATCGAGATCGCCGCGTGCATGGACGGCACCGTGAACATCTGCGACCACGGCTCGCACGTGGCCGGGATCGCGGCCGGCGAGGCGACCGGTGCGGCCGGCGCCCCCGGCGACGGGGTCGCGCCGGGCGCGGACATCGTCGCGATCAATGTCTTCACCCGCTTCGACAGCGCCGCGGACTGCAGCCCGAACCCGGCGCCGTGCGTGAGCTCGTTCCCGTCCGACCAGGTGCTCGGCCTCGACCGGGTGCTCGCCCTCGACGGGACGCTCGCGTCGGACCTCGTCGCCGCCAACATGAGCCTCGGGGGCGGCATGTTCACGGCGAACTGCGACGGAGACAACCAAGGACGCAAGGCCGCGATCGACGCGCTCCTCGCCGAGGAGATCGCGACGATCGTCGCGGCCGGGAACAACGGCTTCAACGCCGCGGTCTCGCGTCCCGGCTGCGTCTCGACGGCCGTGACCGTCGGCGCGACGACCGACGGCGACGCGGTCGCCGGCTTCTCGAACCGCGGCACGCTCCTCGACCTGTTCGCGCCGGGCGTCGGCGTGGACTCGTCGGTGCCGGACGACACGTGGGCGAACTTCGACGGCACGTCGATGGCCACCCCGCACGTCACGGGCGCCTGGGGAGTCCTACGGGACATGTACCCGAGCGCGAGCGTCGCCACGATCCTCGGCTGGCTCCAGGCGAACGGGCAGGCGATCACGTACATGAGCGGCGGCTCGAACGTGACGACGCCGCGGATCGACCTGCTCGCCACCGTCCAGCCGGACCTCGCCGCGAACGGAGCGAGCGTCACGGTGGACGAGGGCCAGACGGCGACGAACAGCGGCACGTTCGCCGACCCGAACGGCGACGCGGTGACGATCTCCGCCTCCGTCGGGACGGCCGTGCAGGGCGCCGGCACCTGGTCGTGGAGCTTCGACGCCGTCGACGGCCCGGCCCACAGCCAGGTCGTGACGATCACCGCGACGGACGCGCTCGGGATCGAGAACGAGCTCACGTTCCCGCTCACCGTCCTGAACGTCGATCCGAGCGTCTCGAACGACCCGGCGCAGGTGACGGCCATCGACGAGGGCGACGTCCTCGACGTCCTCTCGCACTTCTCCGACCCGGGCTATCTCGACAACCCGTACTCCGCGGTCGTCGACTGGGGCCACGCCGACCTAGGCACGACCCCCGGCGCGATCGTGATCACGCAAGACGCGGGCCCCGGCCCCGACCAGGGCGAGGTCTCCGCGTCGAAGGCGTACGGCGACAACGGCTCGTTCACGGTCACGACCACGGTCACGGACAAGGACGGCGGCTCCGGCGACACGAGCTTCGGGCTCGCCGTCGCGAACGTCGACCCGACCGCGGCGATCGACCTGAGCGGGACGGTGCTCGTGAACGGCGTCCCGACCCTCGTCGGGGACCTCGACGGACCGATCGACTTCGCCGCCACGGCGAGCGACCCCGGGTCCGACGACCTCGAGTTCGCGTGGGACTTCGGGGACGGGAGCTCGGCCACGGGCGTCTCGCTCGTGAACGACCCGCTCTTCGATCCCCTCCCGAGCCCCACGCTCCAGCCGCGGGTGAACGTCGCGGACGCGCAGAGCCACCAGTACCTCGAGGCGTGCACGTACGAGACGACGCTCGACGTGGCGGACGACGACGGCGGCGCGGCTCCCACGGACACGGTGGCCGTCCTCGTGACCGGGAACGCGACCGCCTCGCGCCCGACGGGCTGGTGGCACAGGCAGTACATGCACGACGGGCTCGTGGCCGACTTCACCGTCCCGACCCTCGAGTGCTACCTCGCGATCGCGCGGTTCGGCTCGACGGTCTTCGACGAGGCGGTGCCGCTCACGACGCTCGCGGACGCGGACGCCGTGCTCAACCCGGGCGACGGCGGCAGCGCGCACCTGCGGCAGCTCGACCGCGAGCTGCTCGCGGCGTGGCTCAACTTCGCGAACGGCGTCGTCGACTACGGCCAGGCCGTCGTCGACACGGACGGCGACGGAGCCTTCGACCTCGCGTTCTCCGACCTCATGGCGGACGCCGAGGCCGTGCGGGTCGACGCCGGCGCCTCGACGAAGGAGCTCGGCGACGCGCGCAGGCTCGTCCACGAGGTGAACCGGTTCGGGTAGAGCCGGAGCGGGGCAGGAAGGGCCGGTCCTCCGGGGCCGGCCCTTGGCTGCTTGCCGCGCTCGGCCTCGCGCTCGCCGCCTGCGGAGGCGGCGGAGCGGAGGAGCGCTCGACGTCGCAGGCGGGGTCGGTCCCGCCGAGCCTCGTCCAGGAGGCCAAGGAGCGGGGGACCGTGCTCGTCGTCGTGGCGCTCGACGCGCGCGGGCGCGCGGAGATCGCCGCCGTGCAGGACGAGCTGCTCGCCTCGCTCGGCGGGCACGGCGAGGTCGCGGGCCGGCCGGAGCGAATCCCACAGCTCGCCGTGCGGGTCGACGCGGAAGGCCTCGAGATCCTGTCGCGCTCGCCGTCGGTCGTCGCCGTCGAGGGGAACGAGCCCGAGCCGGCCGGCGGCTCCTGAGATACGTCACGCTTCCGTGACGCTTTCGGTACGAAGCGTCACGCTCTCGTGCGCCTTTCCGCCCTACGGTGTCGGCATGGACGAGGCACGGCAGGTGCTCGAGCGGCTCGAGCGGATCGACCGGCTTCGCGCCGGCGGCGGGCAGCGGGGCGCGATCCTCGCCGAGGTTCGCCTGCTCCTGGAGGAAGGGGAAGCCTGGCTCGCGGCGGAGCCGGCCGGGACGGCCGCCGCCCGCGAGGCGCTCGACGCCTGTCGGCTCCGTCTCGTCGCGGGCGCCGAACGCCGCGCCGACCCGCCGCCGCCCGCTCCGGAGGGCCCGCTTCCGCGCGCCGCCTGACCCCGTTTGCGGCCGAGGCGACCGGGATAGGCGACCGGCAGGTGCCGGTGAACGAACCGGCGACTCCATCCGAAAGGGAGGAAGCGATGCGGAGGGACGGCGGAACGAGGGAGCGGACCGACATCCAGCGCGCAGCGCTCGCGTTCGGCGCGGTCTTCCTCCTCGTCACGATCCTCGGGTTCATCCCGGGCATCACGACGGACTACGACCGGTTGACGACGTTCGACGACGTGGGGGCCGAGATCTTCGGGATCTTCGGCGTCAACATCCTGGAGAACATCGTCCACCTGCTCTACGCGATCGCGGGCTTCGCGGCCGCCGCGAGCTTCGTCGCGTCGCGCAACTACTTCATCTGGGGCGGCGCCGTGTACCTCGTCGTCTGGCTCTACGGGATCCTGATCGACCTCGAGAGCTCGGCGAACTTCCTCGGCGTGAACACCGCCGCGAACTGGCTCCACTTCCTGCTCGGCGTCGTGATGCTCGCCGTCGGGTTCCTGCTCGGGCGCCGGGACTACGAGCGCCGCGCCGCGGCGGCGTAACGCCGGTCGCGAGCGGTCTCGCGGCCAAGGGCGGGCGTCTCGGCCCGCCCTTTCCTTTTTCCGCAATTTGCGGCAATCTGGGACGCAGGAGGATTGTGGTAGCCTCACCCGAAATGAAGGCCCTGTGAGCCTTCTGGGAAACCTGACGCGGTCGCGCGAGCGAACGCCCGCCTCGCAAGGAGCAACCTTGGGACAGGTCATCGCCCTGGCCAACCAGAAGGGTGGCGTGGCCAAGACCACGACGACCCTCAATCTCGCGGTCGCGCTCAAGGAGCTCGGCTACACGGTTCTCGCGGTCGACCTCGACCCGCAGGGGAACCTCACGATGAGCCAGGGGATGGACCCCGACACCGTCGAGCGGTCGATGTTCGACGTGCTCGTCCACTCGCTCCCGATCGACGAGGTGATCCAGCGTGCCGAGATCGACGTCGCCGTCTCCTCGATCGACCTCGCCGGCGCCGAGCTCGCGCTCTCGAGCATGATCGGCCGCGAGCGCGCGCTCCAGAAGGCGCTGCTCCCGATCCGCAGCTCGTACGACTACCTCATGATCGATACCCCGCCCTCGCTGGGACTGCTGACGATCAACGCGCTGACGGCGGCGGACAGCGTCATCGTCCCCGTCCAGTGCGAGTATCTGTCGCTCCGCGGGCTCGTCCAGCTCGAGGGCACGCTCACGATGATCCGCGAGAACCTGAACCCGGCCGTCGAGATCCGCGGGATCCTCCCGACGATGTTCGACGCGCGCACGGTGCACGCGCGCGAGGCGATCGAGATGCTGAAGGAGAACTTCGGCGAGCTCGTCTTCGACACGCGGATCCGCAAGACGGTCCGCTACGCCGAGGCTCCCGTCCAGGGCGCCTCCGTCCTCAAGTACGACCCGAGCGGCCCGGCGGCGGACGCCTACCGGCAGCTCGCAAAGGAGGTGCTCAATGGCGCGAAACCGCGCACGCGCCAGCATGCGTGAGGGCCCGCTCGCGGAGCTCTTCCGCGCGACGGAGGCCGCCCAGCGGCAGGCGGAGAGGGAGCGCGAGGCCGGGCCGGCCGCAGACGCCCCGACCGTCGAGCACGTCGATCCCGAGACGGAGCCGGTCTACGCGGAGTCCCAGCGGACCGGGCCCGAGGCCGGCGCTCCGCCGACGGAGCCCGAGGCGGCGCCCGAACCCGAGCCGGAGCCCGCGCACGCCCCGGCGCAGCCGCCGGTCCCCGCGCAAACGGTCACCCCGACCTCGGCCGAGCCGCGTCCCGCGGCGCGCTTCGCCGACCCCTCGCTCCACGTGGCACGCTCCACGCCGCGCCCGGAGTCGACCGCCTACCTCGCGGTGATCCGCGTCGTCGGCGTCGGCGGCGGGGGCCTGAACGCGGTCAACCGGATGATCGAGGCCGGGATCTCGCAGGTCGAGTTCATCGCGGTGAACACGGACATCCAGCAGCTCCGCGGCTGCGAGGCGCCCGTGAAGCTCCACATCGGCCGGGAGCTGACGCAGGGCCTCGGCTCCGGCGCCGACCCGGACGTCGGCCGCCAGGCCGCCGAGGAGGCGTACGACCAGATCAAGCACGTGCTCCGCGGCTCGGACATGGTCTTCATCACCGCCGGCGAGGGGGGCGGGACCGGCTCCGGCGCGGCGCCCGTCATCGCGCGGATCGCGCGCGAGCTCGGCGCGCTCACCGTCGGGATCGTGACGACGCCGTTCAGGTTCGAGGGCTCCCGGCGCCGTCAGCAGGCGCAACACGGTGTCGACTCGCTCCGCTCGGTCTGCGACACGGTGATCGTGATCCCGAACGACCGGCTGCTCGAGGTGCTCGACCAGACCACCTCGATGCTCGAGGCGTTCCGCGTCGCGGACGACGTCCTCCGGCAGGGCGTCCAGGGCATCTGCGACCTCATCACGACGCCCGGGCTCATCAACCTCGACTTCGCGGACGTGCGCACGATCATGAGCGAGGCGGGCACCGCGCTCATGGGGATCGGCTTCGCGACCGGCGAGAACCGCGGGCGCGAGGCTGCCGAGCGGGCGCTCCGCTCACCGCTGATCGACACGGAGATCGTGGGCGCGAAGGGCATCCTCCTCTCGATCGCGGGCGGGCAGGACCTCACGCTGCTCGAGGTGAACGCAGCCGCGGAGACGATCCGCGCGGCGTCGACGGAGGAGACGAACATCATCTTCGGCGCGACGATCGACGAGCGGCTGACCGGCCAGGTGTGGGTGACCGTGATCGCGACCGGGATCGGCGTGGAGCGCAGGCTCGTGCCGCAGCGCGAGCCGGCGAGGCTCGGCTCGGCGCCGGCCCGCGGTTCGTCGCCGGAGGAGCCCGGCCGTCCCGACGACACGCTCGAGCCGCCCGGCTTCCTGTTCGAGCGCTGACCCGGGAGCGTCGCGCCGAGCCGCGATACCCTCAGCCGCATGAAGGGCGCCGTCGCCGCCGGCCATCCGCTGACCGCCGAGGCGGGCGTTCGGGCGCTCGAGGAAGGCGGGAACGCCGTCGACGCCTGCGTTGCCGCCGGGCTCGTGTCCTGGGTAACCGAGAGCCCGCTCACCGGCCCGGGCGGGGGCGGGTTCATGCTCGTCCACCGGGCGCACGACCGCAGCGACCGGCTGCTCGACTTCTTCGTCTCGGTCCCGGGCCGCGGATTCGCCGGCCCGCTCCCCGCGGCCGAGCCCGTGGACGTCGCGTTCGAGCCGACGAACATCCAGGTCTTCCACGTCGGCGGCCCGTCGTGCGCCGTGCCGGGGATGATCGCCGGGCTCGCGGCCGCGCACCGCTCGTACGGACGGCGGCCGTGGAGCGAGCTCGTCGCGCCCGCGCTCGAGCTCGCGCGCGGCGGGATCGAGGTGACCGAGGCGCAGGCGAGCCTCCACCGGATCCTCGACCCGATCCTGCGCCGGACGCCGGGCGGGCGTGCGCTCTATGGCGAAGACGCGCCGCTTCCGCCGGGCGGGAGGCTCGAGCTGGCCGAGCTTGCGACGACGCTCGAGCGCCTCGCCGCGGAGGGCCCCGAGCCGTTCTACCGGGGCGACCTCGCGCGCCGGACGAGCGAGGCCGTGCTCGAGGACGGCGGGACGCTCACGAAGGACGACCTCGCGGGCTACCGCGTCGTCCGGCGCACGCCGGTGCGGGCGCGCTTCCGGGGGCACGAGCTCGTTTCGAACCCGCCGCCCTCGTCCGGCGGGACGCTCGTCGCGTTCGCGCTCGGCGTCCTCGACCGCCTCGGCCCTCCGGACGAGCCGGGGAGCGCCCGTCAGATCGCGCGCCTCGCCGAGGTCATGCGCGAGGCGACCCGCGCCCGCGGGCGGAGGTTCATGCGCGACCTCCACCGCGGCGGCCTCGCGCGGCGGCTCCTCTCGGACGAGCGGATCGCGGAGAGCGTCGCGCGCGCCGAGGAGCGGCGGCGCGAGGCGGTCGGCGAGCCGGCCGGCCTGCCGTCGACGACCCACGTGAGCGTCGTCGACGCGGCCGGGAACGCCGCCTCGCTTTCCGGCTCGACCGGGGCGGGCTCCGGGCTCGTCGTGCCCGGGACGGGGATCCACCTGAACAACATGCTCGGCGAGGACGACCTGCTGACCCTCGGCCTGCCCGGGCCCGTCGGGCGGCGGCTGACGAGCATGATGGCGCCGACCTTCGTGCTCCGCGACGGCGAGCCGCGGCTCGTGCTCGGGAGCGCGGGATCGGCCCGGTTGCGCGGCGCGATCGTCCAGACGGTCGTGAACGTTCTCGACCACGGCCTCGGGATCGAGGAAGCGGTGGCCGCGCCGCGCGTCCACCTGCACGACGACGTCCTCCACCTCGAGGCCGGCGTCGCGCGGGCCGTCGCGGACGAGCTCGAGTCCATGGGCTACGACACCGTCTGCTGGAAGGCGCACAACATCTTCTTCGGGGGCGCGTCCGTCGTTGCGCGCAGCGGGGAGGGCGAGCTCGAGGCGGCGGGCGACCCGCGTCGCGGCGGGGCAGGGGCGGTGAGCGCATGAGCGAGCGGCCGCGCTTCCACGTGCGCAAGGCCGAGCCCGGCGACGCCGCCGAGCTCGTCGAGCTCGCGCTCGCGGTCGGCTCCGAGCCGGAAGGCTGGCTCGTCACGAACGGGACCTGGCGGAGCGTGAGCGACGAGCGCCGCTACGTGCGGGCGATCCGCCGGTCGAAGGCGGCGGCCGTCCTCGTCGCCGAGGCGCCCGAGGGCATCGTCGGCCGCCTCTCGCTCTCTCGCGACCCGCACCCGGCCAGCCGACACGTGGCCGACCTCGGCCTCATGGTCGCTGCGGACTGGCGTCGGCGCGGTGTCGGCCGGGCGCTCATGCTCGGGGCGGAGGAGTGGGCGCGAAGCGCAGGCGTCCGCAAGCTCGAGCTGCACGTCCTGCCGTACAACGAGGCCGCGATCGCGCTCTACGAGTCGCTCGGGTACGAGCGCGAGGGGGTGCGTCGCAACCACTACCGGCGCGGCGCCGACCTCGTGGACGCCGTGCTCATGGCGAAGGAGGTCTGATGAGGATCGTCGTGGTCGGAGCCGTGCTGGCCGCGCTTGCCCTCCTGCCCGTCGCGGCGGGCTGTGGGGGCGAGTCCGAGCTGGAGGAGGCGCGGGCGGTGCTGAACGACGCGCGGGACGCCTACGAGGCCGAGGCGGAGAGCGGGCGCGACTTCTCCGACGGGCCGTGCATCGCGAACCCGCTTCCCGACCGCGAGGACTGGGTGGTCGTGGTCGTCCGTGAGCCACGCGACCAGGACCGGAGCGCCGCGGACCGCTGCTCCGCCTACCGCGACGGCACGGCCGAGCACTTCGTCGAGCTCGACGAGTTCGGCCACGTGATCCGCGCGCAATGACGGAGCCGCTCGAGCCGGGTCGCGGGACGCTCCTCACGGAGGAGGAAGAGCTCGCCGAGGAGGAAGAGCTGTGGACCGGCGACGAGGGCACCGACCACACCGGCTGGTACTGCGTCGCCACCGACCCGTTCCCGTGCCCGGCCGCGGGCTGCGACTTCGTTGCGTCGTTCATGACCGCGGCGCACCTGATCCTCGTGTGGGAGGAGCGGGACGATCCGAACCTCCTCCGGCATGCGCAGCGCGCGAAGGAGGTCGGCCGGAACCCGCGGGTCGTGCAGTACCGGCCCGAGTTCGGCCCGAGCGCGTCGTACTACGCCTGGGAGGCATCCGGCCGCCCGGTGCACGGGGTGCGCGGGCGCGCCTAAGAGACCGAGCGCAGCCCGACGTCCGCCGCGTCGGCGCTCACGAGCTTCCGGGCGTAGAGCCGCTCGTCGGCGGCGCGGTAGAGCGAGAGCGCGTTCGTCCCCTCGTGCGGGAACACCGCCCAGCCGAAGCGCGTGGGGAGGCCGTGCCCGGCGAGCGTCTGCTCGAGGCGGCCGGCGAGCCGGGCGGCCTCGTGCGCGGAGCCGAGCGAGCTGAGGAGCGCGAAGGCCCGGCCGCCGACGCGCGCGAGGTCGTCCCCGGGCCCGACGGCGTTCCCGAGCACGTCGCCGATCCGGAGGAGCGCGTCGTTCGCGGCGACGTCCTCGCCGAGGCTCGCGTCGTCGACGCCGCGCAGGTCGCCGATCAGGAGCGCGAACGGCCGCTGGGCGTCGAGCCGGCGCTGGATGGCCGCCTCGAACGCGCGGGTGTTCGGCAGGCCGGTGACCGTGTCGCGATCGGCGAGGATGCGAAGCTCGGCGACGAGCCGCCGGTTGTCCCGCGCGAACCAGCCGATCAGGGCGCCCGTGCAGGCGTAGGTGGCGAGACGGACGAGCGTGCCGCCGGTGAGGATCTCCGCGGACGGGACGATCGGGTGGACGATCATCCCGATGCAGTAGAGCGCCGCCGCGACGGCCCCGGCCGCGGCGCCCCAGAGCGGGCCGGTGACGGCGGCGACGAGCGCGATCGCGACGTAGAAGACGTGCGGGATCCCGACGTCGTCGGCGGGGATGAGCGCGAACGCGACGAAGCCCGCCGCGAAGACGACGGCCGCCGCCGCGAGCACGACTCGAGACTGGATCGCCACAGGCATCGCTCTGCGAAGGATCGCGCGCCGGTTCGGCCCTGCCGTCCCTCGATCGGGTGAACGCCGGGAGGCGCCGCGGACGCGCCGGCCCTCGGGCACGACCAGGTACACGCGCCCGCGCGTGTGATGGGGCCCCCTGCGATCGACGGTCCCAGCACGAACGCTATCGAGGAAGCCGAGACGTGTCCGTGCCGAGACCGTGCCGATTCCGTGCCGGTCCGTCCGCGTGCCGAGCGGCGCGCCGGCACGCCCGCGCAGGGCGCTAGAGCGCCTCGACGCGCCCGTTCCCGGATGCGCGCTCGCGCACCTCGCGCTCGCGGGCAACCGCCTCGGCCGCGCGGTCGAGCAGCCCGGCGAGCCGGACGACGCGCTCCCGCTCCGAGCGGCTCTCGAGGAGCGTCTGCTTGATCTCCGGCCCGAGGTCGATCCGGGCCGCGATCCGGAACGAGAGATCCTCTGCGTCCCGGTCGAGCTCCTCGAGCTCGGCCGCCGCGGCCGCGATCACCTTGTCGTAGCCCGCGAGGCAGCGGGCCCGCTCGTCGTCGGTCGGCTCGTCCCCCTCGTCGTCCACCGTGTCGACCTCGGCGGTCTGAAACGACCGTCCGTCGGTCAGCCGGGCGACGCGGAAGCGCGCCGCCCCCTCGACGACGATGTTGAGGCGCCCGTCGTCGAACCGCTCGACGACCTCGACCACCTCGGCGAGCGTCCCGACCTCGCGCACGCCGTCGTCGTCGGCGAGCAGGATCCCGAACGGCGCGGCGGTGTCGAGGCACTCGTCGACGAGCTCCTTGTAGCGCGGCTCGAAGATGTGGAGTGGCGCCTGCTCGCCCGGCACGAGGACGAGCGGCAGCGGAAAGAGCCCGATCTCCTCCATCCGGACAGCCTAGTCAGCCCGTCGCCGACCTCGCCGGTCGGGCGCGCGGACCCTTTAGGGTTGCGCCCGATGGCGCAGGGCGATCTCTTCCGGCCGGCGATCGCCGATCTGGTCCCGTACGAGCCGGGCAAGCCGGTCGAGGAGGTGCAGCGGGAGCTCGGCCTCGACCGGGTCGTGAAGCTCGCCTCGAACGAAGGGCAGTTCGGGCCGTTCCCGGCCGCCGTCGAGGCGCTCGAGCGCTCGGTCCGGGAGCTGAACCGCTACCCGGACGGCGGCATGTACCGCCTCACGACCGCCCTGGCCGAGCGCCACGGCGTCGAGCCGGAGCGGGTCGCGATCGCCGCGGGCG
This sequence comes from Thermoleophilia bacterium, assembly GCA_025930955.1. GTDB lineage: Bacteria > Actinomycetota > Thermoleophilia > Gaiellales > Gaiellaceae > JAICNY01. The sequence continues at coordinate 13,603 of JAICNY010000038.1, forward strand.
CGGACGCGGTGATCATGTACCTCTCGCTCGCCGCGCTCGACCCGGGCGACGAGATCGTCTGCGGCTGGCCGTCCTTCCCGAGCTACGTCATCGACGCGATCAAGATGGGCGCGACGCCGGTGCGCGTGCCGCTCCGGGACCTCACGTACGACCTCGAGGCGCTCCTCGCAGCGGTCACGCCGCAGACGAAGATCGTCTTCGTCGCGAACCCGAACAACCCGACCGGCACGATGGTCGGCCGGGCGGAGCTCGACCGGTACTTCGACGCCGTTCCCGAGCACGTCCTCACCGTGCTCGACGAGGCGTACTTCGAGTACGTGGACGAGCCGGACTACCCGGACGCGATCGAGGAGTACCTGAAGCGCGACGGCCGCCGCGTCCTCTGCCTGCGGACGTTCTCGAAGATCTACGGGCTCGCCGGGCTCCGGGTCGGCTACGGCGTCGGGCCGGTGGACGTCGTCGCGGCGATCCGCAAGGTGAGGAACGCGTTCGACGTCTCCCAGCCGGCGCAGGACGCGGCGCTCGCGAGCCTCGGCGAGACGGAGGAGCTCGCGCGGCGCCGTGCCGCCACGGCCGAGGCGCGGGCGCGGCTCGAGGCCGTTTGCTCGCGCCTCCCCGTGGAGATCTGTCCGAGGCCGGTGGCGAACTTCGTCTACGTGGACTGCGGCCGCGAGGTCGCCCCGCTCTTCGACGCGCTCCTCCGCGAGGGCGTGATCGTCCGCCCGCTCGGCCCGTTCGGCGCGCCCGCGGCGATGCGCGTCACGGTCGGCGAGCCGGAGGAGAACGACCTCTTCGGCGAGGCGCTCGAGCGGTGCCTCACTGCCGCCGTCGAGCGGTGAGCACGCGCGCAGCCTGGACAGCGGAGTCGCTCCTCGAGGGGCTCCGATCCGGCGACCGCAGGGCGCTGGCGCGCGCGATCAGCCTCGTCGAGAACGGCGACCCGCTCGCCGGCGAGCTCGTCCGCGAGACCTACCCGCAGACGGGCCGGGCCGAGATCGTCGGCATCACCGGCCCGCCCGGCGTGGGGAAGTCGAGCCTCGTGAGCGCGCTCGTCCGGCTCGTGCGCGGGCAGGGGCGGACGATCGGCGTCATCTCGGTCGACCCCTCGAGCCCGTTCACCGCGGGCGCCCTCCTCGGCGACCGGATCCGGCTCGCCGACCACTTCCTCGACCGGGACGTCTTCATCCGCTCGATGGGGACGCGCGGGCACCTCGGCGGGCTCGCGGAGGCCACGCTCCAGGCCGCGCTCCTCCTGGACGCGTTCGGCAAGGACGTCGTCTTCGTCGAGACCGTGGGCACCGGCCAGAGCGAGGTCGAGATCACGGGCCTCGCCGACACGATCGTCCTCGCGCTCATGCCCGGCTCCGGCGACTCGATCCAGGCGCTCAAGGCCGGGATCATGGAGATCCCCGACGTGATCGTCGTGAACAAGCGCGACCACCCGGCGGCGAAGACGATGATGAACGAGGTTCGCTCGATCCTCGGGCTCGGCGAGAAGCGCGACTGGACGCCACCGATCGTGCTGACCGAGGCCGTGCGGGGCGAGGGGATCGAGGGGCTCTGGGAGGCGGTCGAAGACCACCGGCGGCACCTCGTCGAGAGCGGGCGGCTCGAGGAGCGGCGCGGGGAGCAGCTCGCGGGCGAGGTCTTCGCGGTCGCGAGCGGGCGGGCGAAGACGCACCTCGAACGCGCCGTCGCCGACGACCCCGAGCTCCGGCGGCTGCTCGACGAGGTCAAAGGGCGGCGGCTCGACCCGCTGACCGCCGTCCGCGAGATCATGGAGCAGGTGTTCCGCCTCGATGAGACGACCTGAGCTCGACGACATCCGGGCGGCGCGCGGGCGGCTCACCGGGTCGGCGCGCGAGACGCCGGTCTTCGCGTCCGAGACGCTCAAGCGGCTGTCGGGGCGCGACGTCTACCTCAAGGCGGAGAACCTCCAGCGCACCGGCTCGTTCAAGGTGCGCGGGGCGATGAGCAAGATCGCGACGCTCGGCCCCGATGAGCGCGATGCCGGGGTCGTGACCGCGAGCGCCGGGAACCACGGTCAGGCCGTCGCGTGGGCGGCGCGCGAGGCGGGCATCCGCGCGACGATCTTCGTTCCCGACGACGCGCCGATGGCGAAGGTCGAGGCGGCGCGCGGCTACGGCGCGGAGGTCGTGATGGGCGGCTCGGGCTACGACGAGGCGTACGAGGCGAGCAAGGAGCGCGCCGAGGGCGGCGCGACGTTCGTCCACCCGTTCGAGGACACCGAGGTGATCGCCGGCCAGGGGACGCTCGGGCTCGAGCTTGCGGAGGGCCTGCCGGACGACCTCGGCGCCGTCGCCGTCCCGGTCGGCGGCGGCGGGCTCGCATCGGGCGTCGCGATCGCGCTGCGCGCGCTGCGGCCGGACGTCCGCCTCGTCGGGGTGCAGGCGGCGGCGTGCGCCCCGCTCGCGGGCCGCGAGCCGGGCGGGTTCACGATCGCCGACGGCATCGCGGTGAAGAAGCCCGGCGAGCTCACGAGCGCGATCCTCGCCGACCTGCTCGACGACGTCGTCACGGTGTCCGACGACGAGATCGCGGCGGCGGTCACGCTCCTCCTGGAGCGGACGAAGCTCGTCGTCGAGGGCGCGGGCGCCGCGTCCGTCGCTGCGCTCCTCGCCGGGCGCGTCGGCGGCGAGGGGCCAGCGTGCACGGTGCTCTCCGGCGGGAACATCGACGCGTCGACGCTCATCGACGTCGCCCGCTACAGCCTGGCGCGCGCCGGGCGGTTCCTCGCCGTGCGCTCGCGCGTGCCCGACCGCCCGGGCGCCCTGGCCATGCTCCTCTCGCTCATCGCCGGCGAGCGCGTCAACGTGATCCAGGTCCAGCACCTGCGCGAGGGCGTCGAGGTCCCCCTGGGCGACACGGCCGTCGACCTACTCCTCCAGACGCGCGACGAAGAGCACTGCCTCGAGGTCCTCGCGCGCCTGCGCGAGTGGGGCTACCCGGCCGAGCGGCTGCGCTAGCGGCGCGCGGCTCAGAGCCCGAGGTGGCGGGCGATCACCATCCGCTGCACCTCGTTCGTGCCCTCGCCGATCTCGAGCACCTTCTGGTCGCGGTAGAAGCGCGAGATCGCGTACTCGTCCATGTAGCCGTAGCCGCCGTGGATCTGGAGCGCGTCGTTCGCGGCGCGGTTCGAGAGGATCCCGGTGAAGAGCTTCGCCATCGCCGCCTCCTTCGCGAACGCGCGGCCCTGATCCTTGAGCCATGCGGCCTTGTAGACGAGCTGGCGACCGGCCTCGATCTCCGTCGCCATGTCGGCGAGCCTGAACTGCACCGCCTGGAAGCGCGCGATCGCCTGGCCGAACTGCTCACGCTCCTGCGCGTAGCGGAACGCGAGGTCGTACGCGCCCTGCGCGAGCCCGACGCCCATCGCCGCGACGGAGATCCGCCCGCCGTCGAGGATCTCGAGGAACTGCCGGAACCCCTGGCCGCGCTCGCCGAGCAGGTTCCCCTCCGGCACGGCCGCGTCCGAGAAGGAGAGCTCGCGCGTGTCGGACGCGCGCCAGCCGATCTTCTCCATCGGCGGCGAGATCTCGTAGCCGGGCGTCCCGTTCGGGACGACGACGTTCGAGATCTCGTCCTCGCCCGTGCGCGCGGTGATCGTGACGCCCCACGTGATGTCCGTTCCGGCGTTCGTGATGAAGATCTTCGAGCCGTTCACGATCCACTGCCCGTCGCGGAGCTCCGCCCGCGTCTGCGTCGCGCCCGCGTCCGAGCCCGCGCCCGGCTCCGTGAGGCCGAACGCGCCGAGCCTGCGACCCGAGGCGAGGTCGGGGAGCCACTCGCGCTTCTGCTCCTCCGTCCCGTAGAGGAAGATCGGCATGGTCCCGAGCGACGTGTGCGCGGCGACCGTGATCGCCACGGACGAGTCGACGCGCGTCAGCTCCTCGATCGCGATCGCGTAGGCGAGGGTGTCCGAGCCCGCGCCCTCGTACTCCTCCGGGATCGGGATCCCCATGAGGCCGAGCTCGGCGAGCTCGGAGACGATGTCGTACGGGAAGCGGTGCTCGCGGTCGAGCTCCTCGGCGACCGGCGCGATGCGCTGCTCCGCGAACTCGCGGACGGTCGTCCGGATCAGCTCGTGCTCGTCGGAGAGGTCGTAGGAGAGGCTCATCGGTCCCTGGTCAGGGCGGTCGCGAGCTCGGCGATCAGACGGACGCCGAAGCCCGTTGCCCCCGGCCGGGGATAGTAATCGCGCCCGCGATCGAGGTACGCGGTACCGGCGATGTCGAGGTGTGCCCACGGCCCCTCGCCCGCGAACCGCTCGAGGAACGCGGCGCCGATCGAGGACGAGCCGCGCTTCTTGTCCGGCGTGTTCTTGACGTCGGCGAACTGGGAGTCGAGGAAGCGCGCGTACGCCGGGTGGAGCGGCATCGGCCAGACGTGGTCGCCGCTTCGCTCCGCCGCCTCGAGGACGGCCGCGAGCCAGGCCTCGTCGTTCCCGAAGAGGCCGGCGTAGAGGTCGCCGAGTGCGACCTGGATCGTGCCCGTGAGCGTCGCGAGGTCGAGAAGGTGTGTCGCGCCCTGCGAGCGCGCGTGGAGGAGCGCGTCGGCGAGCACGAGGCGGCCCTCGGCGTCGGTGTTCGTCACCTCGATCGTCGTCCCGTCGGCCGCGCGGACGATGTCGCCGGGGCGGTACGCGTGGCCGGCCGGCATGTTCTCGGCGGCCGCGACGACGGCGACGATGCGGAGGGGGAGGCCGAGCTCGGCGATCGCCGCGAGCCCGGCGAGCGTCGCGGCGGCGCCGGCCATGTCCGACTTCATCTCCTCGAGCGCGTCCGCCGGCTTGAGCGAGATGCCGCCCGTGTCGAAGGTGATCCCCTTGCCGACGAGGCCGAGGACGAGCGTCTCCTCCGCGCCGGCGGGCTCGTAGCGGAGGGTGACGAGGCGCCCCGCGTTGTGACTGCCCTGCGCGACCGCCGCGAGCGCGCCCATGCCCGCCGCGGCGAGCTCGTCCGGGCCGAGGACCTCCGCGTCGATCGCGTCGAACCGGTCGGCGACCGCGACGGCCGCGTCGGCGAGCGCGGCCGGGGTCAGCTCGTTCGCAGGCGCGTTCACGAGGTCGCGCGCGTGGTTCTGCCAGCGGGCGACGATGCCTTCGGTCCGCGCCGCCTCCTCGGCCTCCGCGGCGAGCCCGCCCACGAGG
>JAICNY010000173.1 GCA_025930955.1 Thermoleophilia bacterium
GGCGGAGGAGGCGGCGGCGGTGGCGCGGGTGGCGAGGTCGGCGGGCCGCCGCCGTGGCCCGGACGGTGGTGCAGTGCCTTGATCGGCCCGGTCACCCGGACGACGACGTCGACGCCGTCGACGGACCGCGGCAGGCCGGCGACGCCGCTTCGGGCCGTGAGCACCGCGACGACGGGTCGTCCGTTCTCGACCGCGACCGCGGTCCCGACGACGCCGGGCCGGTCGAGGAGCACCGCCGTCGCGCGCTCCTGCGCGGCGAGCGCGCGGCCGAGGCCGGGCGGCGCGGTGGGCCCTTGTGCCGCGGCCGCCGCGGCGAGCAGGCCGGTGGCCAGCGCGAGAGTCGCGAGAAGCGTCCACGCTCGCTTCACCATCTCGTGTCACCCCCATGGGGTCGGAGCGCCGCGCCGCACCGACGCTGGTCTGCTGCGGACCTGCCGAGCGTACCGCGTTCCGCGCCCGGCCGCTACGCCCGGCTTGCCTCCTCCGCGAGCGCGGCCCCCAGCTCTTCCCGCGTTGCGATGTCGAGCTTCCGGTACGCGTTGCGGAGGTGCCACTTGACCGCGTTCACGGTCACGAAAAGCGACTGGGCGATCTCACGGTTGCTCATCCCGGAAGCGGCCATCTCGGCGACGCGCCGCTCACTCGGCGTCAGGGCGTCGCGGCCGGCGAAGGAGCGCTTCCCGAGCCGCGCCCCCGTCGCGGCGAGCTCCTCGCGCGCCTGCCGCTCGAGCCGGAACGCGCCGAACCGCTCCGCGAGCTCGAGCCCGCGACGGAGCGGCTCGCGGGCGTCGGCGCGGCTGCCGCTCCGGCGGAGGAGGGCGCCGAGGTCGACGAGCGCCCGGGCGAGCTCGAGCCGGGCGGGCGAGCCCTCGAGGACCGCGACGGCCTCGCGAACGAGCTCGGCCTCGCCGCGCACGAGCCCCGCGCCGCGGAGCGCGACCCCGATCGGCCGCGCCGCCCCGAACCGGCGCGCCAGCTCGAGCTCCTCGTCCACGAGGTCGCGCGCGAGGTCGTCGCGCCCGAGCCGCGCGGCCGCGAGCGCCGCCTCCGAGCGCCACTCGCCGATCGCGGGATTCCGCAGCCCGAGCGTGTCGCGGAGGAGCGCCCCGGACGCGAGCTGCTCGTCGAGCGCGTCCTCGGCGCGCCCGCGCGCGAGCGCGACCCGCCCCCGGGCGGCCCGCCACGCGGCGTACATCGTCGTGCCGCCCCAGCGCTCCTCCACGCTCGGGAGCTCGAGCGCCGCCTCCGCGTCGTCCAGCTCGTCCCGCTCGATGTGCGCGCGCGCGAGCCAGTACATCGCGCCGGGGAGGTACATCGCCCACGCGCCCTTCCACGCGGACACCGCCGCCTGCGCGTCGGCGAGCGCGTCGTCGATGCGACCGCTCCAGAAGCGCGGCCACGCGCGCGTGTAGAGGGCGAGCGCGCCGCTCAGGTAGTCCCCCCGTCGCGCCGTGTCCTCGAGCGCCGCGGCGATCGCGGCCTCGGCGTCCTCGGTCGCGTCCGACCAGGAGAGCGCCCCGACCGCGATCCAGACGTTCAGCGAGTCCGCGCCCTCCTCCTCGAGGAGCGCCCCGTCGTCCAGGAGCCGTCGCGCGAGCGCGCGGACCTCCTCGTGCGACTCGCCGGCCGAGAGCTCGTGCAGGAGCTGCTGGGCGAGGAGCCCGCGCTCGGCCTGGCCGGGCTTCCCCTCCGCGGCGGAGAGGAGCGCGCGCCTTCGCGCGACGACGTCTGCGACGCGCCGGCTGTCGTACCAGGCGACGCCGAGGTAGCCGACCTCGAGTGCGCGCGCGTGCGGGCTCGCGGGCAGCACCTCGTCGAGCCCGGCCTGGAAGACGTCCGCGGCCTCGCGGATCCGGCCGCTCTTGTGCAGCATCCAGCCGAGCCGCAGTCGCGTCTGCGCGCGCTCGGTCGGGTCCTCGAGCAGCGCGAGCGCCTCCTCGAGCCGCGCGAGCGCGGTCGCGGCACCGGCCGCCGCCTCGGCCTCGCCGAGCTCGACGAGGACTGCGGCCCGCGCGCCCCGCGGGGGCGGCTCGTCCCGCGCGCGCGCGAGATATCCTGCGGCCGCCTCGGGATCGGCGGCCGCCCGGGCGCGGCGCGCGGCGGCCCGGAGGATCGAAACGGCCCGCGGGTCGCCGGTGGCCGGGGCGGCGAGGAGATGGAGCGCGACCCGCTCGGGCGGCGCCTCGTCCGCGAGGATCTCCGCCGCGCGCTTGTGCAGGAGCCCACGCTCGACGGGCGGCAGGTCGGCGTAGACGGCCGAGCGGAGGAGCGGATGGAGGAAGGCGAGCGGCTCGCCCGGCGCGAGGATCTCCACGGAGGCGAGCCGGTCCGCGGCCGACGCGGCCTCCTCGACGTCGAGCTCGGCGAGCGCGGCCGCATGGCGAAGCTGGGCTCCGTCGCCCAGCACGGCGAGCGCGCGGGCGAGCGCCGAGGCCGCAAACGGAAGGCGCGCGAGTCGGTCGAGCACGGAGCGGAGCACCGACTCGGGCGCGAGCTCGGCGACCGCGTCCGCGCTCGTCTCGTCGGGCGTGCGCCCCTCGGCGGCGAGCGCGGCGAGCACCTCGCGCACGAGATGAGGGTTCCCGCCGCTCGCCCGCGTGCAGGCGGCGCAGAACGCCGCGTCCGTCCCGGGATGCCGCTCGCGGACGAGCGTCTCGACGCCGGCCGGGCTGAGCGGTTGCACGCGCACCGTGTGCGCGGCGGGATGGCCGACGAGCCGCTGGAGAAGCCCGTCTCCGTCGGCGACGCCGCTCGACCGCAGGGAGACGAGCACTGCGACCGGCAGGCTCTCGAGCCGCGGCGCGAGATACGTGAGGAAGCGGAGCGACGACGGATCGCCCCAGTGGAGGTCGTCCACGACGAGCACGAGCGGCGAGCGCTCGGCGAGGTTCGCCGTGAGCCAGTAGAGGCCGTGTAGGAGCTCCAGGTCCTCGCCTGCCGACGGATGCTCGCCGCCCGGCTCGAAGAGCGGGCGCGCGAGCGCGGCGGCGCCGGCGAGGAGCTCCTGCCGCTCGGCCTCGTCGGCGGCGCGAAGCGGCGCCTCGAAGAGCTGGAGGACGAGCCCGAAGGAGAACGAGCGCTCGAGCTCGCCGCCGCGCGCCGAGAGGACCCGCCCGCCCGCTTCCTCCGCCGACGCGCGCGCCGCGCGAAGGAGCGCGGACTTGCCGATTCCCGCCTCGCCCTCGAGGACGACGAGCCGCCCCTCGCCCTGCGCGGCCGTCGTAAGCGCGGCCTCGATCGCCTCGAGCTCCGCCTCCCGCTCGAGCAACCCTGCGCTACCGGCGCCTGCGGCCACGCCGCCGTGACGCTGCATGCGAAAAGACTAACCCGGGGGTGTAGTGCCATACGGACAACGGAGGCGTACCGTCTCGCCATGGCGTCCCGACACCGATCGCTTGGGGGCAGGCGGCCGCCGCTTCGGCGGCAGGCGGGTGTCGATCGCGACGCCAGGAGGGAACCGGGGTCGAGGGCGTGTGGGGAACGGGGACGCAGCTTCCTGGTGGCGGCTTCCCCGTTGCGCCCTCCCTGGGGCGCGTCCGGTGTTCGTTCCGACCGCCCGTGCGGCGGCGCGTCGGGGCGGCGGGGCAGCCGGTCGCGCCCCTAGTTCCCGCCGAAGGCTTTCGCGCGTGGAGATCGTCCCGGACGAAGAGGTCGCGCACGTGATCCCGCGCTCGAAGCTCCTCTCGCTCCGCGCGGACGAGCGGGGGGCCGCGTGACGTCTGCCATCATTGGGCGCGTGCGGCCGACTCCCGAGCAGATCGACGCTTACCGGCGCGACGGGTTCCTCGTCGTCGAGGAGTTCCTGCCCCCGGACGAGCTCGCGCCTGTGCGCGAGCGCTTCGCCCGCGCCTTCGCCCACGAATGGGAGACGGGCCTCCAGCCGGACGAGGTCAACTACGTCCCGGGTGTCACGCCGCCCGACCTGACCCGCCAGCTCTGCAATGTCTGGAAGGCGGATCGCGTGCTCGCGGCGACCGTGCTCTCCCGGCGCGTGGGCGAGCTCTGCACGGTGCTCTCCGGGCACCCGGGCCTTCGGCTCGCCCAGGACAACGCGATCTGGAAGCCGCCCGCCGGCAAGGCGCTCCTCGCGCACCAGGACGCGGCGTACCTCGAGTTTCTCGACCCGCCGAACATGACGACGTGCTGGATGGCCCTCGACGACACGGCGGCCGACACGGGGACGATCTACTACGTTCGCGGCTCGAACCGCTGGCCGCGGGCACCGCGGGGCGGCGAGTTCCACGCGCCCGACGACTGGCTCGCGCACGTGCGCGCGGTCATGCCCGAGGGCGAGGAGCTCGACCTCGTCCCGATCGAGGTGCCGGCCGGCGGAGCCGCCGTGCACGACGGCTGGGTCTTCCACGGCAGCCCGCCGAACGAGCGCGCGGACGCCGAGCGACGGGCGATCATCAGCCACCTCATCTCGACGGAGACGCGCTGGAGCGACGCCGGCGTCCACCCGATCTACTCGAAGTACCGCCGCCCGGGCGAGCGCGAGCTGGACGAGGCGTTCTTCCCGATCCTCTGGCGCGAGGACGGCTACCGCACGCCCTGGCTCGACGAGCTCGGACGCGCTGCGGCGGCGTGAGCGCCCCCGAGGACGCGACACGGCGCACCCGGCTCGCCGCGGAGCGGACGTACCTCGCGTGGTGGCGAAGCGCGCTCGGGGCGTTCGCGGTCGCCCTCGCCGCCGGGAAGCTGGTTCCCGCGCTCACGGATGCCGAGGACTGGCCGTTCGTCCTGCTCGGCACCGGCTTCGGGCTCGTCGGCGTCGCGTTCGTCGCGCTCGCCCTGTGGCGCCACCGCCGCGTCGAGCGGGCGCTCGCGCGCGGCGACTACGCGCCGTTCGGCGACGCCCTGGCGGTCGCGCTGACCGCGGCCGGCGTCGCGCTCGGCCTCCTGACCGTCGCCCTCGTCCTCTTCGCGTGACGGAGCGGCCCGCTCTCGGCGGGCGGGAGCCCTGAGCTAGTAACACAGCGTTACAAGGCCAACGGGCGCGCGTTCCGGCGCGCCCGAGGCCCCGCAAGTAACACAGTGTTACAAGCGCATGGCTCGCGGGACTTCGCTCGGCTCACAGCCGGCTCACAGGAACCGGTGCCACACTGGGGTCGTGGACACTCCGACCGGTCGCCGGATCCTCGTCGTCGACGACGAGCCGTCGATCGTCGACGCGGTGGCGACCGCCTTCCGCTACGAGGGTTTCGAGGTGGACGAGGCGTTCACCGGCCGCGAGGCGCTCGAGGCGGTGGCGACGAACGAGCCCGATCTCGTCGTCCTCGACTGGATGCTCCCCGA
>JAICNY010000236.1 GCA_025930955.1 Thermoleophilia bacterium
AGCCGACGCCCGGACTCGAACCGGGGACCCCTTCATTACGAGTGAAGTGCTCTACCAGCTGAGCTACGTCGGCGGGGCCGTCCAAGTGTAGCCCCTTCCGCGCGGGGCCTCGCCGTTTCCGAGGCCTACACGCGGGTACCGACGCGGCGTGGAGGATTCGACCGAAAGGCTCGGCCCCGCTCGTGCGGGTGCGGCGCTCCAGGCCGCCTACTACGTCGTGACCGGGATCTGGCCGCTCGTCGACCGCGGGTCGTTCGAGCGCGTGAGCGGCCCGAAGGCCGACTTCTGGCTCGCCCGGACGGTCGGCGCGCTCACGCTCGCGATCGGGCTCTCGCTCGGCGTCGCGGCTGCGCGGAACCGGCGCACGCCGGAGATCGAGACGCTCTCGCTCGCGGCGCCGGCCGCGTTCGGCGCGATCGACCTCGTCTACGTCGCACGCCGGCGGATCTCGCCGGTCTACCTCCTCGACGCCGCCGCGCAGACCGTGCTGAGCGCGCTCTGGCTCCGCCGGCGCTAGCGGAGGAGCGTCTCGGCGACGAGCCACCGGACGAGCCCGTCGAGGCCCTCGCGCGCCGCGACGTAGCGCTGCCGGTCGGCGCCGTTCCCGCCGAGGAGGGTGCGCGCCTGAACGAGCTCGGCGTCGAGCCCGAGATCCTCGGCGGTCGGCTCGAGCCCGGCCAGCAACCGGTCGACGCGCGCGAGCGTCGGCTCCTGCTCACCGCTCTCGAGGTCGAGCATCCAGCCCGAGAGCCCGTGCCGCAGGGCGCTCCAGAAGTTCTCGGAGATGCGGAACGAGGAGACGGCGGGCAGCCTCTCTCCGTCGTCGTGACGCCGCCCGAGGGACACGACGAGCGACTGGACGACCGCGGCAATCGCGGTGGCGTCCTCCACGCGCGTCTGTGCGTCTGCCGCGCGAACCTCGAGCGTCCCGTACGCGGGATGCGGGCGCAGCTCCCACCAGAGGAACGTCGCGTCGGGGAACGCGTGCCGACCCCACCGGACGAGGTCGGCGTACTCGTCCCACGAGGCGAACGCGGGCGGGATGCCCTCGCGCGGGAACGCCTGGTTCAGCTTCGGCCGGATCGACGCGAGACCCGTGTCGCGCCCGCGCGCGAACGGTGAGTTCGCGGCGAGCGCGGCGATCTCCGGGAGGTACGAGCGGAGGGCGTTGAAGACCGCGAGCGCCCGGTCGGCGTCGCCGAGCGCGACGTGGACGTGCAGCCCGCACGCGAACGTCTCGAGCGCCGCCCACTCGTACTCCTCGACGAGCAGCTCGTTTCGCTCCCCCTCGCTGACCGCCCCCGTGCCGGCGGAGAACGGATGCGTCCCCGCCGCCGCGAGGAGCGCCGTCCCCGCCGCCACCTCCGCCACCCGCGCGCGCAGCTCGCCGAGGTGAGCGCACGCCTCGACGGCCGTCCGGCAGACCGGCGTGACGAGCTCGAGCTGCGACGCGCGAAGCTCGGGCCGGATGCGCTCGTCGGCGGCGAGCGCGACGAGCTCGGCGGCCGTGTCCGACAGCTCGAACGTCTCCGGCGACACGACCATGAGCTCCTCCTCGAGCCCGATCGTGTACGGCTCGACGGCGTCGAACGCCGCGCGGCACTCGTCCGCCGTCAGCGGCTCCGGCCGGCCCCAGTCCGGGCGCGGCGACGGCTCGAACTGCGTGCTCTCGGTGTCCATACGGGGTTCTTCCCCGCCGCCTCCGGTTCGCTAGCGCTTCTTGCCGGGCCGCTCGCCCGCGAGCTCGCGGCAGTCGTCGACACGGACCGCGGTCGGCGACTCCTCGCCGTCGAGGACGACGGTGCAGGTGTCCTCGAGCACCGCGTAGCCCGTGACGAGGCCGGCGCCGGCGGGCGTCTCCACGCGCCGCCCCACGCGCGGGGCGCGGTCGCGAAAGCTCTTGTAGAGCGGGTGCTCGAACGCGAGGCAGCAGCGGAGCCGCCCGCAGAGCCCGGTGATCCGGCCGGACGCGACCGGGAGATCCTGATCTTTCGCCATCCGCAGCGTGATCGGCTGCTCGTGCGTCGGGTAGCGGCGCGAGCACTGCATCCCGCCGCAGAGCCCGTGGTCGCCGCAGAGCCGCGCGCACTCCCGCGGGCCGACCGAGCGGAGCTCGATGCGCCGCCCGAGACGCCGCGCGAGCTCGGCCTGGAGGGCCTTCGTGTTCGGCCGTCCCTCCGCCTGGAAGGACACGACCGCGCGCGATCCGTCGAGGCCGATCTCGACCGCGACCGGCTTCACGTCGAGCCCGAACCGGCGCAGCAGCTCGCGGAAGACGCGCATCGCCGCCTTCGCCTCCTCGGCGTTCAGGGCCGCGCGCTCGCGGTCGACCTCGGTCGCGCGCCGGATGACCTTTTTGAGCGGCGTCGGCGGCTGGGACTCGAGCTCGTGGTTGCCCTTGACGACGCGGCCGAGCTCCTGCCCGTTCC
>JAICNY010000095.1 GCA_025930955.1 Thermoleophilia bacterium
AAGCCGCGGCCGGGTCTCAGGCGGTCTCTTCGGCCAGGGCCTCGTCGTCGTCCGCGTCGCGGCCGCCCGTGGTCACGAGGGTCGGGCGGAGGTTCCGCTCGATCGTCTCCTTCGTGATCACGCACTTGTTCACGTCCTTGCGGGACGGCAGCTCGAACATGACGTCGAGGAGCGCGTGCTCGATGATCGAGCGCAGGCCGCGGGCGCCGGTCTCGCGCTTGAGCGCCTTGTCGGAGATCTCCCAGAGGGCGTCCTCGGTGAAGATCAGCTCGATCGTGTCGTAGTTGAAGAAGCGCTGGTACTGCTTCACGAGCGCGTTCTTCGGCTCGAGGAGGATCTGCACGAGGTCCTCGCGCGTCAGCTGGTGCACCGCCGAGACGACCGGGAGGCGGCCGATGAACTCCGGGATGAGGCCGTACGAGAGGAGGTCCTCGGGCATGACCTCGGAGAGGAGCTCGCTCGCCTCGACGTCGCGGCGCGACTTGATGTCCGCACCGAAGCCGACCGAGTTCTTGCCGATCCGCTTCCCGATGATCTTCTCGAGGCCGGCGAAGGCGCCGCCGCAGATGAACAGGATGTTCGTCGTGTCGATCGAGAGGAACTCCTGGTGCGGGTGCTTGCGCCCGCCCTGCGGGGGCACCGAGGCGACCGTCCCCTCGAGGATCTTGAGGAGCGCCTGCTGGACGCCCTCGCCGGACACGTCGCGCGTGATCGACGGGTTGTCCGCCTTGCGCGCGATCTTGTCCACCTCGTCGATGTAGATGATCCCCGTCTCCGCCTTCTTCACGTCGAAGTCGGCCGCCTGGATGAGCTTGAGGAGGATGTTCTCGACGTCCTCGCCGACGTAGCCGGCCTCCGTGAGCGCGGTCGCGTCGGCGATCGCGAACGGCACGTTCAGGATCCGCGCGAGCGTCTGCGCGAGGAGCGTCTTGCCGCAGCCGGTCGGGCCGAGCAGGAGGATGTTCGACTTCTGCAGCTCGACGTCGCCCTCGGCGGTCGCCATCTGGACGCGCTTGTAGTGGTTGTAGACCGCGACCGAGAGCGTGCGCTTCGCCTCCTCCTGGCCGACGACGTAGTCGTTCAGGACCTCGTAGATCTCCTTCGGGCGCGGGAGGTTGTCGAGGTCGAGCGCGGCGGGAGCGGTGAGCTCCTCGTCGATGATCTCGTTGCAGAGGTCGATGCACTCGTCGCAGATGTAGACCCCGGGCCCGGCGATGAGCTTCTTCACCTGGCGCTGGCTCTTCCCGCAGAAGCTGCAGAGAAGCTGCTCGTTCCCGTCGGTCGCGCGGGCCATAGACCTTGTTGTAGCGGCTTTCGGCGCGGCTGCCTAGCCGCTACGCCGCCGCGGCGACCCCCGCGCCACGCTGCGTCTGGACGGTGTCGATGATCCCGTACTCCTTCGCCTCGTCGGCCGTCATGAAGTAGTCGCGCTCCATGTCATGGGAGACCTTCTCATGCTCCTGGCCGGTGTGGTCGGCGAGGATCTCCTCCAGGCGGCGCTTGATGTTGATCACCTCGCGCGCCTGGATCTCGATGTCCGTCGCCTGGCCCTGGAAGCCGCTCGAGACCTGGTGGATGAGGATCTTCGAGTTCGGCAGCGCCATGCGCTTTCCCTGCGTGCCGCCGGCCAGGAGGACGGCGCCCATCGACATCGCGATGCCGACGCACACGGTCTGCACGTCCGGCTTCACGTACTGCATCGTGTCGTACACCGCGAGGCCCGCGTACACGGACCCGCCCGGCGAGTTGATGTAGAGCGAGATGTCCTTGTCGGGGTCCTCGGACTCGAGATGGATGAGCTGCGCGATGATCAGGTTCGCGATCTGGTCGTCGATCGGGGTGCCGAGGAAGATGATGCGCTCGTTCAGCAGGCGCGAGTAGATGTCGAACGCACGCTCGCCGCGCGACGTCTGCTCCACGACCATGGGGACTAGGGGACTCATCGGTTCGGTGCCTCCTCGCTGCCTGGGGTCCAGATGTTCATCCCGGAGGAGGCCTTTTCCTTCTCCGGGGTCCAAAGCCTGTCTCTCGCCGCCGCGAGCTCGACCGGGATCCGCTTCACGCCGGCCGCCACCTCGTCGAGCGCCTTGCGGAGGCGCAGGTCGCCGCGCAGGCTCTCGAAGGTGCCGCGCTCGTGGAGGGTCGCCAGCGTCTCCTCCGCATCGTCGCCCGCGCCGTCCGCCTGCTCGCGGACGAACGTCTCGACCTCCTCGTCCGTCACCTCGAGGCCGAGCTTGTCCGCGACCGCGTCGAGCGCGAGCTCGCGCTTGATCGCATGGCCCGCCTCGGCGCGGAGGCGCTCGAGGAGATCGTCCTGCGACTGGCCGGTGAGCGCCAGGTACTGCTCCGGCCCGAGCCCGCGCTGGGCGAGCGAGCGGGTCATCCCGGACCAGAGCTCGGCCGCGCGCCGGTCGACGAGCTCCGGGTGGAGGTCGAAGTCGGTCGCCTCGACGAGCGCGTCGACGGCGGACTCGCGGAACGCGGCCTCGACCTCGGCCTCGACGTGCTCGCGCAGGCGGCCCTCGACGTCCGCGCGCAGCTCGGCGAGCGTGTCGAACTCGCTCGTCGAGCGTGCGAGCTCGTCGTCGAGCTCCGGCAGCACCGGCTCCTTCACGTCCTTGAGCGCGAGCTCGACGTCGGTCGTCTCGCCCTCGCCCACGGCGACGGACACGGTCTTCGTCTCACCGGCGCGCATGCCGACGAGCGCCTCGTCCAGCCCGTCCACGAGCCGGCCGCTGCCCACCTCGGTCACGTAGTCGCGCTGCGTGCCCGCGAGCTCGCCCTCGATGTCGACGACGACGGTGTCGCCCTCCTGCGCCGGCCGGTCGGCCGGGACGAGCTCCGCGACGCTCGCGCGGAGGACGTCGAGCTCGTTGTCCACGAGCTCCGCCGGGACCTCGGGCTCCGCGGCGGGCACCTCGAGCGCCGTCCAGTCGGGCACCTCGGGCTTCGCGAGCACGGCGACGGTCGCGCTGAACCGGAACGAGCCGTCATCGGACGGGTCCTCGCCGAGCTCGACCTCAGGGGAGCTGACCGGCTGCACGCCGGAGGTCGCGGCGGCCGTCCAGAACCAGCCGTCGAGGTGCGTCCTCACGGCCTCCGCCCACACGGCGTCGCGGCCGAGCCGCGCCATGATGAGCGGCAGCGGCGCCTTCCCCGTCCGGAAGCCGGGGATCCGCGCGCTCGCGGCGAGGTCGGACGCCGCGTGCTCGATGGCGTGCTTCACGTCCGCCTCGGGCACCTCGACGTCGAGCCGGACGCGGTTCCCGGAGAGCTCTTCGACGTTCGTCTTCACCGTCCGGCCATTCTGCCAGCGGTCGGCCGCCCCGCGGGCCGGGCCCGTCGCGCCCGGCAGGACTCGTGTTCGCCGCCTGGAAATTCCGAGCAGACGCTGCGGGGCGGCCCTAGAGTACGTGCCGAGGGTCGTTCGCTCTTATGGAATCGGTCGCCAACGTTCTCGACTACGTCAACCTCGGGCTGCTCACGCTCGTGGCCCTGGCGGCGATCTGGCTCTGGCGGCGCGGCCGCGGACGGGCGGCGCTCTGGGCGGCGATCACCTTCGGGACGCTGGCGTTCGTCGTCGACTTCTCGCGCGTCCTGCCGGAGGATCCGGAGACGACACTCGAGCAGGTCGGCCAGCGCGCGCTCGTCGTCGCGCTCGTCCTCTTCCCGTATCTCCTCTACCGCTTTGCCGTCTCGTTCGAGCCGCCGGCGCTCCGCGTCCGCGTCGCGACCGCCCTGTTGACGCTCGCCATGGTCGCGTGGACGATCGCGCTCCCCGAGCTCCCCGGCGAGGACGAGCCGGAGCCCGCCTGGTTCACGGCGTACGTGATCGGGTTCGTCGTCCACTGGACGCTCCTGACGGCCGTCGTCGCCGGCCGTCTCTGGCGGGGCCGCCGCGGCCAGCCGACGGTCGTCCGCCGCCGGATGCAGCTGATCGGGCTCGCGGTCGCCGCGATCACCGCGGCACTCCTCCTGTCGGCGTTCAGCGACGAGGGCAACGCCGGAGTGCAGCTCGCGGCGGGGATCCTCGTGACGGTGAGCGCGCTCGGGTTCCTCGTCGGGCTCGCGCCGCCGGCCGCGCTCCGGCTGATCTGGCGACGCCCGGAGACGGTCGAGACGCAGGCCGCGATCTCGCGCCTCATGACCGCGACGAGCGAGGCCGACGTCGCCCGCGAGGTCCTCCCGCCGATGGCCCGGATGGTCGGCGCCCGGGCGGTCGCCCTGCGGGACGCGGGCGGTCGCGTGATCGGGACGCACGGCGCCTCCGCCGAGATGCTCGCCGACGCCCACGCGTCTGCCACGCACGACGAGCACGGGCGGGTCGTCATGCTCGACGTCCCGTCGGGCTCGCTCGTCGTCTGGACGAACCCGTACGCACCGTTCTTCGGGCGCGAGGAGCTCGCCCTCCTGCGCTCGCTCGGCGCGCTCACCGGGCTCGCGCTCGACCGCTCGCGCCTCTTCGCGCACGAGCGCGAGGCGCGCGAGGCGCTCGAGCGCGCGGACGAGCTCAAGTCGAACTTCATCGCCCTCGCCGCCCACGAGCTCCGGACGCCGGTCACCGCGATCGACGGAATCATCCAGACCCTGCACAGCCGCTCGGCGGACCTCGGCCCGGAACGGCGGGCGGCGCTCGAGGAGACGCTCGCCGCGCAGAGCACGAACATGCGCGGGCTCGTCGACCAGCTCCTCGACCTCTCCCGGCTCGACGCGGAGGCCGTGGCGATCAACCCGACGACGGTGCTGGTGCGCGACAGGCTGGAGTCGGTCGTCGCCTCGGCGGCGGGCGTCCGGGCGGACGACGTCGTCCTCGAGGTGGACGAGCGGCTCGAGGTCACCGTCGACCCGGCCGCGCTCGACCGGATCGTGTCGAACCTCGTAACGAACGCGCTGCGCTACGGACAGCCGCCCGTCGTCGTCCGGGCCGAGCGGGTCGACCGGCACTTCCGCCTCGCGGTCGAGGACTCCGGGCCGGGCGTCCCGGACGAGTTCGTCCCCTCGCTCTTCGAGCGCTTCACGCGCAGCCGCACGGGCCGGGACCGCGTGACCGGGACCGGGCTCGGGCTCGCGATCGCCCGCTCGTACGCGGCCGCGCACGGCGGCGACCTGATCTACGAGCCGGCCGACCCGACCGGCGCGCGCTTCCGGCTCGTGATCCCGCTCCTGTAGGAGCCGTCGGGTGCGGCACAATCCGCGCACGCGGGCGTGGCGGAACTGGCAGACGCGACGGGTTTAGGTCCCGTTGGGCCTTCGGGCCCTTGGAGGTTCGAGTCCTCTCGCCCGCATCGAATCCGGCGGCGCGTGGAAGATCCCTCGCATGCCGGACCCGCGCCCTCCCGCGACCGCCGTGCGCGCCCCCGAGGGCGTGCCCGCGCCCGAGCGGCACGAGCTGGAGCTCCGCGGCCCCGGCCTGACCGACTTCACGCTCCGCGACTGGCGCGCGATTCTCAAGCGCACCGGCAAGGGCGCGCTCGCCGACGGGGTGACCGACGTCGCTGCCTCGCTCGCGTACTACGCCTTTCTCGCCATCCCGGCCGTCCTGCTCGTGACGCTCGGGCTCTTCACCGTCCTCGCGGGCGAGGACACGGTCGACACCATCATGCGCCGGCTCGACGGCGTCGTCCCGCCGGAGGCGGTCACGCTCCTCGAGGAGAGCCTGGCTCGCACGCTCGAGAACCAGGGCGGCGGGATCGTCATGGTCGTCCTGGGCACCGCGCTCGCGCTCTGGACGTCGACCGGCGCGATGGGCGGCCTCATCCGCGGGCTCAACCGCGTCTACGGAACCGAAGAAGGGCGAGGGTTCGTGAAGCAGCGGCTGACGGCGCTCCAGATGCTCACGTGCGTCGTCGTCGCCTTCGCGCTCGTCGTCGTCCTCCTCGTGCTTGGCCCGGTCATCTCCGACTGGCTCGGCGGCGTGCTCGGGCTCGAGGGCGTCTTCGGCTGGATCTGGTGGACGGTGCAGTGGCCGGTGCTCCTGTTCGGCCTGCTCGTCGCGATCGGCGGGCTCCTCTACCTCGGGCCGAACGTCTCGCAGCCGCGCTTCCGGCTCGTGACGCCCGGGTCGCTCCTCGCGGTCCTGATCTGGCTCGCAGCGTCCGGGCTCTTCGCGCTCTACGTCGGGCTCTTCGGCTCCTACAACAAGACGTGGGGGTCGCTCGCGGCCGTGATCATCATGCTGACCTGGCTCTGGCTCTCCGCGCTCGCCGTCCTCCTCGGCGCCGAGCTGAACGCGGAGGTCAAGCGCACCTGGCGCCATCGCCAGGGGGAGCCGGCGCAGGAGGGCTGACACGGCGCGGGGCTACACTCGAACCGCGGCCCCGTAGCTCAGTGGATAGAGCGGCAGACTTCGAATCTGCGTGCGGAGGTTCGACTCCTCCCGGGGCCACTACGAGACGCGGCTGCGGGCGACCGTCACGCAGAGGACGGCGAGGATCAGCGCCACCGGCCCCCAGAGGAAGTTCTCCCAGCGGCTCTGAGAGGCGAAGTTGACGAGCGCGCTGATCGCGGTGAGGCCGGCGAGGAACCATGTTCCCCACCGGGCGCGAGGAGCTCGCTCGCGCCCAGAAGCCCGCGCGACCGAGCACGTCGTACGCGGCGGACGTCCACAGGACGACGGAGACCACGCTGCCGATCCGCTGGGCCGTCGAGAGCTCCGCGGACTCCCCTCCCCAGGCAGCGTGGCCGAGAGCAGCACCCGCTGCGAGCAGCGCCTGGAAGATCGCCAGAACGCCGAAGCCGATCGTCGCCAGAACCGCCGCTCTGCGCGCGATACGACGACTTGGCGCGAGCCGGCTCATCCTCGGTCGTCCAACATAGTCGCCGGCCCGGCTCGTTTCGGCCGCGAGAACGCGGAAGGCCGGGCTCTCACCCGGCCTTCCGACGGTGCTCCGCTGCGCGGACGACTAGGTGGTTGTGCCGCGGCCGACCTCGCCGCGCCAGGCGCCCGTCTCGACGCCGCGGCTCTCGATGAACTCCTTGAAGCGCTCGAGGTCCGCCTTGACCTGGGCCTCGTCGCGGCCGAGCATCGAGCCGGCCTTCTCCTTCATGCCCTGCGGGTCCCAGTCCATCTGGAGCGTGACCCGGGTGGTCATGTCGTCGATCCGGTGGAACGTGACGACGCCGGCGTTGTCCTTGCCGCTCGTCGACGTCCAGGCGATCCGCTGATCCGGCGTCTGCTCGGTGATCGTCGCCTCCCACTCCTCGCGCTCGCCGCCGATCTCGGCCGCCCAGCGCAGGTGGGTGTCGTCGATCTGGTGGACGTACTCGACGCCCTCCATGAACTCCGGGAATTCCTCGAACTGAGTCCACTGGTTGTACGCCGTCGTCACCGGCACGTTCACGTCGATGGAAGACTCGACACTCGCCATTCCTGCCTCCTGTCGTCTCGAAAAATCGCTCTCCCCCGGGTTCCCACCGCTGCACGGCGCAAACCCGACAAGGCAGACTGCGCGCCATGGCCATCTACGAGCGCATCCGCGACCTGCCGCTCACGATCGACGACTACGGGCTCGAGGCGCTGAGCTACGAGATCTCGCCCGAGTTCACGCGGCACACGACCGTCATCCGCCTGCGCGGCGATGGGCACGAGGGCGTCGGCGAGGACGTCACGTACGACGCGAAGGACCAGCTCGACCTGCAGGCGGAGGGGCCGACGCTCCCGCTCGCCGGCTCGCACACGATCGACTCCTTCTCGGAGCTCGTCGACCGGCTGGCGCTCTTCCCCGACGGGCCGTCGCGCGACGACTGGGTGAACTACCGGCGCTGGGCGTACGAGAGCGCGGCGCTCGACCTCGCGCTCCGCCAGGCGGGGACGACGCTCGCCGCCGCGGTCGGCCGGGACCCTCGGCCCGTCACGTTCGTCGTCTCGATGAACCTCGGTCAGCCGCCCACCACCGCGCGCCTCCGCTCGATCCTCGAGCACTACCCCGGCACCCGCTTCAAGCTCGACGCGCGCAGCGACTGGACGGACGAGATCATCGACGAGCTCGCCGCGCTTGGCGTCGTCGACTCGATCGACCTGAAGGGCGCGTACACGGGCACGCCGGTCGACCAGGGTCCGGATCCCGTTCTCTACCGGCGCGTCGCCGAGACCTTCCCGGACGCGTGGATCGAGGATCCGGCGCTCACCGAGGAGACGGACCCCGTGCTCGAGCCGTACCGCGACCGGATCACGTGGGACGCGCCGATCCACTCGGTCGGCGACATCGAGGGCCTGCCCTTCCCGCCGAAGACGGTCAACGTGAAGCCGTCGCGCTTCGGCAGCCTCGAGGAGCTCTGCGCCGCGTACGACTACTGCGAGGAGCGCGGGATCGGCGCGTACGGCGGCGGGCAGTTCGAGCTCGGGCCGGGACGCGGGCAGATCCAGTACCTCGCCTCGCTCTTCCACGCCGACGGGCCGAACGACACCGCGCCGGGCGGATTCAACGAGACGTCGCCGAAGCCGGGCCTGCCGACCAGCCCGCTCGAGCCGCGGCCGGAGGCGACCGGGTTCCGCTGGGCGGGATAGCGATGGCGGCCGGCGGGAACGGAGAGGCGATGAGCGAGCTGCGCGTCCTCGTCTGGAGCGACTTCATCTGTCCGTTCTGCTTCGTCGGGCTCGAGCGGGCGCACTACCTCGAGCGCGAGCACGGAGCGAGCGTCGAGTGGCTCCCGTTCGACCTCCATCCGGAGTACCCGGAGGAGGGCATCCCGCGGAAGGGGCTCGAGGATCGCTACGGGCCGGGCGTCCACGAGCGCACGCGCGAGGCGGTCGAGGCGGCCGGGCTCGAGTACGGCCCGCCGGAGCGCATCCCGCGCTCGCTGAAGGCGCTCGCGCTCGCCGAGCTCGCCCGCGACCGCGGCCGCTACCGCGAGGCGCACGAGCGGCTCATGCGCGCGTACTGGTCGGAGGCGCGCGACCTCGGCGACGACGACGCGCTCGTCGAGCTCGCCGTCGAGGCCGGGCTCGACGCCGACGAGGCGCGCGCCGCGCTCGGCGACGAGGGCTACCGCGCGCGAGTCGCAGGCTCGACCCGCGCGGCGCAGGAGCACGGCGTGAACGCCGTCCCCGCGTTCGTCCTCGACGACCGGCTGCTCGTCCTCGGCGCTCACCCGTACGAGGTCTTCGACGCGGCGGTCGCCCAGCTCGAGAGAAAGGTGGCCTGATCATGTGGAAGTTCGCCCTATTGGGCTGGAAGCTCCTCCCCCGGCAGCACCGGCGCGCCCTGCTCGTCCAGGCGGGCAAGCAGGCGAGGCGGCACGGTCCGGACGTCGCCCGCGCCGCGGGCCGCGCCTACCGCGCCGCGCGCACCAAAGACCCGCGGCCGTGACCGACAGCATCACCCTCGGTCGGATCGCCGGGATCCGCATCGGGGTCAACTGGAGCTGGCTCGTCGTCTTCGGGCTGATCGTCTGGACGCTCTACGCCGGCATCTTCCCGCAGTCGAACCCTGGGCTCGGCGACGGGACGTATGCGGTCATGGCGGTCGTCGCGGCGATCCTGTTCTTCCTCTCGCTCCTCCTGCACGAGCTCGGCCACGCGCTCCAGGCACGACGCGACGGGATGGAGATCGAGGGGATCACGCTCTGGCTCTTCGGCGGCGTCGCGAAGTTCAAAGGGATGTTCCCGTCGGCCGGCGCGGAGTTCCGGATCGCGATCGCGGGGCCGCTCGTCTCGCTCGTCCTCGGCGTCGGGTTCGTGCTGCTCGCGTGGAGCGCGGACTTCCCGAGCTCAGTCGGCGGAACGCTCATGTGGCTCGGCCGGATCAACCTCGTCCTGCTCGTCTTCAACCTCCTCCCCGCGCTGCCGCTCGACGGCGGCCGCGTGCTTCGCTCGGCGCTCTGGTACCTGAGGGGCGACTTCGCGTCGGCGACCCGCCTCGCGGCAGGGATCGGGCGCGCGTTCGGCTACGTCTTCATCGCGGCCGGGCTGTTCTTCTTCTTCTTCGAGGGCGCGTTCAGCGGCGCGTGGCTCGCGTTCATCGGCTGGTTCCTCCTGTCGGCTGCCGGAGCCGAGGATCGCGCGCTCCTCACCCGGCAGACGCTCGGCGGCCTGCGCGTGCGCGACCTCATGGTGCCCGAGCCGGTCACCGCGTCGCCGGAGCAGACGATCGGCGACTTCATGGACAGGCTCGTCTGGCGCGAGAACCACACGACGTACCCGGTCGTCGAGAACGGGCGGGCGGTCGGGCTCCTCCCGTTCCGCTGCGTGGCCGCCGTGCCGCGCGGCGAGTGGGACGAGCGGCGGGTACACGACTGCATGCTTCCGCTCGCGGAGGTGCCGGTGCTCGGCGCGGACGACGAGCTGATCGACGCGGCCGGCGACCTCCAGGAGAGCGAGGTGCGGCGCGGGCTCGTCCTCGACGGCGAGCGGCTCGTCGGGCTCCTCTCCCTGACGGACGTGGCCCGCGCGTTCGAGCTGCGCCGCCGGCTGCGGCGGGCCTGAGCGCCGCCGTCAGTCCGCCGTGTCGAGCTCGCGCTCGGCCGAGCGGAGCCGGACGATCGCCTGCTCGAACGCGAGCGTCAGGCGGGTCTCGATCCTCGCGAGCCGGTCGCGGGCGGCGCGGACGCTCACGAGCGACGTCTCGAGCTCGTCGAGCGCGTTCGAGAGTAGCTCGAACCGCTCGCCCGCCGGCAGGACGTCCCCGTACCGGTCGCGGAGCTCGGCGAGATGCCGCTGCGCGTCCGCGAGGAGCTCCGGCAGCGGCGGATCCTGCACGAGCTCCTCTCCGAAGAGCGAGATCGGCTGGTCGGGTCCGTTCTCCATCGCCCGAACGCTACTCGCAGCGTGCGAGGCTCCGCGTCCGTCGCCGCGCCCGACCGCGGCGACGCGAGAGGGTGGCGGACGGGATTCGAACCCGCGACCACCGGGACCACAACCCGGGGCTCTACCAGCTGAGCTACCGCCACCGCGCCTGGTCAATGGTATCGCGCGCCCGG
>JAICNY010000137.1 GCA_025930955.1 Thermoleophilia bacterium
CTCTCGCCGCCGGATACGGCCCGGGCGACGAGGTCGAAGTACCCGGCGCCGACCTCGCGCTGGTGGCGGGTCGCCGTGTAGCCCTCGGACTCGAGCTCGAACTCACGCTCCTGGACGCGCACGTAGGCGGGCATGCCCTCCTCGCCGTAGCCGCGGGCGAGCTCGAACATCCCGGCGTTCAGCGAGTGGAAGCCGGCGAGGGTGATGAACTGGAACCGGTAGCCCAGCTCGAACAGCCGTTCCTGGAAGCTCGCGATCGTCTCGTCGTCGAGATGCCGCTTCCAGTTGAAGCTCGGCGAGCAGTTGTAGGCGAGGAGCTTGCCGGGGAACTTCTCGTGCACCGCGGAGGCGAACGCTTCGGCCTCCTCGAGGTCCGGCGTCGACGTCTCGCACCAGAGGACGTCGGCGTACGGCGCGTACGCGAGGGCGCGCGCGATCGGCGCGTCGAGGCCCGGCTCCACGCGGAAGTAGCCCTCGGCGGTGCGCTCGCCGGTGAGGAAGCGCGTGTCGCGCTCGTCCACGTCGCTCGTGAGAAGCGTCGCCGAGAGCGCGTCCGTGCGGGCGAAGACCACGGTCGGGACGTCGAGCACGTCGGCCGCGAGCCGGGCGGCCGCGAGCGTCCGGACGAACTGCGACGTCGGCACGAGCACCTTCCCGCCCAGGTGGCCGCACTTCTTCTCGGAGGCGAGCTGATCCTCGTAGTGCACGCCGGCCGCGCCCGCCTCGACGAACGACCTCATGAGCTCGAACGCGTTCAGCGGCCCGCCGAAGCCGGCCTCCGCGTCGGCGACGATCGGGACGAGCCAGTCGCGCTCCTTCGTCCCCTCCGCCCACTCGATCTGGTCGGCCCGGCGGAGCGCGTTGTTCAGGCGCCGCACGAGGGCGGGCGCGCTCGACACGGGGTAGAGCGACTGGTCGGGATAGACCTGCTCCCCGACGTTCGCGTCAGCGGCGACCTGCCACCCGGAGAGGTAGATCGCCTTGAGCCCCGCCCTCACCATCTGGACGGCCTGGCCGCCCGTCAGCGCCCCGAGCGCCGCGACGCGCTCGTCGCCGTGGAGAAGCTCCCAGAGCCGCTCGGCTCCGTGCCGGGCGAGCGTGTGCTCGACCGGCACGGAGCCGCGCAGGCGCACCACGTCATCGGCCGAGTAGGGGCGCTCGATCCCGTTCCAGCGCTCCTCGGCCCGCCAGCGCTCGTTCAGCTGGGCTACCTGGGCGTCGAAGTCCATTCCGGATGTCCTTTCAGTCGATCCGCTCGTAGGCGGGAAGGGTCAGGAACTCGACGAAGTCGTCCGCGAGAGCGACCTCGTCGAAGACGGCGCGGGCATCCTCGAACCGCCCCTCGCCGAATGCCGGGAGGAGGGCGTCCTCGAGCGCGACGACGTCGTCGCGCCCGATTCGCCCGAGCCGCACCCACTGCCACACCTGCGACCGGGCGATCTCCGCGGTCGCTGCGTCCTCCATCAGGTTGTCGAGCGCGACGGCCCCGACGCCGCGCAGCCAGCTCTCGAGGTAGCGAATCCCGACGCTCACGTTCGCGCGCACGCCCTCCTCGGTGATCTCCCCGCCGGGAACGGCGACGTCGAGGAGCTCTCGCGCGCTCACCTGGACGTCCTCGCGCAGCCGGTCGACCTGGTTCGGCCGGCCGGCGAGCACCTTGTCGAACTCCTCGAGCGCGACCGGGACGAGGTCGGGGTGCGCGACCCACGTGCCGTCGAACCCGTCGCCGGCCTCACGCTCCTTGTCCTCGTGCACCTTCGCGAGCGCGACCTCGTTGACCTCGGGGTCGCGGCGGCTCGGGATGAACGCGGCCATTCCGCCCATCGCGTGTGCGCCGCGGCGGTGGCACGTGCGAACGAGCAGCTCGCAGTACGCGCGCATGAACGGGACGGTCATCGTGACCTGCGCCCGGTCGGGCAGCACGAAGTCCTCGCGCGCGCGGAACTTCTTGATCACGCTGAAGATGTAGTCCCAGCGGCCGGCGTTCAGCCCGGCGGCGTGGTCGCGGAGCTCGTAGAGGATCTCCTCCATCTCGAACGCCGCGAGGATCGTCTCGACGAGCACGGTCGCCTTGATCGATCCGTGCTCGAGCCCGAGCGTCTCCTCGGTGAAGTCGAAGACGTCGTTCCAGAGCCGGGCCTCGAGATGGCTCTCGAGCTTCGGCAGGTAGAGGTACGGGCCCGTCCCGCGGTCGAGCAGGCGGCGGCCGTTGTGGAAGAGGTACAGCCCGAAGTCGAAGAGCGAGCCGGAGATCGGCTCGCCGCGGGCGACGACGTGGCGCTCCGGCAGATGCCAGCCGCGCGGGCGGACGAGGAGCGTGGCCGGGTCGTCGCCGAGCGCGTACGTCTTCTCGCCGGTCGAGAGCTCGATCGTGCGGTCGATCGCGTCGATCAGGTTCGCCTGGCCGTCGAGGAGGTTCGTCCAGGTCGGCGTCGTGGCGTCCTCGAAGTCGGCCATGAAGCAGCGCGCGCCGGAGTTGAGCGCGTTGATGACCATCTTCCGGTCGACGGGACCGGTGATCTCGACGCGGCGGTCCTGCAGGTCGGGCGGAAGCGGCGCGACCTGCCAGTCGCCGTCGCGGACGTGCTCGGTCTCCGGGAGGAAATCGGGGAGCTCGCCGGCGTCGAGGCGCGCCTGGCGCTCGGCGCGGGCACGGAGCAGCTCGCGGCGGCGGGCGTCGAAGCGACGGTGCAGCTCGCCGACGAACGCGAGCGCGTCGTCGCTCAAGATCTCGGCGCCGCGGCCCTCGACGGAGCCGACGACTTCCAGGCCGCTTGTCGCGCGAAGCGACGTCAATCGCGGTCGTGGTCCCGCTCGCAGAAGTCCGGGCACGCGCACTCGGCGAGCTCGGCCTGCGTCAGGACGGTGATCGAGGCGGAGGCGCGGCGGGCGGCGGGCGGCGCCGCCTCCGACGGACGTGCGGTGGGTGCGTAGACCGGGTTCATGCGCGCCTCCTGTTCGCGGACGCTCTTGACGGTACCCAGGCGCCCGATATAGCGAAAATCGTTTCTGCCGATCCCGCCTATAGACTGAATCTATGCTCCTCCACCAGGTGCAGGCGTTCGTCGAGGTGGCCCGGACCGGGAGCGTGAGCCGCGCCGCCGACCGGCTCTTCCTCACGCAGCCGGCGCTCACCGCGCGGATCCAGCGGCTCGAGGCGGACCTGCAGGCGCGGCTCTTCCATCGCACTCCGCGCGGGATGCGGCTGACCGAGGCCGGCGAGGCGTTCCTCCCCTACGCCGTGCGGGCGCTCGAGAACCTCGCGGACGGACGCCAGCTCGTGAACGCCTTCGAGCGCGGCGGCGCGGGCCGGCTTACGCTCGGCGCGGCGCCGGCGCTCTCGACGTACGTCCTGCCCGCGATCCTGCGCCGCTTTCGCGTCAGCCACCCGCGCGTTCACGTCGCCGTGCGGACCGGGCATTCGGAGGAGGTGCTCGAGCTCGTGCGGCGCGAGCAGGTCGACCTCGGGCTCGTGCGCGCGCTCCGGCACCCGGAGATCGTCTCGACGCCGCTCTACGAGGACCGGCTCGTGCTCGTCTGCGAACCCGGGCACCGCTTCGCCGCGCGCGGGCGGATCCGCCTCGAGGAGATGGGCGAGGAGCAACTCGTCCAGTTCGACCGGACGTCGAGCTACACGGAGCTCACGAACGCGCTCTTCCGCGACGCCGGCGTGCGGCCGCAGGGGACGATGGAGCTCGACAACATCGACTCGGCGAAGAAGATGGTGCAGGAGGGGTTCGGCGTCGCCCTCCTCCCGCAGACCGCGGTCGCGCACGAGCTCGAGGCCGGGCTGCTCCGTGTCGTCGAGATCTCCGACGCGCGCCCGCCGAAGCCGAGGCTCGTGGCGATCCGGCGCCGCGACCGCGGAGCGCCGGCCGGAACCGTGGCGGCATTCCTCGCGGCGGTCGAGGAGATGCGGCCGTCGCTCGCGCCCGCGGCTTAGTACCACTGCGTTAATTGATGAGGCTCGCGTCGGCCCGGCGCAGGGCCTCGTCGCACGGGAGCGCGAGGAGGACGGCCCAGAGCTCGGGGCCGCGCGGCTCGCCGGTGAGCGCGAGGCGGAGCGCGCGGAGGTCGGCGCCGCCCTTCCGGAGGTCGCCGACGAGCGCGCGCGCGGCCGCCTCGTCCAGAGCCCCCGCCCGCTCGCGCGCGGCGCGGAAGGCCCGGACCGTCTCCGGCGACTCGGTCGCCCGCGGGTCGGGCGGGCGAGTGACGAGGTCGGCGAGCGCGCGCGCCTCGACCAGGTCGCGGGCGCCGCGCAGCGCGGGCGCGAGCGCGCGGTCGACGCCGGCCCGTCGTGCGAGCTCCTCGTCCGGGAGCGCGGCCAGCGCCTCGACCGCCAGCCGCCGCAGGCGCGTCTCGTCGTAGCGGACGTTTCCGCGCGGCAGGCCGAGTTCCTCGAGATACGCGCGCACCGCCTCGGCCGGGATGCCTGCGTCGCGAAGATCGGCGAGCGCGACCGCGCCGGAGCGCTTCGAGAGCTTCGAGCCGTCCGCGCCGACGAGCAGGCCGTGATGGACGTACTCCGGCGGCTCGGCCCCGAGCGCACGGGCGAGCGCGGCGTGCAGCTCGGCGTTCGGGAGGTGGTCCTTGCCGCGGATCACGTGCGTGATCCCGAGCTCGGCGTCGTCCACGACCGACGCGAGGTGGTACGTCGCGGTGCCGTCCGCCCGCAGGAGCGTCGGGCGCCGCTCCTCCCGGAACCGCACGGCACCGTCCGCCGCCCGCTCGGCGGTCCCCGAGGCGAGGAGCCGCTCGGCCGCGTCCGCGTACGAGGCCGCCCGCTCGCTCTGGCGCACGGGCCCCTCGTGCCAGGCGATCCCGAGCCATGCGAGGTCGGCGAGGATGCGCGCCTCGGCGCCGGGCTCGCTTCGCGACGGATCCGTGTCGTCGATCCGCAGGACGACCACGCCGCCGCGCTCGTCGGCGAAGCGCCGGTTCGCGACCGCGGTGAGCGCGCTCCCGACGTGGAGCAGGCCGGTCGGGCTCGGCGCGAAGCGGGTCCGCACCGCGCCGGCCACTAGAACCGGAAGCGCGTCGCCGTGCTCGGGTAGTCGGACTCGAGCCAGACGAGAGCGACGCGCGGCTCCACGCGCCACCACCCGGGCCCGGTGTCCGGCCGGAAGTCGTACTTCGCCGCGTAGAGGTCGGCCATGTCCTCGTCGAAGTGGGTGTTCTCGGCGAGGCCCTCGATGATCACGACCTCGTCCCCGCTCTCGAGGTGGACGCAGGCGCGCCTGTCGCGGCGCAGGTTCACCGCCTTGCGCGAGTCGGGCGCCGTCCCGAACACGACCCCGCCGTCGTACCAGAGCCCCCAGACCGGCGCCGCGTGCGGGCTCCCGTCCTCGCGCGCCGTGACGATCCAGTAGTTCCGCGACGCCGCGAGGCGCTCCTCGGCCCACGACCAGTCGAGCATCCCTTCCGTGCCGGCCGCGATCCCGTAGCTCGACGGGAAGCGCGGGCGGGTGCGCGTGGGCTCGGCGGACATTCGGCGAGCATAATCGCGCCGCCTGCCGGCGAGGGGCGCCTCAGGACGCGGCGATTGAGCCGCGCTCCAGCCAGACATCAAACGAGGTGTAAGGAGCGACGCATGGGACAAGATTTGTACATATCATGGACAAAACATGAATGAAACGCTCCTGCCCACCGGCGCCGAGCTGCGGCTCAAGAACCCGAACCGCGAGAGCGCCGTCGTCTGTGTGAACGGCGGGCAGGGCGCCGAGGTCGAAGGAACCTGGAGCGCCACGCTCGAATGGCTCGTCGGCCGGCTCGCGCCGCGCTTCCCGTCGCTCGCCTTCGGGGAGGTGCGCTACCGGGTGAAGTCGTGGCGGCGCCTCGACCGCTGCGAGGCGGACGCTCGCGCCGCGATCCGGGCGACCGGCGCCGCGCGGACGCTGCTCGTCGGCTTCTCGATGGGCGGCGCCGTTGCGGTGCGGGCGGCCGACGAGCCCGGCGTGGAGGCCGTCGTCGGTCTGGCTCCCTGGCTGCCCGACCGCCTCGACCTCGGCAACCTCCGCGGCAAGCGCCTGGCCGTCTTTCACGGGCAGCTCGACCGCTGGCTGCCGGGCATCCCGGGTGTCAGCCCCGCGCACTCGAGGGCGGGGTACGAGCGAGCGCTGGCCGGCGGCGCGAACGGCCGCTACGAGCTGCTCGACGGCGCGCTGCACGGCGTCGCGCTCCGCGCGCCCTGGGGCTCTCCCCTCCCTCTTCCCCGCGCCGGACGCTGGGCCGACCTCGTCGCGGACGAGCTCGACCGCTTCGCCGAGGCCGCATGACCGAGGCGGCGATCGGAACGGTCCGCGAACGCACCTCGCGGCTCAGCCAGCTCCTGACGCTGCTCGCCGTCGCCGTCCCGCCGCTCGGCGTCCTCTCGGCGGCCGGCGTCCTGTGGGGCGTCGCCTTCTCCCCGCTGGACCTGATCTTGCTCGTCGCCTTCTACGTCGTCTGTGCCTTCGGCACGACGATCGGCTTCCACCGGCTCTTCACCCACCGAGGGTTCGAGACGTCCGGGCCGGTGCGCGCGGTCTTCGCGGTGCTCGGGTGCATGACGATGCAGGGCCCGCTCACGCAGTGGGTGACCGATCATCGGCGCCACCACGCGCTCTCGGACAAGCCGGGCGACCCGCACTCGCCGCACGTCGGCCACGGGGAAGGCCTCTGGGGAACCGTGCGCGGATTCGTCCACGCGCACGTCGGCTGGCTCTTCACGCAGAAGGGGATGGAGCGCGGCCGCGAGTACGGCAAGGATCTCTACGAGGACCGGCTGCTCGTCTGGATCGACCGGCTCTACATCGTCTGGGTCGCGCTGACGCTCGGGCTGCCGTTCCTGCTCGGGCTCTGGATCGGCGGGAGCTGGGAGCGCGGCGTGCAGGCGTTCGTCTGGGCCGGGCTCGTGCGCATCTTCCTCTACCAGCACGCCACGTTCGCCGTGAACTCGGTCTGCCACATGTGGGGGCGGCGGCACTTCCGGTCGCGGGACGAGGCGCGCAACAACTGGGTGATCGCGCTGCTCGTCTTCGGAGAGGGCTGGCACAACAACCACCACGCGTTCCCCGCGTCCGCGCGGCACGGGCTGCGGCGGTTCCAGCTCGACCCGTCCTGGTGGGTGATCCGCGGTCTCGAGAGACTCGGGCTCGCCTGGGACGTGAAGGTGCCGAGCCCCGCGCAGCTCGAGCGGCGGTCGGCCTGATGCAGGTCGCGGTCGTCGGCGGCGGCGTGGCCGGGCTCGGGGCGGCGTGGGCGCTCGCGCGCAGGCACGACGTGACGCTCTTCGAGCGGGAGCCGAAGGCGGGCGGGCACGTGAACACGGTCGTCCACGACGGGCTCGCGCTCGACACGGGGTTCATCGTCTCGAACGAGCGCAACTACCCGCTGCTCGGGCGGCTCTTCCGCGAGCTCGGCATCGCGACGCAGCCGTCGGAGATGTCCTTCTCGGTCACGTGTGCGGACTGCGGGCTCGAGTACTCGGGCCGGCGGCCGTTCGCGCAGGGGCGAAACGCGGCGAGCCCCCGCTTTCTCGGGCTGCTCGGGGAGATCGCCCGCTGGCTCCGGACCGCGAACCGCTCGCTCGAGGAGGGCGACTGGGAACGACGGTCGCT
The DNA here is from genome assembly GCA_025930955.1 of Thermoleophilia bacterium. Lineage (GTDB taxonomy): Bacteria > Actinomycetota > Thermoleophilia > Gaiellales > Gaiellaceae > JAICNY01. The sequence continues at coordinate 7,599 of JAICNY010000137.1, forward strand.
TGCGGAGTACCTCGACGCGCGGCGGTACTCCGAGCGGTTCCGGCGCCACTTCCTCGTGCCGCTCTCGGCCGCGCTCTGGTCGGCGCCGCCGGGCCGCGCGCTCGAGCTGCCGGCCTCGTACGCGATCCGCTTCTTCGCGAACCACGGGATGCTAGGTCTGCGCCGCTTTCGCTGGCAGACGGTGGCCGGCGGCAGCCACCGCTATGTCGCCGCGATCGCGGCGCGGCTCGGCGAGGGGCTGCGCACCGGGGTGCCGGTGCGCAGCGTTCGCCGGGGCTTCGCGGGCGTCGACGTGCGAACGGACGACGACCGCATCCGCCACTTCGACGCCGTCGTGATCGCCGCCCACGCCGACGACGCGCTCGCTCTCCTCGAGGACCCGAGCCGCGCGGAGCGGGAGATCCTCGGCGCGTTCGCGTACTCGCGGAACACGGCGACGCTGCACACGGACGCGTCGGTCCTCCCACGCGCGTCGGGCGCGCGGGCCTCGTGGA
>JAICNY010000206.1 GCA_025930955.1 Thermoleophilia bacterium
CCCCGGCGCCCTCCGGCACGATCGCCTCCCCGAGGCCGAGCTTCGCGCACTCCGCAAGCCGGCGCTCGAGCTGCGCGACCGGGCGCAGCCGGCCGGTCAGGCCGATCTCGCCCAGGCAGGCGACGCCGCGCCGTACCGGCACGCCGCGGGCCGCGGAGGCGATCGCGAGCGCGACCGCGAGGTCGGCCCCGGGCTCGTCGATCCGGACCCCGCCGGCGACGTTCACGAAGACGTCCGCCTGCCCGAGCGGGACGCCCGCGTGGCGCCCGAGGACCGCGACGATCATCGAGAGCCGCTTCGGATCGACGCCTGTGGCGACGCGCCGCGGCATCGCGAGGTCGGTCTTCGAGACGAGCGCCTGGATCTCGAGCACGAGCGGGCGCGTCCCCTCGAGCGCGCACGCGACGGCCGACCCAGGCTGCTCGTCCTCGGGGCGCCCGAAGAGGAGCGACGGGTCCTCGACCCCGACGAGCCCCTGCCCCGTCATCTCGAAGATCCCGAGCTCGTTCGTGGAGCCGAAGCGGTTCTTCACCGCGCGGAGAATCCGGTGCGAGCGGTAGCGGTCCCCCTCGAACTGGAGCACGCAGTCGACGAGGTGCTCGAGCACGCGGGGACCCGCGACCGAGCCGTCCTTCGTCACGTGGCCGACGAGGAAGACGGCGATCCCCTCCTCCTTGGCCAGGCGGAGCAGCCGCGCGGCGGCCTCGCGCACCTGGCCGACCGACCCGGGCGCCGAGCCGAGCTCCGGCGAGTAGAGCGTCTGCACGCTGTCGATCACCGCGACCTCGGGCCGCTCCCGCTCGAGCGTCGCGCAGACCTCGTCGAGATTCGTCTCCGCCAGGATCCCGACGTCCCCGGCGCCGCCGAGCCGGTCGGCGCGGAGCTTCACCTGGGCGGTCGACTCCTCGCCCGTGACGAGCACGACCCGGCGCTCCTCCGCGAGCGCCCGCAGCGCCATGAGGAGGAGCGTCGACTTGCCGATCCCCGGGTCGCCCGAGACGAGAACGAGGCTCGCCGGGACGAGCCCGCCGCCGAGCACACGATCGAGCTCGGGCACGCCCGTGGGGAGGCGATCGGCGTCGGCCGCCTCGACGTCGACGAGGCGGAGGACCGGCTTGCCCCGCGCGGCGCCGGAGCCGGAGCGCCCGGTCGGGGCGGCGCGCTCCTCCACGAGCGTCCCCCAGCCGTCGCACGCGGGGCAGCGCCCGAGCCATTTCCCGGTCGCGTATCCGCACTCGGAGCATGCGTACTGGACGGCCGCCGCCTTCGCCATGGAAGCGAGTCTAGGCCGCGTGTCCGACGGCGTTCCGCGCGCGACCGCGCCGATTGCGTGCCGAAACGCCCGCCCACCGTCCGCCGTGTCGGAGATCGTTCCGGGAAACCCCGGCCGCCGGCCGAGAAAGGACGATCGCCATGGACAAGTTCAACGCGCTCTCCCGCGGAGCACAGCTCATGCTCGTGGGCGCGGCGCTCCTCCTCGTGGACACGTTCCTGCCGTGGCAGAGCGTCTCCTTCGAGGCGCTCGGGATCAGCGTCTCCGAGTCGTGGACCGCCTGGCACGGTTTCTGGGGCGTCCTGCTCGGCCTGCTGACGGTCGCCCTGCTCGCGTGGCTCGTGCTACGGCTCGTCGGGACGGAGATCTCGCTGCCGGTCTCGGACGTGCTCGTCGGCGCCGCGCTCGCGGCGCTGATCCTCCTGTCCGCGCTGCTCAAGGTGCTGACCGACGACGCGGTCGCCTGGGGCGCATGGCTCGGGCTCGCGCTCGCGGTCGTGATCGCGGTCGGTGCCTGGCTCCAGGTGCAGGACGCCGGCGGCGTCGACACGCTGCGGAACGAGGTCTCGGCGGCCGGCGGCGAATCGGGCGCCCCGCCGGACGAGCCGATGTCCGCTGCGGCGCCGCCGTCCGCGCCGGTTACCCCGGCCACCCCGCCGGCCGCCCCCGCCGAGCCCGCGGCGCCCGCGCCGCCGCCGGAGCCGGTCGCCCCGGCCGAGGCGGGCGCGCCGACCGCCGAGGAGGAGCCGCCCGCTCCCGTGCCGCCGCCTCCGCCGGACACGACCCACTCGGACGAGCCGAGGCAGTGACCGCGGGCTAGCCGTGCAGGGCCGGCGCCCGGCCGAGCGCCCGGCCCGCGCGGTAGCCCGCGTAGCCGACGAGGCCGCCGATCCCGCGCCGTCGCGCCAGCCGGCCCAGCGCGCGGCGCGGCGACCGCGCGAGCTCGCGCCGGCGATACGCGCGGACTCTTCCGGCGACCGATCCGAGCTCGGGCGCGGAGAGCAGCCCCTCGTGGAGCCAGAGCAGGTCGAGCCAGTCCTCGTTGCCGCGCGCGTTCACCTGGGTGAGCGAGGCGCCGTGGTAGCGGTAGAGCGCGAGCGGCTCGTCGACGAAGCCCACGTCCCAGGTGGCCATGATCCGGAGCCAGAGCTCGACGTCCCAGGACTGCCGCATCCGCGTCGTGAAGAGGCCCGTCCGGTCGAGCGCGCCCATGCGCACCATCACGCACGACGGCTCGCCGATCCAGTTCGGCAGGAGCGGCCCGCCGAGCCCCTCGACGTAGCGGGCGAGGAGCGCGGGCCCGTCGTTCACGCGCCCGAGCGGTCCGAGCGGCTCGTGCACCGTGCCGTAGCGCTCCTTCCACGCGACCGCGTCGGCGTCCGCCGGGTCGACGAGCACCTCCCGGCGCGAGAACGCGAGCCCGACGCTCGTCGCCTCCTCGAACACCGGCACGAGCCGCTCCAGGCACGTGGGCGCCAGCCGGTCGTCGTGGTGGAGGAACTTGACGAGCTGCCCGCGCGCGGCCCGCACGGCGAGGTTGTGGTTCTCCGGCGCGCCGACCGTGACGTCGTTGACGATGAGCCGGATCCGCTCGTCGTCGTAGCCCGCGACGACGTCGCGCGTCCCGTCCGACGAGTTGTTGTCGACGACGACGAGCTCGAACCGCTCGTGCGTCTGCGCGAGCACGGAGTCGATCGCCTCGCCGATGTAGGCCGCGCCGTTGAACGCGGGCAGGCAGACCGAGACGAACGTGCCCATGCCGAGGTGACCCTACGCCGGCCGCGCCAGGCGTCGCGGGAGGCGCCGGGCCCTACTCCTCCTCGGCCGGCGCGTCGTCGTCCGCGGAGCCCTCGGGCTCCTCGGGCGGGACGGTGACCTTCTCGCGTTCCGGGCCCGGCTCGGGGCCCTCGACGATCGAGATGTCCACGTCCTCCGTGCCGACCTTGCGGTCCACGACGATGGTCGAGCCGGGCTTGAGCGTCCGCCCGAGCACGAAGTCGGCGAGGGGGTCCTCGATGTGGCGCTGGATCGCGCGGCGCAGCGGCCGGGCGCCCATCGCCGGGTCGTAGCCCTTCTCCACGAGGAGCTCCTTCGCGTCCTCGGTGAGCTCGATCACCGCCTCGTGCTCGCCCATCTGCTCGCGCAGGCGCTTCAGCATGAACTCGACGATCGTCTTGATCTCGTCCTTCGTGAGCTTGTGGAAGACGATGACCTCGTCGATGCGGTTCAGGAGCTCGGGCCGGAAGACCTTCTTGAGCTCGCCCATGATCCGGGCCTTCATGTCGTCGTACGAGAGGCCCGTCTCGTCGCCCATCCCGAAGCCGAACGACTGGTTCTTCGAGATCGTGGCGGCGCCGATGTTCGAGGTCATGATCACGATCGTGTTGCGGAAGTCGACCTTGCGCCCCTGGGCGTCCGTCAGCTTCCCGTCCTCGAGGATCTGCAGGAGGATGTTGAAGACGTCCGGGTGCGCCTTCTCGA
>JAICNY010000033.1 GCA_025930955.1 Thermoleophilia bacterium
CGTCGCCCTCGAGCTCGTCGGCGGGAGCTTTCCGAAGGACGGGCCGTACGTCGAGGCGCTCCAGGAACGTGCGTCGCGGCCGGATCTCGCCGGGCGCGTCCGCTTCGTCGGCTACGTGCTGGACATCCTCTCGCACGTGCGCACGTGGACCGTGGGCGTCTCGGCGAGCGTCGACCCAGAGGCGGGCCCGCTCGCGCTCCTCGAGTACCTGAGCGTCGGCGTGCCCGCGGTCGCGACGGCGCACGGCGGATCGGCCGAGGTCCTCGGCGACGCGGGGATTCTCGTCCCGCCGCGGGATCCGGACGCGCTGGCCGAGGCGATCGGGCGCCTCCTCGACGACGAGGAGCTCCGGCGCCGTTGCGCGGCGAGCGGCCCCAAGGTGATCGAGCGCGGCGACCTCACAATCGCGAGCTCCAACCGCAAGACGATCGAGGCCCTCGCCGAGCTCGCGGGGCGGGCCGGCTAGCGCGCGTGCACCCGCCGTCGCCGCTCGAGCTGCTCCATCCGGACGGCGTCGCGGGGCGGGCGGTGGTGCTCGGCGAGGGGCTTCCCGACGCGCTCCGGCGCGGGCTGCCGGAGGACGGGCAGGGCGAAGCGGGGCTCGTCGTCGTCGCGCCCTCGGGCGGCGCGCGACCGCGTGAGACTGCGGCGGCGGCCGTGCGCGCGCTCGCGCCGGACGGAATGGTGTACGCGGCGACGCGCGGACGCGGGTTCGTGCGAGCGCTCGTGGCGGAGGGGCTCGAGGTCGCAGGCGGGTTCGCTCAGCTTCCGCGCGCCGAGGACGTACGGCTCGTCGCCTCGGCCGAGTCGCGCGTGCTGCGGCATGCGCTCCGGACGCTGCTCCCGCCGACGCCGCGGCGGCGGGTCGCGGCGGCCGCCGCTCCCGTCTTGCGCGCGTCCGCGGTCGTCCTCCGCCGGCCCGGGGGGCGGCCACCGCTCGAGTGGCTGCGCCGCTTCGCGCCGGAGGCCGACGCCGGCCGCGTGATCCTCGTGGCGGCCTGGCGCCGGGAGGCGTCGACGCTCGTCCACGTCTTCGCCGAGCGGCGCGGGACGCCCGTCGCCGTGGCCAAGGTCGGCGGGCGCGAGGGCGAGGGCGAGGCGCTCGCCACCGTCGCCGCCTCGGCGCGGGTCGACGGGGTCGAGACGCCCGTCCCGCTCCGCATCGGCCGCGCCGGCGCGGCGCACGTCCTCGTCGAGAGCGCGGTCTCCGGCCGGCCGCTCTTGCGCGAGCTGGCCCGGCATCCGCACCGCGTCGGCGGGACCGTCGAGCGGATCGCCGGCTGGCTCGAGGCGTGGAACGGCGCGACGCTCGCGCCGGGGGCGTTCTCGCGCGACGCGGTCCGCGAGCGGCTCCTGGCCCCGGCGCTCGAGCTGGCGCCGCTCCTTCCCGGCGCGGCCGCGTACGAGGCCTGGCTCAGAGGCCTGTGCGACCGCCTCGAGCCGCTCCCGGCCGTCGCGGCACACAACGACCTCACGACCGCGAACATCCTCCTCGCGACCGGCGAGCGGCTCGGCGTCGTCGACTGGGAGGCCGCGAGCCCGCGCGACCTCCCGCTCCGCGACCTCGTCTACATGGGAATCGACACCTGCCTCGCGGCGGGCGTCCGGCCGGCCCGCTCGGCCGTCGTCGACGACTACCTCGACGGCGGGCACGCGCGCGCCCTCCTCGGGCCGCCCGTCGGGCGGCACCGTGCCGCGCTCGGCCTCGGCCCGCTGGAAACCGTCGCGTGCGTCCACGCGTGTTTCCTCGAGCACGCGGCGAACGAGGCGCGGCGCGGTGTGCGCGACGGGGAGTTCGTCCGGATCGCCGCCATCCTCGCGCGCGACGCCGAGCAAACCGTCGAGCGGATCGCGCCGTGACCGAACCGTCCACGAGCCCCGTCCCGGCCCGCCTCCTCCGGAACGTCACGAGCAACTACGTCGCGCAGTTCGTCTCGCTCGCGACCATCTTCTTCCTCACGCCGTTCGTCCTCGGCCACCTCGGTCGGGCGGGGTACGGGCTCTGGGCGCTCACGCTCGCGATCGTCGGGTACGGCGTGCTGCTCGACCTCGGGCTGACCGGCGCGGCGGTCAAGTACACGGCCGACCTCCACGCGCGCGGGGAGTACGAGGAGGCCAACCGCGTGATCGCGACGATCCTGACGCTCTACACGGGGCTCGGGGCGGTGTTCGTGGCCATCGCCGGCGTGCTCGCGCTCGTCGTCCCGCGCGTGATCGAGATCCCGGCGGAGTTCGAGGCGGAGGCGCCCTGGCTCATCCTCGTCGCCGGGATCGGCGCCGGCGCCGCCCTGCCGTGCGCGACCGCGCTGAGCGTCCTGCGCGGGCTTCAGCGCTTCGACGTCTCGAGCGCGATCTCGATCGCCGCCACGCTGCTCGGCGCGCTCGCGACCGTCCTCGTCCTCGAGCTCGGCGGCGGCCTGCTCGGTCTGGCCGTCGTCAACGCCCTGACGACGCCGGTCATGCAGATCCCCGTGCTCCTGGCGCTACGCCGCATCGAGCCGCGGCTGCGCGTCGGCTGGCGGACCGCGACACGGTCCGAAGCCCGCCGCGTCTTCTCGTTCAGCTCGTACCTAGCGGTCATCCAGTTCTCGGGCCTTCTCACCGCGCGCACCGACCCGATCGTGATCGGCGCCGCGCTGCGCGTCGCCTCGGTCACGCCGTACGCCCTCGCCCAGCGGCTCGCCCAGGTCGTGACGCTGATGACGACCCAATTCGTGCGCGTCACGTTCCCGTTCGCGTCCGAGCGGGCGGCCCTCGGCGACGAGCGGGCGCTGCGCCGGGTCTTCGTCGGCGGGACGCGGGTGACGATCGCGGTCGCGCTCCCGCTCACGCTGGCGCTCGGGATCACGGGCGGGGACGTGCTCGCGCTCTGGGTGGGCGAGGAGTACCGCGAGTACGCCTACCTCGTGACGATCCTCGCCGTGAACGGGCTCCTCGACGTGGCGACGTATCCCGGGACGAACGTCCTCATGGCGATCGAGCGGCACCGGTGGATCGCGTGGAGCTCGCTCGCGGACGGGCTCATGAACCTCGCGCTCTCGGTCTCGCTCGTGCTCGCGTTCGGCCTCGCCGGCGTAGCGGCCGCGACCGTCATCTCCACGATCGTCGTCCTCTCGGTCTCGGTGGTCCCGTACACGACGCGGACGCTCCGCGTGCCGGTCGCCGAGCTTGCACGGGCAACGCTCCTGCCGCTCCTCCTGCCGACCGCGGTCTTCCTCGCCGTGCTGCTCGGCCTGCGCCGGGTCGTGAGCGGCGAGACGATCGCGGGGCTCCTCGCGGGCGTCGTGCCGGCGGTGCTCGCCTACGCGGGGGCCTACGTGACGCTAGGCGCGCCGCGCGGGGAGCGGGACGTCTATCGCTCGTGGGCCGCGGCCGTCGCCGCGCGGATGTCCGGGCGGCGTGCGGGTTAGCATGACGCGCCCCGTGCGACGCCTCGTCCACGCCTACCTCCGCCGACTCGGACCCGAGCGCGAGCAGCGGGCCCGCCGCCGCCTGCGGCGCCTGCGCACGCCGGCCTACGTCGGCACCGTGCGGCGCACCGCCCCCGTCAGCCGGGGCTTCGGCGCCGACCGCGGGAGCCCGGTCGACCGCTACTACATCGAGCGGTTCCTTGCGGAGCGGCGCGCGGCGATCACCGGTCGCGTGCTCGAGGTGAAAGACGCCGGCTACACGAGGCGCTTCGGCAGCGGCGTCACACGCGCGGACGTCCTCGACGTCGACCGGTCGAACGAGCAGGCGACAATCGTGGGCGACCTCCAGGCGCTCGACGAGGTCGCGGACGACGTCTTCGACTGCTTCGTTCTCACGCAAACCCTTCTGTTCGTCTACGACCTCGAGGCTGCGGTGGGGCACGCCCACCGGATCCTGAAGCCGGGCGGGACGCTCCTCGCCACCGTGCCGGTCGTGAGCCGCGTGATGACGACCCCGGGGAAGCTCGACGACTACTGGCGCTTCACGCAGGCGAGCTGCGAGCGGCTCTTCGGCGGCCGCTTCGGCGACCTCGAGGTGGTGAGCTACGGGAACGTGCTCGCGTCGACCGCGTTCCTGCGCGGGCTCGCGGCGGAGGAGTTGCGGCGCCGCGACCTCGACGTCGTCGACCCCGACTACGCGACCCTGCTGGGCGTCGCCGCGAGGAAGTAGCCGGTGGCGGGCGTGCTGCCGCCGAGCACGGTCGTCATCGCCACGAAGGATCGGCCCCGGCTCGTGCGCGACGCCGTCGCGGCGATCCAGGCGGGCGAGACGGTGCCTGAGGAGATCCTCGTCGTCGACCAGAGCGCCGAGCCGGTCGAGGCGGACGGCGCCCGAACCGTGGCGGTCCCGGCGCACGGCCTGAGCGCCGCGCGAAACCACGGGATTCGCGCGGCGGCGCACGACGTCGTGCTGCTGATCGACGACGACATCCTCGTCACGCCGGGGTGGCATCGCGCGCTCGTCGAGGCGGTCGCGCGCGGCCCGCGGGCCGTCGCAACCGGCCGCGTCGTGATCGGCGAGCCGGAGATCCCCGGCGGCTTCTCGCCCGCCTCGGCCCCGTCCGAGGAGCCTGCGACATACCGGGGGCGCATCGGCACGGACGTGCTCGCCGGCGGGAACATGGCCGCCCGTCGCGAGGCGCTCGTCGACGTCGGGCTCTTCGACGAACGGCTCGGCCCGGGAACCGCCCACCCCTCCGCGGAGGACAACGACCTGGGCTTCCGGCTGCTCGATGCCGGCTACGAGATCGTCTACGTGCCCGAGGCGCTCGGGATCCACCGCGCATGGCGGCCGGCGCGGCAGCACCTCGTCTACCGCTGGCGCTACGGGCTCGGGAAGGGTGGCTTCTACTCGAAGCACGCCCTGCGCGGGCGGCTGCGCGGAGACATCGCGCCGCGGCTGCGGCGGCTGCCGGCCCGCGTGCGGCCGGGGCGACGGCGGGCGGCGGCGGGCGATCTCGCATACGTGGCCGGGATCCTCGCGGGAACGGCCTCCTGGGCCTGGAAGGAGCGGGTGCGACGCCGCGGCGGCTCCTGAGCCGGACGCCCGACCCCGTGCGCTTCGCGGCCGCCGCCGCGGCGCTCGCGGGACTGCGCCTGTCGAGGCGCCGCGTCGGGATCGCGCTCGTCTACCACCGGGTGACCGAGCGGGCCGGGGATCCGTCGGTCGAGCTGAACCCTGCGGTGCCCGCGCGCGCGTTCGCGCGCCAGGTGGCGTTCCTCGCGCGCGTGTTTCGGCCGGTGCGGGCGTCCGAGCTCGCGCGCGCCGTCGCGGCGCGCAGGCCGGGCGGGCGGATCCCGGTCGCGCTGACCTTCGACGACGACCTGCCCGAGCACGCACGAGTCGCCGCGCCGCTTCTCCGGGGCGCCGGCGTGCCGGCGACGTTCTTCCTCTCCGGCTCCTTCCTCGGCGGCGAGCGGTACTTCTGGTGGGAAGACCTTCAGGCGGCGGTCGACGCCGGGGCTCTCCGGCCGGGCGACGTCCCGGGTGGAGAGGACGCTCTTGCACGCCTGCCGCGCGCGATCCACGCAGTGGCGAAGACGACCGAGGAGCTCCCGCCCGAGGACCGCGCGGCGCTCGCGCGCGTCCTGGCCGAGCGCGCCGCGCCCCACCGCCCGCCCGAGCGATTGAGCTCCGACGACGCGCGCCGTCTCGCCGCCGGGCACGAGCTCGGGTTCCACACGCGCCGGCACGACCGGCTCCCCGGGCTGGACGACACCGCGCTCGCCGAGCGGCTGTCGGAGGGACGGGCCGCGCTCGAGGAGCTCGCCGGCCGGCGGCTCAGCGCGATCGCGTACCCGCACGGAAAGGCGGACGAGGGCGTCGCAGCAGCCGCCCGCAGCGCAGGCTTCACCGCCGGCTTCACGGGCGCGCACGCCGCGTTCTCGGCCGGCGACGACGAGCTCCTGATCGGCCGCGTCGAGCCGGGGGCCGGGGACGGGCTCGGCCGCTTCGCCTGGAGGATCGCCCGCGCGCTCCGCGCCGCCGGATAATCCGACCATGCAAGCCGACGCGCTCCGCGTCCTCGTCCTCGCACCCTTCCCGCCGCGGCTCGACGGTCGCCACGGAGGAAGCCGGGTCACCGCGGGCTTCGTGACCGCGCTCGCGGAGCGGCACAGCGTGGCGCTCTTCCACCTCGGGCGCGGGCCGCGGGACGTCGCCGACGACGCCGTGCAGGCGGCGTGCGAGCCGCTCGTCCGCTGCGAGCTGCCCGAGCGGCCGGGCGGCGGCCTGGGCGAGATCGGCTACCAGGTTCGGACGGTCGGGCCGCTCCTCGTCGGTCGCCCCCGCTGGGCGACGCTCGCGTGGAGCCGCGTCTGCTCCGCCCGGCTCGCCCTCCTCGCGCGCGAGCTTCGCCCCGACGTCGTCCAGTGCGAGTTCGCGGTCATGACCCGCTACCTGCCGCCGCTCGCGGAGGTGCCGGGCGCCCGCGTGCTCGTCGCGCACGAGCCGGCTGCGGCGCGGGCCGCGGAGGACGCGCGGGCGGCGCTCGGCGGGCGGCGCCGCGCCCGCCTCGCGGCCCGGGGAGAGGCGTGGGCCTGGCGGAGGTTCGAGCGCCGCGCCCTCGAGGAGGTCGACGCCGCGGTCGTCTTCACCGACTCCGACCGCGACGGGCTCGCCGAGCTCGGCGCCGCCACGCCGCTGCACGTGATCCCGTTCGGGATCGACGTGCCGCCCGAGCCGCTCGACCCGGCCGGCGCCGACGACCGCGAGACGCTCGTCTTCGTCGCGAACTTCGTGCACACGCCGAACGTCGAGGCGGCGCGGCGGCTCGTGGGCGGCATCCTCCCCAGGGTGCGGCACGAGCGGCCGGGCGTCATGGTCGAGATCGTCGGGCGCACGCCGCCTCCCGCGGTTCGCTCACTCGCGGGCGACGGAGTGAACGTCACGGGCGACGTCCCCTCCGTCGTCCCGTACCTCGATCGCGCGAGCGTCGTGCTCGCGCCGCTCGCGATCGGCGGCGGGATCCGCGTCAAGACGATCGAGGCACTCGCGTACGGGAAGGCGGTCGTCGCGACGCCGCTCGGCGCCGCGGGGCTCCCGGTGACGGACGGCGAGCACCTCCGCCTCGCAGAGACGGACGACGAGCTCGCCCGGGCAACCGTCGACCTGCTCGCGGACCGCGGCGCCCGCGCCGCGCTCGGTCGCCGCGCCCGCGCCTGGGCGCTCGAGCACGCGGGCTGGGGCGCGACGGTCACGGCCTACGAGCGCCTCTACCGCTCCCTCCTCGAGGCGCGTCGGTGAGCCACGTCGACGTCGTCCTCGTGAACTACCGGAGCGGCCCGAAGCTCGCCGCGGCGGCCGCCGAGGCGCGCCGCTGGCTCGGCGACCGCGCGGTGCTGACGGTCGTGGACAACTCCCCAGGCGACGGCTCGGTCGACGCGGTCGCGGGCGACGCCCGCGTGATCGCAAACGAGGAGAACCGCGGCTTCGCGGCGGCCGTGAACCAGGCGGCCGCGGCCACCTCCGCGCCGCTCGTCCTGCTCCTGAACCCCGACGTCCACGGCATCCGCGGCGACTTCGCCGCGATCGACCGGATCCTCGCCGCCGATCCCGACGTCGCCGCGGTCGCGCCGCGGCTCGTGGGCGAGGACGGCGCCCTCCAGCGCAGCGCCCGCCGCGAGCCGCGCGTGCGCGACCTGCTCGTCGACGTCCTCGGCCTCCGCGGGCGGTTCCGCGGCTCGCGGCGCCTCCGCGCGAGCCAGTACGGCGACTGGGAGTACGACTCTGAGCGCGTCGTCGACGCGGTTGCCGGCGCCGTGCTCGTCCTCCGCCGCGCGGCGTTCGACGCGGTCGGCCCGTTCGACGAGCGCTTCTTCGTCTACGCCGAGGAGACCGACTGGCTCGTCCGCGCGAAGCGGCTCGGCTGGAAGACCGTGCTGACGCCTGAGGTCGAGGCCGTCCACGAGGCCCGGGCCAGCACGGACGCCGGCGAGAGCGCGCTGACGCTCCTCCTCGTCGAGAGCGAGCATGCGTACGTGCGCAAGCACTTCGGCGGGCGGGCGTCGCTCGCCTTCCGCGCGGCGCTCCTCGGGATCGACTCGGCGCGCTGGGCCGTCGCGGCCGTCCGCCCGGGCAAGCGCGCGCACCGGCGTCTGCTCGCCGAGCGGATCCGCCTGCACGCGGGCGCGGGGCCGCCGCGCTAGTCGTCGAGCGCGCGCGCGACGAGCGCCTTCACCGCGTCGCGCGAGAGGTCGAGCTCGTCGAGGATCGTGTACCGCTCGGGGCGCGTCGCCGGGGCGCCGAGGACTGCCTCGACGACGACGGCGGGGTCGAGCCCGAGGTCGGCCGCGCGGCGCGGAAGCCCGAGCGAGTCGTAGGCGGCGCGCAGCTCGGCCGGCACGCCGCCGTGCGCCTCGGCGGCGACCAGGGTGCCCAGCGCGACCTGCTCGCCGTGCAGCCGGGCGTCTTCCCGGAGCAGCGCGTCGAGCGAGTGGCTGATCAGGTGCTCGGCGCCGGAGCAGGGGCGGCTCGTTCCGGCGGTCGCCATCGCGAGGCCGCTGAGCACGAGCCCGCGTGCGAGCGTCTCGAGCGAGAGCTCCTCCGCCGCGCCGGCGAGGTAGAGGAACGCGTGCGCGGAGGCCTCGGCGATCAGCGCCGAGTACCCGTCGAACGCGTCTCGTCCGCGGGCGGCGGCGAGCCGCCAGTCCTGCAGGGCGGTCAGGTTGCTGAGCAGGTCGCCCGCGCCGGCACGCGTCGCGCGCGCCGGGCCTGCCCGCACGACGTCGAGGTCGACGACGACCGCGGCCGGCATGACGGCGGCGAGGCTCTCGCGCCGCCCCTCCGCGCCGACGAGCGATGCGATCGGAGAGCAGATCCCGTCGTGGGAGAGCGCGGTCGGAACGCTCACGAACGGGACGCCCGTCTGCGCGCTCGCGTGCTTCACCGTGTCGATCACGCGCCCGCCGCCGACCGCGAGGCAAACGGTCGCCTCGCGCGCGCGGATCTCGCCGACGAGTGCCTCGACGCCCGCCCTGTCCCCGACGAGGCCGGTCAAGAGCGTCGCGCCGGGAAGCTGCGCGCTCGCCCGCTCGGCGACCCCGGCCGTCTGCTCGCCGCCCGTGCCGACCAGCGGGCGCTCGAGGTCGACCGCGACGCCTCCGAGGAGCGCCCCGAGCTCGTCGACCGCGCCGGGCGCGATCTCGAGCAGCGTCGGGATGCTCACCGATCTGTCCATTCGCGTCACGCCTCCTCCAGGAGCGCCGCGATCGCCTCGGCGCGCGCGAGGTCGGCCGCGTCGTCGATCTCGATCCATCGTCCGGAATCGACCGGGACGACGCCGAACTCGACCCCCGCCCGCATCGCCTCGCGGAACGCGCCCTCGTACCACTCGTCCGCCCGCGCCGGGTCGGCGGCGAACCCGTCGAGGATCGCGCGGAGCGCGGGCACGTCGCGCGCCGCCAGCTTCGCGAGCCCGACGTACTCGCCGCCGGGGGCCGCGGCGAGCTCCCCCTTGCCGATGTCGACCACGCGCCCGGCCTCGACGGCGACCTTCATCTGCTCGTCCGTGCGCGGCGCGTCGGCGTCGACTGCGAGGAGGCTGCGCGGGTCGCCCGCGGCCGCGGCGAAGAAGCGCCCGACGACGCGGGGGCCGACGAGGAGGTCCGAGTTCAGGATGCAGACCGCGCCGTCCCAGCCGTCATCCGCGAGGCGCTCGAGCGCGATCGCGAGCGAGCGCCAGTTGTTCTGCGTCGCCCAGTCCGGGTTGTGGACGAGCTCCGCGCCGAGCGCTTCCTCGCCGAAGAGCTCGGGGCGGAAGCCGGTCACGACGAGCACGCGCGCGGCCCCGGCCAGCGACAGGGCGTCGAGCTGCCGCTCGGCGAGCGTCCGCCCGCCGACCGTGACGAACCACTTCGGGACGTCCCCGGCGAGCCGGCTGCCGCGGCCGGCGGCGAGGATGACCACGGCCGGCTCGGTCACGAGCGCACGAGCCGGCGGACGTGGAGCAGGCAGTAGAAGGCGTAGCCTGCGAGCGCGATGACGAGCCCGACCGCGATCGCCCCCGTGCTCCGGGTGAGCGGCAGGAGGAAGAGCGCGACCGTCTCCATGTCCACGGTCGAGGGGAGCAGGACGAGCCGGCGCCGCGCGAGTGCCGCACGCACGCGCCCGAGCGCGCCGGGGAGCGACGCGCCGCCGCCCTCGCGCGGCCGCGCGGGGAACACGCGCAGCCACGACTCGAAGAGGACGATCCCCGCGACGAGCGCGGGCGCGAGGCGCGAGTCCGGGAACGCGTGCCAGGCGAGCGCGACGAAGGCGCCCGTCCGGATCAGCACGTCGAGCGCCTGGTCGAGGAAGGCGCCGAGCGCGGACGTCTCCCGCCGCATCCGCGCGAGCTTCCCGTCCAGGCAGTCGAAGAAGAACCCGGCCTGGAAGAGGAGTGCGCCGAGGACGTAGTGCTCGGTCGCGAACGCGGGAACGGAGCCGGCGGAGAGCGCGGCGCCGACGAGGGTGAGCCGGAGCGGCGTGACCCACGGCCGTGCGGCAAGCGCCGGGAGCAGGCGGAGCGCGAACGGGTCGACCACGAGCACCGTCCACCAGGCGTCGAGCGGCTTGGCGCCGGCCGCCGCCGCCGGCGCGCGGACGATCACGGCGACGCGCCTCGGCCGTCAGGCCCGATGTACGATCGCCTCATCGTCAGCGTCATCATACCCGCGCACAATGCCGGAGCCTCTTTGGCGGACGCCGTTTCGTCGGCGTTGATGCAATCGGGAGTGGAAATCGAGGTCGTAATCGTCGACGACAAGTCGAGCGACAATACGCTCGCGATCGCGCGCGCGCTCGCGGCCGATGACGACCGCGTCCGCGTCGTCGAGAACGAGGAGAACACCGGTCCTGGGGAGAGCCGCAACCGCGCGATCGCCGCCGCCCGAGGCGAGTGGCTCGCGCTCCTCGACGCGGACGACCGCTGGCTGGCCGGGCGCCTCGAGCGGCTCGTGCCCCACCTCGTGGACGCCGACGTCGCGAGCGACGACGTGCTGATCCGGGAGCCGGGCGGCCGCACGCGCACGCTGCTCGCGACCGGCGGCTTCGGGCGCCCGACGCCCGCCCGGCTCGCCGCCGCCGATCTCGCTCGCCACCAGCTCGGCCTGCTGAAGCCGATGATCCGGCGCTCCTTCCTCGAGGAGCACGGCCTGCGGTTCGACCCGACGCTTCGCATCGGGGAGGATTTCTGCCTCTTCGTCGATCTCCTCCTGGCCGGCGCGCGCTGGATGCAGACCGGCGACGCGACGTACGAGTACCGCCCGGGCTCGGGCTCGGTGACGGCGGGCCGGCGGGAGCATCTCCGCGGCCGGCTCGAGTCGGACACACGGCTGCTCGAGCGGCCCGGTGTGCGGGCCGACTCGGAGCTTCGCGCGCTCCTCGAGCGTCGGGTGGCGTGGCTCGTCGATCTCGACCGGCTGCTCGCCGCGCGGGAGCGGGGCGGACGAAGCCTCGCGCGCGCGCTCGTCGCCGACCCGCGTCTCGCCCGCACGGCCGCGCGTCACGCGTACCACGTCGCACGCCGTCGCCTCCGCGGCCGCGGGCGCGTCGGGCCGTGACCCGGCGCGACGACGTGCGGCTGCGCGCCCCCGCACGGCCAGCGAGAGCGAGGAGCCGGCGGCGGCCGCGAGCGGCCCGACGAGCGAGAGGGCGCTTCAGCACGGATCTTCCTTCGGTCGATGCGCGCCGAGCTCGCCGCGGCCGGTGACGAGTCGGTGACGGCCGGGTAGCGGGCGCGACCGGATCACACGCATCGCCGCAACGTCTAGAGTGCGGCCGTCCGCCGGTTTGGCCGGACGGGCGGCGTGGCGGACGACGATGTCGGGGGTGGCGTGAGCCTGTTCAGGATGCTCGTGATCGTGACGGCGGCGGCCGTGCTCTCGGCGTGCGGCGGCGACTCCGAGCCGGCGGCGACCGCGCCGGCGGCGACGACCGAGGCGTCCGACCCGCGCGAGGGGTACTTCACGTCGGTCGAGAGCGAGGCCCTGAACCCGTCGCTCGGCCGCATCGGCGGGGCGTGGAGCTCGTACCGCGCGCGCGGTGAGGCGTGCAACGAGGAGGCGCAACGGCTCTTCGACGAGGGCGCCTCGCCGCGCAGGGCGGTGCGCTGCCATCTGGAGGAGAACCGAGCCCTCATCGATGCGACGGATGAGGTCAGAGCCGCGTTCGAGGGCCTGAGCGGCGACTACCGTGAGGAATGCAAGGCGGGGGTCGAGCGGTTCACGAGCGCGCTCGACGAGGTCGAGGGCGCGCGGCAGGAGGTGCTCGACGGCTACGAGCGGTACGCCGAGACGGGCGAGGTCGCGCGCGGGTTCCGGCGGGAGAGCGCCGAGGCCGACGAGCGCACCGAGGCGCTCCTCGGCGCCGAGCTCGTCGCGCTCACCGAGGCCTGTTACACGGAGGAAGACCGGGAGCAAGCAGCCGAGGACGCGGACGGCTAGCAGCCGCGCCGCGGGCCCCTCTTTACCGGATCGCAGGCGAATCGCAACCGGGCTCGTGTCTCCTCTGCGCGACGTCCGGCGATCTCCGCCGGGACGCGTGACCAACGGAGGTATTCCGCATGAAGCCGTTCATCCAGGTGGGCGCCCTGTCCGTGGCCGTGATCGTGGCGGCCGTCCTCTCCGCCGCCGCATACGCCGGTCCCGCGGCGCCCGACGTCCCGGAGGCGATCTCGGTGGCCGAGGGCAACAAGGTGTTCCTCGTCGGGGAGGCCGTCGGCGTCCAGATCTACGCGTGCAACGCGGTGGCTGGTGGCCACCGGTGGGACTTCGTCGCGCCGCGGGCCGACCTCTACGACGAGCGCGGCAAGCTTCTCACGACGCACTTCGCCGGGCCGTCCTGGCAGGCGCAGGACGGCAGCCTCGTCGTCGGCAGGGTCGTGGATCGCGCTCCCGTCGGCGGGGCGATCCCGTGGCTCCTTCTCGCGGCCGCCTCGACCTCGGCCGGCCCTGGCGGCGACCGCCTCGCCCACACGACGTTCATCCAGCGGATCGCCACCACCGGCGGGCTCGCGCCCGCGGAGGCCTCGTGTCATGCCGGAACGGTCGGGACGCAGGCCGAGGTGCCGTACACCGCCGACTACTACTTCTGGAAGGCGACCGGCTCCGGCTCCTAGCGCGCCGTCATGCGGGGCCGGCGTTCCGGCCCCGCACCGGCGCGGGTCAGAGCAGCTCGGCGATGAGCCTCGCCGCGCGCGCGGCGCCGTCGGTCTCGACCGGCCGGTAGTCGACCTCGCGCCCCATCTCCCCGGCGATCGCCGCGGCGATCTCCGACGGGCCGTCCGTCTCGAAGTCCATGCACCGACCGGCGCCGTAGCGCTCGAGCCGGTGGCGGACGTGGAAGTTCTGCTCGAAGTGGTGGCGAAGCGGGAAGTAGAGGAACGGCCGGCGGTTCGCGGTCAGCTCCATCGCCGTCGTCAGGCCGCCCTGGACGATCGCGAGGTCGCAGACGGCGAGGTGACGGTACAGCTCGTGGACGTAGGAGCGCACCTCGAGGCCGTCGTGCTGCGGCAGGGAGGCCGGGTCGATCCGCGGGCCCGCGACGACGACCATCCGCAGGTCGGGCACGCGCTCCTTCGCCTCGGGAAACGCGGCGATCACGCGCCGTAGCAGGTGGGCGCCGACGCCCGAGCCGCCCACGGTCACGATGCAGACGCGCTCGTCGTCGCCGTAGCCGAGGGCGCCGCGGTCACCGACGTCTCGCGGGTCGAACCCGGTCACGTAGCCGGCGAAGTCGAAGTTCTCCTCCGTCCACTCGCGGATCGCCGGGAGTCCCGGCCCGAAGCGGTCGGGGACGATGTCGTCCGCGTTCCCGACGTAGACCGCGCGGTCACGAAGGCGGGGGAAGCGCGCGATGTGCTCGATCATCTCCGCGTTGTAGTCGGCCGTCACGAAGGCCTCCCGGTCGCCGCCGTCCTCCATCGGGAGCCAGCCGACGAAGTCCGTGAGCCACACGTACGCGGCGCCCTTCTGCTCCGGGTTCTCGTGCAGGTAGTAGTCGAGCTCCCAGGCTTCGTCCCCGATCCAGAGGTCGTAGTGCTCGTCGCGCACGAGGTCGTTGAAGACCATGAAGTTCGCGAGCAGGATCTCGTCCATCCGCCGGATCGCCTGGAAGCAGTGGAGGTCGTGCTCGGCCGACTCGCTCTCGATGTGGCCCGATTCGTTCGCGAGGTGCGCGCTCGCCGGGTGGATCCGCTCGCCGCGCCCCTCGAGCACGGCGGTGACGGGGTGCTGGGCGAGCCAGTCGATCTCCAGGTCCGGATGGAGCACGCGCAGCTCGTCGGCGATCGCCACGTCGCGCTGCGCGTGGCCGAGCCCGATCGGGGAGGAGACGTAGAGCGCCCGCTTGCGGCGGGCCTTGCCGCGGAGCCAGCGCGTGGGACGGGGCGGCGGCGCGATGAACTCGCGCAGCAGGAGGTTCACCTTGACCGGGTCGCGCACGTGCGGCCCGTGCCCGGAGCCCTCGAGCAGCACGAGCTCGCCGCCGGTCGCCTCCGCGAGCCCGATGCCCCGCGCCGGCCCGGTGATCCCGTCCTCCGTGCCCTGGATCACGAGCACCGGACAGGCGAGGCGCGTGGCCAGCTCGCGGGTCGTCTCCGCGTCGAGCCCCTTGCCGAGCTCGGTGGCGACGAGCGTCTCCGGCGTCGTCTCGAGCCCCCAGCCGACGCAGTCCTCGATCGGCTTCGTCGAGTGCGGCTCCGTGAACATCCGCGAGAAGAAGAACTCGAGGAAGTCCCGGTAGTCGCGGAGCCAGTGGTAGCGGTTGTACTTCGCCCAGCCCTCGTCGGTCGCGAGCTCCTCGTCCCAGGGGTGGACGCCGCGGCCGGCCGGGGGGTCCCCGAGCGGGACGGCCGGGCAGATGAAGACGGCCGCGTCGACGCGCGCCGGATGCTCCGCCGCGAGGACGAGCGCCCGCTGCGCGCCGAGCGAGAGCGAGACGAGCGTCGCGCTTCGCGTGCCGGTCGCGTCGAGGACCGCGAGGGCGTCGGCGGCGAACTCGTGCTCGTCGTAGCCCGTCTCGGGCCGGTCGCTGCGCCCGTTTCCGCGGCCGTCGAAGGTGACGACCCGGCAGTGGCGCGCGAGATACGGGATCTGCATCTTCCAGTGGCGCGAGTGGACGATCGACCACGTCGGCAGGAGCAGCACCGTCACCTCGCCGGCGCCGTAGACCTCGTAGTGGATCCGGACGCCGTCGCGCTCGACGTGCCCGGACCCGTCCGGGTAGCGGGCGCGCGTCTGCTCCGGCTGCGGCGCGGCGGTCAGCCGGACAGCCATCCGTCGATCCAGTCGAGGAGCGTGTCGTGGCCGGCTGTCACGCCGCCGAGACGCTCGACGATGAGCCCGAGGTTGAACGTCATGACGAGCGAGACGAGCGCGTCGAGCGGCATCGGGATCCCGAGCTCGCGGTGCGGCTCGGCGAGCGCCTCCGTCAGCACCGCGCGCCATTCCGCGTTCACGCGGGCGAGCCGCTCGCGCAGGTCGGCGTCGTTCCACGAGAGCGCCTGGAGCTCGAGCCAGATCTTCTCGTAGCGCGCGTCGTCGTCCACGAGGTAGCGCATCGCCGTGCGCCACCTCTCCGGAAACGGCTCGGCGCCGGCGTAGAGCTCGCGCTGGCGCTCGACGAGGCGCTCGGTGAAGCGTTCGAGCGCCCGCACGAGCAGGTTCTCGTTCGAGCCGAAGTAGTAGTGGACGAGCCCGTGGTTCACGCCCGCGGTCTCGGCGAGGCGGCGCGTCGTGATGCGCGCGTAGCCGACGTCGACGAGCAGACGCTCGGCCGCGTCGAGAAGCGCCTCCTCGGCAGAACGATATGCGTCGGCGATCGCGGGATTAGTCATTTGACTAAGTGCTCGAATTGTTATCCGTCAAGAGGGGGCGCGTCAAGGCCCGCGGGCGTCAGTGCGCTGGCTCTGCGGGGTCTCAGAGGTCGATCCCGAGCCTGCGGAGCTCCACGGTCGCCGAGCGGCGCCA
Source organism: Thermoleophilia bacterium (assembly GCA_025930955.1). GTDB lineage: Bacteria > Actinomycetota > Thermoleophilia > Gaiellales > Gaiellaceae > JAICNY01. The sequence continues at coordinate 15,918 of JAICNY010000033.1, forward strand.
GCGGGTCGTGTCGGGCGAGAAGGGGAGCATGAACGGCATGCCGTTCGCCTTTCGAAGCGGCTTGCCGTCACGCAGGACGCGGTAGTGGCCGGGCGTCGGCTCGACGGTGAGCCCGGCCGCCTCGAGCCGGCGGATGAACTCGCGCACGTCCTTCCTCATGGCGGCGAAAACGCGTTCCCTCCAATCCCATCCTCGATCGACGGATGCCTCAGCATCGCAGGCCGAGCGCACGCAGCCGGCTGTCGATCTCCTCCTGGCGGCGGGCGGCGGGCTCGCGCGGCGGCTTAGTGACCAGCATGATGCGCGCGTGAGCGGCGCCGCCCACCCCGATGGTCGCGCGGGCCGGCTCGCGAGGGGCGAGCGGCTCGCGGGGTTCATCTACGGAACGATCATCGTCCTGTCCGTGATCGCGGCGGGCGCGAAGGCGTACCCGGACTCGGCCGGGCGCGTCGCCGCGCTCGTGCTCGCCACGACGACCGTGCTCTGGCTTGCGCACGTGTACGCGCACGGACTCGGCCAGAGCGTCGCGCGCGACGAACGTCTCTCGGCGGCCGAGCTCGGCCACATCGCCCGCCTCGAGGCGTCGATCGTCGGGGCCGCCGTGCTGCCCGTCGCTGCGCTCCTGCTCGACCCGCTCGGCATTGCCTCGGCGACGGTCGCGGGGTGGCTCGCCTTCGGGCTGGGCGTGGCCGTGCTCGTCGCGCAGGGCGTGGGGTTCGGCCGCATGGAGCGGCTGAGCCCCCTCGGGACGCTCGCCGTGGTTGCCCTGAACCTGTGCATCGGCCTCGTGCTGATCGCGCTCAAGCTGTTCGTCTCCCACTACTAGGAGGCGTCCGCGGCGAGCTCCTCGAGCTCGAGGAGCCCGTCGAGCGCCGGGTTTTCCACCTGCGCGGCCAGCGAGCGGGCCGCCTCGGCCGCACCGGGCTCGCCCAGCCGGGCCCGATAGATCGTCGCGTGCACGAGGAGCTCCCTGATCCCGCGCCGCGCCGTGACAGCCTCGAGCTCGTCGATCCAGCGCAGGGCGGCCTCGGCGCGATGCTCGACCGCGACCGCGCAGAGGGCGTCGAGCGCGTAGGCCTCGATCCAAAGGTACGTGTCCGGAAGCCGGCGGCAGAGCCGCGGCGCCTCGAGGAGCAGGTCGAGCGCGCGGGGGACGTCACCACGCGCCGCCGCGACGAGTCCGAGACCCCGCAGGCCGATGCTCTCCCAGCAGGCGTCGCCGACCTGGCAGCCGAGCGCGAAGGCGTGCTCGAAGCGCGCCTCCGCGGCGTCGACGTCGCCGAGGGCGAGATCGATCTCGCCGCGGAACGACTCGGGCCAGGAGACGAACGCTGTCATGCCGCGCGCGTCGACCTCCGCGAGCGCCTGGTCGAGGACGTGGACTGCGTCCTCGATCTCCCCGCGGAGCAGGTGGTAGCGCCCGAGCAGCGTGAGCGCCTGGGCGAGCGGCTGCCCGGAGGGGAGCCGCCGGGCCCGCTCCACTCCCGAGCGGAGGAGCTCGCCGGCTGCCGCGTAGTCGCCGGTGTCGTGACGGCAGGCGCCCCGCGTCACGTCGACCCAGGCGAGCTCCTCGTTCGCTCCCGCCGCGAGCACCGCCGTGCGGGTCAGCGATGCCTCGGCGCGCTCGTACTGGGCGCGGAGGAACTGCACCCAGCTGATCTCGCGCCACCCGGTCGCGGCGACGTCGGCCCGGCCGGCCTCCTCGGCGAGCGTCGCCCCCTCGTGCAAGGAGGCCGCACCCTCCTCGTCCCTGCCGCGGGCCGAGTGGACGAGCGCGCCGCCCAGCGACACGAGCGCGCGGGCGAGGAGCTCGCGGTCGTCGATCGTCCGCGCCGCGGCGACCGCGCCTCGCATGCGCTGGACACCGGCGTCGACCGCGCCCGCGGCGAGGGCGGCCTCGCCCGCCTCGATCTGCGCGAGGACGGCGGCGCCGCTCGAGACGCGGCCCACGACGGGAGCCTCGGACGCCTCGGCCGCGGTCCGCAGGGCGCCGCTCGGGTCGATGCCCAGCTCGCGGCGGAAGAGCTCCCTGCAGGCCTCGGCCCTGCGTGCTGCACCTTCGGGGTCGCCTGCGGCGCGCAGGCAGCGCACGAGGAGGACGTGGGCGTTCTCGTCGTACGGGTTCAGGCGCACGAGGTCCGACGCGTGGCGGACGGCGTCCGCGGCCTGCCCGCGTCCGAGCAGCGCGAGCGCGGCCTGGTGGAGCACGGCGCTCGTCGTCCCCGCGACCTGGCGGCGCTCGTCCTCGAGCCACATCTCGAAGCCGGGGCTCGAGCGGACGACCAGGCCGTCCACCAGCTCGTTGCCGAAGCCGGGCAGTGCGACGGCCTCCGCCCACGAACCTCCGCTCAGGACGTCGACGTCCACGAGCGTCCCCGGGCGCAGCGTCAGGCGGACCGGGTCGCCGCCGACGTCCGCGTCGTCGCCCAGGCTGCGCCGGAGCTCCGAGAGCGTCCAGCGGAGCGTTCCGAGCGGGTCGTCCGCCTCCGGGAAGAGGAGGCCGGCCAGCCGCTCCCTCGAGGGCGGCAGCCGGGTCCGCAGGAGGAACACGAGCAGCCCCCACGCCTTGTTGCCGCGCGGGGGCTCGGCGGGGGCGCCGCCGCGCTCCAGCCTCGGCGGCCCGAGGACGTGGATGCTCAGCCCCACCGAGCGCCCTCCGTCCTCACACGCCCCGTCACACGCCTCACTGTGAACCTCCGTCCCGTCAAGCGCAATACGGCGTACGAAGGGAGTGCGGCATGAACGTCCACAGGAGATCGGCTCGCCTCGCGCTCGTGGGAAGAATGGAAAGGAGGATGCTCTGCGACGTCGAGTAACGGTTCTGCTCCTCGCGACGCTCGGTGTTGTCAGCGCTCTTGCGCCCTCGGCGTCAGGCGCTGTGAACCCGGGGCGGTGATCAGGAAGCGAGGCCGCCGTTCACGGGTTCGGGAATCGATCGTGCGTCCCTCTGCGGAAGGAGAAAGCATCATGCGGACACGGGTTGTCGCTTTCGTATCTGCGGCAGCTTTCCTCGCCCTACCGGGTGCGCCCGTTGCCGCGGGAACCCCGTCGTGCGTCGGCCAGTTTTGCGTCGGCGAACGCCCAGCAGGACGGCGCGCTCTTCGGAGCCGACATCCGCGCCGGAGCGCTGTTCGCGAACCAGCCGAACTTCGGCGCAGGCGTCGTCGCCCCCTACGCACATGAGCCGCGTGACGCTTGCTAGGCAAGGCGATGCCAGGGCAACGTCCGGGCCGCGCGGGCTGACCGAGGCCGGGCGCGTCGCCGCGCGCCCAAGGTCGAACATCCAACGAAGGAGAGAAAGACATGACCGGTAAGCGAGGAGCTATTGCAGGAGGAGCGGCGTTGCTCGCCGCCCTCGTCCTCATGCTCGACGTGCTGCCGTCGTCGGCGCAGGTTTCGCCGCCGCCCATCGCGACGGAGTTCCTGACCGAGCGCGCGGTGTTCACCGACGACGTGGACACCAAGTTCAAGATCAAGATGGACGGAAGGAAGACCACCGTCGTGAGGGACAAGGATCCCTCGCGAACGGTCGTCGCGAGATTCACGGTGCAGCCGGGAGCGCAGTTCCCCTGGCACTCGCACCCCGGCCCCGTGATCGTCAACGTCGTCCAGGGCGAGCTGACCTACCTGCCTTCGAGCGATTGCGTCGAACGCAAGTACGGCGCCGGCACCGCCTTCGTGGATCCCGGTCATGGGCACACCCACACCGCCTGGAACGCGACGGGCGGCGTGACGGTGTTCGTGGCGACGTTCTTCGCCGCGCCCGCCACAGGGCCGCTCCTCATCCCCGCCTCCCAGGGCTGCCCGTAGCCGTCGTCGGAACCGCGAAAGCGGTACGGACAGCGAGACCCGAAAGCCATGAGGACGGGCCGAGAAAGTCCCGTCCTCATGGTCGTATCTTCGGCGACTACCTCAAAAGGGCCGAGATCTGGCGTCACGACGCGGGCCAGGGGCGGCGGCCGCTGACCGAGGCAGGTTGCCGCACGGGAGGGCGCCGGGCCACGGCGCCCTCCCGTCCGGCGGGGCGGCGACGCTCAGTTCTGATCGGGGGCGCGCGCGCCGGTGAGAAAGAGCCGGAGAGCGGTCGCGCTCATGTCCTCGAGGCCCATCCCTTCCTGCCTGCCGGTCCTGACACTCACCGCGACGAGCGCGAGGAGCGACTCCACGAGGGTCGCGACCGAGACGTCCTTCCGCAGCTGGCCCTCGTCGCGACCGCGCTCGAGGA
>JAICNY010000223.1 GCA_025930955.1 Thermoleophilia bacterium
ATCGCAGGCGGCGTCCTCTGGATCGTCGTCCTGGCGGTGCTCCTCGCCGGCATCGTCGCCGTGAACGTCGCCGCCCTCCGCCTGAACCTCGAGTCGCAGGAGCTTGAGCAGCGCCGCCAGGACCTTCAGGCGGAGAACGCGACGACTGCCTCGAAGCTCTCGAGCCTGGGCGCGGCGAGCCGGGTCGAGATGACCGCGCGCGGCCGGCTCGGGCTCGTGGACGCGGTGGGAGCAAGCTACGTGAAGGCGCGCCGGCCGAAGCGGTGAGCGCGCGCGTCGTGAACCGGCGCGTCCGGCTGCTCGTCGCCGCGTTCGCGCTCTGCTTCGCCGTCGTGCTCGTCCGGGCCGGGTGGCTGCAGGCCGTCCGCGCCGGCGACCTCGATCGCCTGGCGGCGAGCCAGCACCGGGAGACGATCACGATCCCGGCTCGCCGCGGGTCGATCCTCGACCGCACGGGCGTCGAGCTCGCGATCGGCGAGCGCGCGATCACCGTCTACGCGAACCCGCGCCAGATCGAGGATCCCCGCGCGGTCGCGTTCGAGGCCGGCAAGGCGCTCGACATCGCGCCGGCGAAGCTCGTCGCGATCCTCGCCGACCGCTCGAAGGGGTTCGTCTACCTCGCGCGCAAGGCCGACGCGGGCGCGGCCGAGGAGCTCCAGGAGCAGGGTATCGTCGGCCTCGGCTTCTATCCGGAGGAGCGGCGCACCTATCCGCTGCGCAACGTCGCTGCCGAGGTGGTCGGCTACGCCGGGACGGAGAACCGCGGCCTCGCCGGGCTCGAGCTCGCGCTCGACAAGACGCTCGCGGGGACGGACGGCGAGAAGACGATCGTCCGCGACCCGCTCGGGAACGAGCTGAACGTCGTGGACGAGAGCGAGGCGGTCGACGGGCGCGACGTCCGGCTCACGATCGACAACACCCTCCAGCGCCACGTCGAGCGCGTCCTCGCCGAGACACGCGAGCGCTGGAACGCGAAGGCGACGACGGCGGTCGTCCTCGACCCCAGAACGGGAGGGATTCTCGCGATGGGCGTCGAGCCGGGCTTCGACGCGAACCGCTTCCCGAACGTGCCGCGCGACCGGCAGCGCAACCGCGCCGTCACGGACACGTTCGAGCCGGGCTCGACGTTCAAGGTCGTGACCGTCTCCGCCGCGCTCGAGACCGGGATGGTCACGCCGCGGACGCGCTACACGCTCCCCGACACGATCGAGGTCGCGGACCGCGTGATCAGCGACGCGGTGCCGCGCGGCACGGAGGAGTTCACGGTGTCGGAGATCATCTCCCGCTCCTCGAACGTCGGGACGATCACCCTGGCGCTCGGGCTCGGCCGGACGAAGCTCGCCGAATGGATCGAGAAGTTCGGCTTCGGCCGGCCGACCGGGATCGAGTACCCCGGTGAGACGGAGGGGATCGTCGTCCCGCCCGAGCTCTGGTCCGGCTCCACGATCGGGAACGTCCCGATCGGGCACGGGATCGCGGTGACGCCGCTCCAGATGGCGCAGGTCTACGGCGCGATCGCAAACGACGGCGTCGCCATGCCGCCGCGGCTCGTCGAGAGCGTCGCCGGCGAGGAGCCGAAGCCGGTCGAGGGGAGCCGGATCGTGTCCGAGGAGACCGCCGCCGCCGTCACCCGGATGCTGCGGGGCGTCGTCAGCGCGGGCTCGGGCGTCGAGGCGGCCGTGCCGGGCTACCGCGTCGCGGGGAAGACCGGGACCGCCGCGAAGCCCGACCCGATCGAGGGCGGCTACTCGGACACGCGCTACGTCGCCTCGTTCGCCGGGTTCGCCCCGGCCGACAACCCGCGCTTCGTCGTCCTCGTGACGGTCGACGAGCCGAGCGGGACGATCTGGGGCGGCACCGCGGCCGCGCCCGCGTTCCGCGAGATCGCGACGTTCGCGCTCCAGTACCTCCGGGTTCCGCCGGACGTGCCGGCCGAGCTCCCGGTCGCGCCGTGACGCCGGCTCCCGTCCCTCGGACGGGGGATGTCTCCGCCGCCCGGCGCGCCGTAGATCGTGATAGATGGATCGAGCGGCGCACCCCTCCTTCGCCGGGCTGACCCCGGCCGGCGCCGCCTGGGAGTTCGCGGTCGTCTGGGCGACGGCCGTCGGTGCGATCGCGTACGGCGTGCCGGCCGACGTGACGCGGGACGACTGGATCGCGTTCGCCGTCCTCGTCCCGCTCATCGCGGCGGTGCACCTGCTCTCGCGCGAGCGCGCGAACCACCAGGGATCGCAGCTCTCGCTCGCCCCGATGTTCGCCGCCGTGCTCCTCCTGCCGCCGCTCCTCGCCGCGGCGGCGATCGCGCTCGCCTTTCTGCCGGAGTGGGCGCGCATGCGGACCGCGTGGTACATCGTCGTCTTCAACGTCGCGAACTTCGTCGGGCCCGCGCTCGCGGCCCGCGCCGTCTTCGACCGGATCGCGGGCGTCCCGACGGACGCCGAGACGGCGGGCTGGACGCTCGGCGCGCTCGGGGCGCTCGCGACGTTCCTCGTGCTCCAGTACGCCGTCCTCGCGGTCATGCTCCGCCTCGCGCGCGGGGTGCCGGTGCGGCGGACGGTGCGCGGAGACTGCCTCCTCATCGACTCGAGCCTCCTCTCGATGGGCGCGCTCGCGGCCGCGCTCGCCGGGCATCACCCGAGCCTCGTCGCGCTCCTCGCGGCGCCGCTCGCGCTCATGTACCGCTCGCTCGCGATCCCGAGCCTCGTCGAGCTCTCGCGGATCGAGCCGAAGACCGGCCTCTACAACATGCGCCACCTCGAGGCGGTGCTCGCCCAGGAGCTGCGACGCGCCGACCGCTTCGACCGGCCCGTCAGCCTGCTCATGATCGACGTCGACCACCTGCGCGCGATCAACTCGGCGCTCGGCCACGTCGCCGGCGACCGGGCGCTCCGCCTCGTCGCGATGTCGCTCCGGGCGCAGACCCGCGACTACGACGTCGCCGCGCGC
>JAICNY010000156.1 GCA_025930955.1 Thermoleophilia bacterium
CGCGGCACCCGAAGGTCTTCTCGCGCCTCTACATCTCCATGGTCGAGGCGGGCGAGGCGGCCGGGATCCTCGACATCGTTCTCGACCGCGTCGCCATGCAGATCGAGAAGGAGACGCAGATCAAGCGCCGCGTGAAGGGCGCGATGATGTACCCGCTCATGGTCATGGCGTTCGCGACGCTCGTCCTGATCGGCATGCTCATGTTCCTCGTCCCGATCTTCGTGGACATCTTCGCCCAGCTCGGCGGCGACCTCCCGATGCTCACGCAGATCGTCGTGAAGGCCTCCGACGCTCTGAAGAGCTACTGGTTCATCATCTTCCCGGCATTCGGCGGGATCATCTTCGCGTTCTTCCGCCTGAAGAAGACGCACCGCGGCCGCCGTGTCTGGGACCGGCTGCGCATGAAGGCGCCGGTCGGGATCGGCAAGGTCGTCCTCAAGGTCGGCATGGCGCGCTTCTCGCGCACGCTCTCGACGCTCATCGGCTCGGGCGTCGACATCATCCGCGCGCTCGAGATCACCGGGACGACGTCAGGGAACTCCATCATCGAGGACTCCGTCGTGATCGTCCGCGAGCGCGTCCACCAGGGTGTGCCGATCGCCGTGCCCCTGCAGGAGCTCGAGATCTTCCCGCCGATGGTCTCCCAGATGGTGCGCGTCGGCGAGGAGACCGGCGAGCTCGAGAAGATGCTCGGGAAGATCGCCGACTTCTACGAGGACGAGGTGGACAGCGCGATCGCGACCCTGACCTCGATCATCGAGCCGCTCATGATGATCCTCGTCGGGATCATGGTCGGGATCATCATCATCGCCATGTACCTGCCGATGTTCAAGCTGCTCACGCTCATCGGCGGGGCGTAGCTCGCCGGCCGGCGGAGCTAGGCCGGCGGCGACGCGTCCGCCTCCGCCGGCTCCTCGGCGGGCGGCGGGAGGACGGCGAGCAGCCGCTCGATCCGCGGCCCGTCGACCTCGACCACCTGGAACGTGATCCCGTCCGACTGGGCCTCGTCGCCGGGCTCCGCCTGCCGGCCGAGCGCGCCGAAGACGAGCCCGCCGACCGTGTGGAAGTCGTCCGACGGCAGCGCCTGGCCGAAGCGCTCGTTGAACTGCTGGATCGAGTACGTGCCGTGGACGAGCGCGCGCGAATCGTCGAGCTGCTCGATCTCGTCGTCGGGCGTGTCGTACTCGTCCTCGATGTCGCCGATGATCTCTTCGAGGAGGTCTTCGAGGGTCACGAGCCCCTGCACGCCGCCGTACTCGTCGACGACGATCGCCATGTGCTGCTTCGCCCGGCGAAACTCGCCGAGGAGGGAGGCCAGATCCTTCGTCTCCGGGACGACGTGCGGGGCACGGACGATGTCGCCGGCGCGAATGTTCTCGAGCCCGCGCTCGTGCATCGCGGCGAAGAAGTCGCGGACGTGGAGGATGCCGACGATGTCGTCGAGCGACTCCCCGCTGACGGGAAGGCGAGTGTGCGGCGACGCGAGAATCGCTTCGAGGCACTCCTCGCCGGAGATGTCCGCCGAAAGCATGACGATGTCGGGCCGGGGCACCATGATCTCCTCCACCCGCCGGTCGCCGAAGGTGAAGACGCCCTCGGTGAACTCGACGTCGCTCAGCTGGAGGAGCCCCTGGTCGAGGCTCTGGCGGAGGAGCTCGCGCAGCTCGTTCTCGCTGTGCGGAGTGTGGCCGACCTCCCGCGCCGGCGGAACGCCGAACGGCTTCAGGACGAGGTTTCCGAGCAGGTTGAAGAAATCGACGAACGGCTTCGTCATCAGGTAGAAGAGACGCATCGGCGGGGCGACGGCGAGCGCGGTCCGCGTGTTGCGGGCGATCGCGAGGCTCTTCGGCGAAAGCTCTCCGAGCACCACGTGCAGCAGCGTGACGATCCCGAACGCGGCCGCGAAGGAGACGGCGTAGCTCCAGCTCCCGAGCTCGCCGGTGATCGGCTCGAGCAGCTGTTCGAAGGCGGGCTTGCCGACGACGCCGAGGCCGATGCTCGAGATCGTGATCCCGAGCTGGCAGGCGGCCAGGTAGGCGTCGAGGTGCTCCACCGCGTGCCGCAGCGAGCTTGCGCCGGCTCGACCGGCCGCCTCGAGCTCGTTGACGTGCGTCGTCCTGATCCGCGCGATGGCGAACTCGGTCGCGACGAAGAACCCGTTCGCAGCGACGAGGGCGAGCGCCAGGGCGATCTCCAGGCCGAGCGTCACGATCGCCGGCCCGGAGTGTCGGTACTACAGGGTTCGTCCACCGGAACCCGCATCGTAGCGAGCCGGTCTACGCGCCCGGGCGCAGGTCGAGGCGGCGCAGGAGCTGGGAGTTCAGCGCGACCACGATCGTCGAGACGCTCATGAGGACGGCACCGACGGCGGGAGCGAGGACGACGCCGACGGGGGCGAGCACGCCGGCGGCGAGCGGCAGCGCGACGACGTTGTAGCCTGCCGCCCAGCCGAGGTTCTGCACCATCTTCCGGTAGCTCGCGCGCGAGAGCCGCACGACCGAGACGACCGCCCGCGGGTCGTTCGACGCGAGCACGACGCCGGCCGACTCGATCGCCACGTCGGTGCCGGCGCCGATCGCGATCCCGACGTCCGCGCGCGCGAGCGCCGGCGCGTCGTTCACGCCGTCGCCCACCATGGCCACCCGCTCGCCGCGCCGCTGGAGCTCCGCGACCGCAGAGTCCTTGTCCTCCGGGAGTACCTCGGCGAAGACCTCGTCGATCCCGAGGTCGGCGGCGACCGCCTCGGCGACCCGGCGCGCGTCGCCGGTGATCATGACGACGCGGATGCCGTTCGCGTGCAGCTCGTCGACGGCCTGGCGCGACTCCGGCCGCACCTCGTCCTCGAGCGCGAGCGCCCCGACCACCTCGCCGTCCCGCAGGACGTGGAGGATCGACGCGCCGCGCGCCTCCCAGTCGGCCGTCCGCTCGCGGAGCGCGGCCGGCGCCTCGGCCTCCCGCTCGTGCAGGAGCGCGGGCCCGCCCACCGCGACCTCCGCCCCGTCCACGGTCGCTTCGACGCCGCGGCCCGCGATCGCGCGGAAGCCCTGCGCCCGCGGAAGCGGCCGCCCGCCGGCCGCCGCGACGATCGCCCGCGCGACCGGGTGCTCGCTGTCGGCCTCGGCGGCCGCCGCGAGCGTCAGCACGGCGTCGTCGTCGCCGTCCACGGCGGCGACCCCCGTGACCGTGTGGCGACCGAGCGTCAGCGTGCCGGTCTTGTCGAAGAGCACCGTGTCGACGGTCCGCATCCGCTCGAGCGCGAGGCGGTCCTTCACGAGGATCCCGTTGCGCGAGGAGAGCGAGGTCGAGAGCGCGACGACGAGCGGGATCGCGAGCCCGAGCGCGTGGGGGCATGCGATCACGAGGACCGTGATCGTCCGCTCGACCGCCGAGTCCGGCTCGCCCGCGAACGCGGCCCACGCGACGAAGGTGAGCGCGCCGACGGCGACCGCGACGTAGAAGAGGCCGGCCGCGAAACGATCCGCGAGCACCTGCGCGCGCGAGCGCGACGCCTGCGCCTCGGCCACGAGCCGCTGGATGCCGGCGAGCGCCGTCTCATCCCCGACCGCCTCGATGCGGACGCGGACGGACGAGCCCGCGACGACCGTTCCGGCGACGACGCGGTCACCCTCCTCGCGAGCGACGAGCTTCGACTCGCCGGTCACCATCGACTCGTCGAGCTCCGCGCGGCCCTCCTCGATGCGCCCGTCGGCGGGCACGCGCGCGCCGGGCCGCACGAGCACGAGGTCGCCGGCCCGGAGCGCCGAGAGCGGCACGGTCTCGACGCGACGGTTCACGACGCGCTCGGCCTCGTCCGGGAGGAGCTCGGCGAGCGCCGCGAGCGCGCCGCGCGCCTGGCCGATCGCCTTCATCTCCTGCCAGTGGCCGAGCAGCATGATCGCGACGAGCGTCGAGAGCTCCCACCAGAGCTCCACCTCGACCAGGCCGACGAGCGACGCCGCGCTCGCGACGAACGCGACCGTGATCGCGAGCGCGATCAGCAGCATCATCCCGGGCTGCCGCGCGCGCAGCTCGTGCCACGCGCCGACGAGGAAGACGCTTCCGCCGTAGACGAAGACCGCCGTCCCGAGGACGGGCGGGATCGCGGAGTCGCCGGGGAAGGAGGGCAGGGAGAAGCCGAGCCAGTCCTGCACCATCTCGCTGAAGAGGACGACCGGGATCGTCAGCGCGAGCGTGAGCCAGAAGCGCTGCCGGAACATCTCGGGGCTGTGGCCCGCGTGCTTGTCGTGGCCGCCGTGCGCGCCGTGGGCGTCGTGGCCCTGCGCCGGCTCGGCGTGGTGCTCGTGGTGGTGGTGTTCGTGAGCGTGCGCGGTCATCGTGTCCTCGCGAATCGGTGGACCGCGTCGAGGAGCTCGCGGCTCTTCTCCTCGGCGGCGGCCGGGTCGCCCGACGCGAGCGCGCCGGCGACGCAGTGGTTGACGTGCTCGTCGAGCACCTTGAAGGCGAGGCTCTCGAGCGCGGTCGTGATCGCCCCGATCTGGGTCAGGACGTCGATGCAGTAGCGCTCCTCCTCGATCATGCGCTCGACCCCGCGGACCTGCCCCTCGATCCGGTGGAGGCGCGTGACGAGCGCCTTCTTGTCCGCGATGTAGCCGTGGTGATGGTCGGTCGTCGTCATCGCGACTCAATATACCCCTACGGGGTATCGGCGTCAAGCGTAAGAGGTTTCTCACGCACACCTCACGGACGTCTTATCCATCGCGGAAAGGCTTCGTCCCATGAGAAACGAGAGGAAGGAGACGGACATGCGGAACGGCAAGCGCCTCGCGATCCTCGGGTCGGCCGTCGCGATCGCGGCGGGCGTCGCGGCGCTCGAGGCCCCGAGCGCCGAGGCCGGCGATCGCATCTGTCGCGGCTCGATCGGCGCGAGGACGATCGACGACAACGTCCGCGTGCCCGCCGGCGCGACGTGCTACCTCACGCGCACGGTCGTCAAGGGGAACGTGATCGTGACGCGCGGCGCGCGCCTCGTCGCGAACCGCGTGCGGGTCGACGGCAACGTGCAGGGCGAGCGTGCGCGCAACGTGGTCGTCCAGCGCAGCTCCCGGGTCGAGGGCAACGTGCAGGTGAAGGGCGGCCGGAAGGCGACGGTGCGCTACTCGTTCGTCGACGGCGACATCCAGTACGAACAGAACCGCGGATACCTCCGCGCGAACTTCAACACCGTGAACGGGAACATCCAGGTCTTCTCGAACCTCGGCGGGGCCGTCATCCGGCGAAACCGCGTGGACGGGAACCTCCAGTGCAAGGGCAACCGCCCGCGTCCGACCGGCGGCGGGAACGTCGTCCAGGGCGACAAGGAAGACCAGTGCCGCAGCTTCTGAACCCCGAGCGCTAGCCTCGCGGGATGCCCGCCCGGCTCGCCGCCGCCGTCCTCGCCGTGCTCGCGCTCGCGGCGTGCGGAGGCGGCGGCGGGCCGGCGGCAGACGTGACGACCGCGCCGACGACGGGCGCGGCGGACGAGGCGGCGGCGGCCAACGACCCGGGCCCGCTCCACGTGCACGGGCTCGGCCCCGCGCCGGACGGCGGCCTCTACGTGGCCACGCACACGGGCCTCTTCCGTGTCGTCAACGGTGGGCTCGAGCGGATCGGGTCGACCGTCCAGGATCTCATGGGCTTCACCGTCGCCGACGAGGAGACGCTCCTCGCGTCGGGCCATCCCGACCCGGAGGCGGCGGCCGCCGAGGGGCTCCCGCCGCACCTCGGCCTCATCCGCTCGACGGACGGCGGCGAGACGTGGGAGACCGTCTCGCTTCCGGGCGAGGCCGACTTTCACGCCCTGCGCGCGTACGGGGAGCTGCTCTACGGCTTCGACGCCTCGAACGGGCGCCTGCTCGCGAGCACGGACGGCGGCGACACGTGGGAGGAGCGCGAGCTGCCCGGCCTCCTCGCGGACGTCGTCGCCGACCCGGCCGACCCGGAGCGCCTCGTCGCGGCGGGCGAGCGGGGAATCGTCCGCTCGGAGGACGGCGGCCGCTCGTGGCGCGTGGTCGAGCGGCGGATCGGCCTGCTCGCGTGGCCCGAGGGCGGGCCGGTCTACCTCGTGGACGCCGAGGGCGCGATCCACGCGTCGGAGGACGGCCGCCGCTGGCGCCGCGTCGGCGAGGTGGGCGAGCCCCCTGCTGCGCTCGCCGCGGCCGGGCCGCGCGAGCTCTGGTTCGCGGGCCACGACGGCGACATCCTCCGCTCGGAGGACGGCGGCCGGACGTGGACGCCGTTCGCGTCCTTCTGAGCCGCGCCCGCCCGGGACGGTGCGAACCGAGCTAGTAACACAGTGTTACTGGCTCACGGGCCCCGCCGCGCGGCCCGCGGCTTCGGTCGCGGCGCGTAGGCGTCGGGCCGCCGCGTCGTCCAGCGGGCCGCGCTCGAGCCGCCACCTCCAGTTGCCGGACGGCTTGCCGGGTGTGTTCATCCGCGCCTCGCTCCCGAGGCCGAGCACGTCCTGCGCCGGAAGGATCGCCGTCCGCGCCCGCGAGCCGAGCGCGAGCTCGCAGAGCTCCCATGCGGGGTCGACGCCGGGCAGGCCGGTCGCGTGGCGCGCCTCCTCCGAGAGCGACCGCCACCAGCCG
>JAICNY010000068.1 GCA_025930955.1 Thermoleophilia bacterium
CCCCGGGGGCCTACGAGCTTCGCCACTCGGCCGTCGTCTCCGAGCAGCTGATCCGTCCGACCTACCTCGTCGACCCCGAGGTCGAGCTCCGGCCGACGCGCAACCAGATCGACGACCTCCTGAACGAGATCCGCCGCCGCGAGGAGGCGGGCGAGCGCGTCCTCGTGACGACCCTGACGAAGAAGATGTCGGAGGACCTGACCGACTACCTCCTCGAGTCCGGCGTCAAGGCGCGCTACCTCCACTCGGAGATCGACACGCTCGAGCGGATCCAGATCATCCGCGAGCTGCGCCTCGGCGACTACGACGTGCTCGTCGGCGTGAACCTCCTCCGGGAGGGCCTCGACCTGCCCGAGGTCTCGCTCGTCGCGATCCTCGACGCCGACAAGGAGGGGTTCCTCCGCGGCCAGACGGCGCTCATCCAGACGATCGGCCGCGCCGCGCGCAACGTGAACGGGCGCGTGCTCATGTACGCGGACAAGCAGACGGAGGCGATCCGCGGCGCGCTCGAGGAGACGAACCGCCGCCGCGAGAAGCAGCTCGCGTACAACGCCGAGCACGGGATCACCCCGGAGTCGATCGTGAAGGGCGTCAGCGACATCGCCGAGTTCCTCTCGCTCGAGTCGCCGAACGTCCCCGGCCGCTCGCGCCGGCGCAAGGCCTCGCGCGTCGAGGGGATGAGCCCGTCCGAGGTCGAGAAGCTCGTCGTCTCGCTGGAGGAGGAGATGTTCGCGGCCGCCGAGGAGCTCCGCTTTGAGTACGCGGCGAAGCTCCGCGACGAGATCAAGGAGCTCCGCCGCGACCTGCAGGAAGCGGCCGAGGCCGCCGCCTAGCCGCTAGTCGATCACGAAGCCGACGACGGTCTGCGCGACCTTCCCGCGGTACAGGCGGAAGATCGTCACCCGCCGGCCGGGCAGGAAGCGGCCCTTCACGCACTCGCGGCGGTTGCAGCGAACCCCGGCGACGCCCGCGCGCACCTCCGCGCGGGTCGAGCCGAACCCGACGCCGGTCGCCGTCCGCTCGTTGCGGCGGTTCGTCCGCACGGCCGTCACGTTCGTCCGGCCCTGGAAGACCACCTGGAGCCGCCGGTACCTGAAGATGATGTAGCGCCCGAACTCGTTCGACCCGCGCTCGATCTCGCGCGGCTCGCCGAGCACCGCCCGCACCTCCGCCCGCGTCATCGAGAGCTCGACGCCCGCGATCGAGCGCTGCGGGACGATCTCCGCGGCCGCGGGCGCGGCGACCGCGAGCGCGACGACGGCGACCAGGGCGGCGGGAATCGTGCGGCGCATCCGCCGGAGGCTAGCGCGCGCTGCGCTCCCTGCCTAGACCCAGACGCCCGGCCCCGTGCCGCTCACTGCTCGAGGCGCACCCCGAGGTCGGTGAGCGACGGGTCGACGGAGCCGTCGGGGTCGAGCTCGAACACGAGAGCCGATCCCTCCGGGCCGACCTGGAGCCGGGCTCCGGAGACGGCGGCGTCGGGGATGTCGAAGACGGCGGTGAGGTCGGCCGGCGTTCCCTGGAGGACGTCGATCGGCCCGTAGAGGCCGTTCGGCTTCGCCGGGTCGAACTGCGACGTCTGGTTGTTGCCGCGGACGATCGCCATCGTCCCGCCCGAGTCGATCCTGTACGTCTGGCCGTCGCCGCCGAGCAGGGCGACCTCGCGGTCGGAGAGCCGGGCGGCCTCGGCCCCGGCGGCCTCGACGGCGAGCCGCACGAGGACGAACGTCCCCTCCGCGTCGTAGTCGCTTCCGCCCTCGAGCACGATCCGGCTCGCGGTCATCGTGTCCACCACGTGAACCGAGCCGCCGGCGACGTCGGCCGCAGTGCCCGGCGCGACCGCGGGCGGCGCGTCCGGTTGCCCGCCGGTCTCGGCGTCGGAGCCGCAGGCGGCCGGCGCGAGCGCCGTGAGCACGACGAGCCCGCAGAAACACAGATATCTCAGCATGATCACTCCTTTCATCACGAGAGCACCGCCTCGACGATGCGGTCGAAAGCGATGCCGGCCAGGCCGACGGCGCGCCGGACGGACTCGGGCGACTCGGCCTCGTAGAGGAGGAAGCAGGTCTCTTCCACCGGCACGAAGATCGAGCGGTGGAAGCGGACGAGCGTCCCTGCGCGTCTCAGTTCGTCAGCCGCGGTGCGGGCCCGGGCGGCGGCGTCCTCCACCCCGTCCGAGCCCGTCCGCGGGACGTACAGCTCCGCGAGGTACGCGGGCACCTAGCTCGCCGTCTGCGGCAGGACGACGCCCTCGCCCTCGATCACGGCGAGCGATCCGCCTCCGTCGAACCCGACGACGTGCGCCCGGTGATGCGTGCGCGCGCCCTCGTTCGGTCCGGCGATCACCTGCCCGTTCAGCACCATCGTGAGCGTGTGCGAGTTGAACGTCCCCGTCACGCGCATCGTGTCGGCGCCGATCGTCTCCAGGAACGTGATGTGGCCGATGCCGTCCGACCACCGCGCGACCTGCTCCTCGACCGAGGTCAGGGTGCCGCTCACGTCGCCCGTGGCCGACCCGGTGCAGACCGAGATGGGAACCCCGATCGTGCAGGTCTTCGTGAACGTGAACCGAAGCGGTGCGCTCGACGCGCCCGCCGTCGGAACCGTCGCGCCGGCGACGAGCACGGCCGCCGCTCCCACGATCGTCCTGCGCCAACCTCTCCGCATGTGAACCTCCTTCGGTCGCTTGCCGGTGACGCTACGGCGGCCGACCGGGCGGCGAAACGTGGAAATCCCCTGGGTTTGCGCCGGGCGCTACCGGGACGGCGCGCGCTCGAGCCGGCGGGCCAGCTCCGTCCGCGAGCGGACCCCGAGCTTGCGGTAGACGTTCGAGAGGTGGTACTCGACCGTCCGCTCGCTGACGACGAGCGCGTTCGCGACCTCGCGGTTCGTGAGGCCGTCGGCCGCGCGCGCCGCCACCTCCCGCTCGGTCGGCGTCAGCTCCCCGCGTGACGGGGCGCGTCCGCCGATCCGGGCGAGCTCGGCGCGCGCCTTCTCCGCCCAGCGCGCGGCTCCGAGGCGCTCGAGCTCCGCGAGGGCGGCCGCGAGCGTCTCCCGTGCGGCGCGCCGGCGCTTCGCGCGCCGCTCTGCCGCGCCGCGGACGAGCAGCGTCCGCGCGAGCTCGAACGGGTTGCCGGCGCGTTCCCAGGCAGCGCAGGCCGCAGCCAGCTCGCGGAGCGCCTCGTCGCTCCCACCCGCCTCGAGCGCGAGCACGGCGCGACACCGGTGGGCGGCCCCGAGCGCCGAGGCGCGCCCGAGCGCTTCGCCCTGCTCCTCGAGCCATACGCACACGCGCTCGGCCTCGTCATGATCGCCGAGGGCGGCGTGCGCCTCGGCCTCGTCGCCCACGAACCGCATCGAGCCGGGCTCGCGGACGCCGGCCTGCCAGAGACGCTCCCGCTCCGGCCGCAGGATCGCCACCGCCTCCCCGGGCCGCTCGAGCGAGAGCTCGAGGAGGCCGAGCGCCCAGACGGCGTGGATCCGCGCGACCGCCATCGCGCGAGGGCCCGTGAGCGCGAGCGCCGCGCCGGCGTCGGCGCGCGCGTCCTCCTCCTCGCCGCGCGACGCGTGGAGAAGCGCGCGTGTCGCAAGACCGAGGGCCTGCTGCGGCCGCTGGCCCGTCTGGAGCGCGGCCTCGTACGCCTCCTCCGCGATCGCCGAGGAGGCGGCCCACTCGCCGCGGAGGTACTTGGCGTGCGCGAGCGACAGGAGCACGAGCGGGGGCGAGCTGTCGTCGCCGACGGCGGCCGCGTCGGCGAGCACGGCTCGCAGCGCGGTCTCCGCGCCGGCCGGGTCGTCCGACCACACCTTGCGGTAGCCGCTCATGAACGCCGGGGACGAGATCGTCAGGATGGCGTCGGCGCGCCTGCTGAGCTCTGTCGCCGCCTCGAGGGTCGCGTCGGCTTCCGGCGCGCCGCCGACGACGGCGTCGACGACGACCTTCTGGAGCAGCGCGTCGAGCCGTTCGTCCTCCCACCCCGCCCGGGCCGCGAGCGCGACGGCGCGCTCGAGATGAGCCCGAGCTTCGTCCAGCTCCTCACGCAGGTAGAAGAGCGTCGACCCGGCGTTGTGCTCGAGCGCGCCCAGCGTCGCGTCGTCGAGGCCGTCGAGCGCGAGCCCCGTGCGCGCGACGTCGAGCGAGCGGAGCTGGTCTCCCTCCCAGCGGAGGATCCGGGCGAAGAGCGAGAGCGCCTTGCCGTCCGCCGGCCGGTCGTCGCGTGCCACGAGCGCCTCGAGCATCGCCCGGGCGTGCCCAGTATCGCCCGCGCGGAACGAGCGCATCGCCGCGGCGAGGGTTCTACGCGCGAGCTCATCGTCGTCCTCCGGTGGCGTCAGTACGCACGCCCGCTCGGCCAGAGCGGCGGCCTCGCCCGTCGCTCCCCGGGAGGCCGCGGCATCGGCGGCCAGCTCGAGCGCGGCGGCGACGGCCGCGTCCGGCCGCTCGGTCGCGAGCGCGAGGTGGCGGCCGCGCTCCTCCGGATCGCGGACGACGTCGGCGAGCCCGCGATGCACGGCGGCGCGGTCGTCCGGCGAGGCGAGCGCGTACACGGCGTGGCGCAACAGGGGGTGGGTGAAGCGGACGACGCCGCGCTCCAGCTCGACGACGCCGGCCGCGACGGCCGGGTCGAGGTCTTGCCGCGCGTCGCCGAGGACGTCGAGGGTCGCGTGCGCGAGGGCGGAGACGACGAGCAGCGCGTGCGACGTCGCCGGCGGAAGCCCGCGCACGCGCTCGCGGACGAGCTCGTGGAGGTCGCCCGGGATGGGGAGGGGATCGCGCGGGTCGGCCGGCTCCCCGCGCCGTTCGAGCGCCCGCATGACCTCGAGCGCGAAGAACGGGTTGCCGCCGGTCGTCTCGTGGACCCGGCGTAGAAGCGGCCGGGGGAGCACCGCGCCGAGCCTCTCCCGCAGGACGTGGTGGAGCGCTCCGAGGCTCAGCGGGGCTGCCGCGACGCGGGTGAGCCGCTCGTCGCCGAGCGCGCGCTCCAGGTCGTCCCGGTCGGTCCGCTCCACCTCGGTGCGGCGCGCGAGGAGCGCACCGACCGGCTCGCCGTCCAGGCGGCGGAGCGCGAAACGCACCACCGTCGCGGACGCCGCGTCGAGCCACTGCACGTCGTCGATCGCGACGAGAACCGGCCGGGCGTCCGCGAGGACGCGCAGAGTCGAGAGGAAGGCGACGCCGAGGCTGCGTTCGTTGGGCGGTTGCCCGGACGCCTCACCGCGCAGGAGGGCGGTCTCCAGGGCGCGCGCCTGGGCCGGCGGAAGGTGGGGCAGGGCCTCGTCGAGGCAGTCGTGCAGCAGGTCGCCGAGGCCGGCGAACGAGAGCATCGCCTCGGCCGCCGCCGGCGACGTCGCGAGGACGCGGTAGCCGCGCGCGACCGCCTCCTGCACGGTCGCCCGCCAGAGCGTCGTCTTGCCGGCACCCGCCTCGCCGTGGACGAGGATCGCCGCCGTCCCGGCGTGAATCCGGTCGAGGAACCTCGAAAGCTCCGAGAGCTCCGGGTCGCGCCCGATCACCGCGCTCCGCATCCTCGGATTGTTCCGCCCCGTGCGGATTGTCGCAAACTGACGACCCGGGCTGGCCCCGGAGACGCGAAGGGCCGGGATCGCTCCCGGCCCTTCGCCGTCCTTCCGGCCGCCGGCCGCTAGTTCAGCCGCGTGATCCGGTTGCGGGGCGTGGGGGACAGGGGCGAGTTGTCGCCGAGGTAGGCGGCGAACGCGTCCGTGTCCACGACGCCGCCGAGGCGGTTCGTGCCCTCGCGGAGCACCGAGAACCCGTCCCCGCCGTCGGCGAGGAAGTTGTTCACGGTGACGCGGTAGGTCGCCATCGGGCTGATCGGCGTCCCGTTGATGGTGATGCTCGACGTGGCGATCCGGTCGCCGATCGGCGCCGACGCGTCCCAGGTGTAGCGGAGGCTGTCCGAGATCTGCAGGATCACCTGCCGCGTCCCCGGGCCCCACTGCTGCTCGAGCACGCGCTCGAGCTGGTCGCCCGTCAGCGTCATCGTGACGAGGTTGTTGCCGAACGGCTGCACCGCGAAGATCTCGCCGTACGTGACCTGGCCCGGCAGCTCGCCGCCCGAGATCTGGTTGAAGACGAGGTCGGTGCGGATCCCGCCCGGGTTCATGAGCGCGACCACGGCCCCGCCGAGGGCGGGATCGCTCGTCGCCGCGAGCTGCGCGTCGGCGATGTGGTCGCCGAGCGAGGACTCGCCGGCCGCATTGTTCATCCGCGTGATGTCCGCCGTGATCGAGCCGACGACGCGGTTCGCGATCGGCGCCGCGACGACGCGGTAGCGCTCGATGAGCTCCGTCTGGGCCGGGTCCCTCACGACGTCGCGCGTGACGATGTTGTTGTTCACGCGGATCTCGACCGGCTGCTTCGAGGCCCGGCTGATCGTCATGTCGATGTCGGTCACGATCCGGCCGAACGAGGCCGCGCTCGAGACCGGGCGGCCGTCGATCACGCAGTTGTACGCCTGGTGCGTGTGGCCGGTGACGAAGAGGTCGACCTCGTCGCTCGTCCGGTTGACGATGTCGACGATCGGGCCCGAGATGCCGGGGCACTCGTTGTACGCGCCCGTCGGGAACCCGCCCTCGTGGACGAGGACGACGATCGTCTTCACGTTCTGCTTGAGCAGCTCCGGCACGAGCGCGTTCACCGTGTCCGCCTCGTCGTGGAACTCGAGGCCCGCGATGCCGGACGGGGTGACGATCTCGGGCGTGCCCTCGAGGGTCATCCCGATGAGCGCCATCTTCACGCCCTGGAACTTCACGATCTTGTAGGGCGGGAAGATCGTGTCGCCCGTCTCCTCCCACTCGACGTTCGCGGCGAGGAAGTCGAACTCGGCGCCGTCGAAGCCGGTGCCGTCCTGGCAGCCGTCCACGGGATGGCAGCCGCCCTCCTGCATGCGCAGGAGCTCGGCCGCGCCCTCGTCGAACTCGTGGTTGCCGACGGCGTTGAAGTCGAGGCCGAACAGGTTCGCCGCCTCGATCGTCGGCTCGTCGTGGAAGAGCCCCGAGAGCAGCGGGCTCGCGCCGATCAGGTCGCCGGCCGACACGACGAGCGTGTTCGGGTTCGTCGCGCGAAGCTGGTCGATGTGGGTGGCGAGGAACTCGACGCCGCCTGCCTCGACCGTGCCGATGCGGCCGGACGAGCCCGACGGCGGCTCGAGGTTGCCGTGGAAGTCGTTGATCGCGAGCAGCTGGACGCTCGTCGTCTTCGCCTTCGCGACCGCCTGCGGCGCGGGGCCCTTCTTGCCGGGCGCCGCCATGGCCGAGGCCGCGACCAGCGGCAGCACCAACGCGACGCACGCCGCGACCGCAGTCCTGATGCCTTTCGTCACTGTGTCTCTCCCCTCGTAAAGGATGGTGGCGCTCCCCGGCGCCACACAACGTGCAGGAGGCATGGTAGCCGCGTTCTTCGGAATCCGCGCTCAGTCGACGAGCGCGAGCGGCTCGCGGCCGCGGGGGAAGCGGCGGTCGGCGACGAGCGCCCAGCGGCCGTCGAGCCAGGCGTAGGTGAGGGCCCGAAGCGCGTTCTTGTACACCTCGAAGGCGTGGAGCCCGCGTGCCTCGCCGCGCCGTTTCGGGCGGGGCTGGCCGAGGCCCGGCGCCGTCACGACGGTCGTCGCGCGCACGAGCCCGGGGGTCACCTCGAACTCACGCCGCTCGCAGACGACGCTCTGGTGAACGTGGCCCGAGACGACGAGCTCCGCGCCCGCGTCGACGAGCGCGCCGAGCACCTTCGAGCGGTCGGCGATCGTGCGCTTCGCCGTCCGCCACGGCGCGCCGAGCAGGTGGTGGTGGAGAGCGACCATCCGGAACGCCCCCTCAGGCGCCTCCGCGAACGTCCGCGCGACGTGGTCGATCTGCGCGCGACGGAGTGCGCCGCCCTGTTGCTTCCACGCGCGCACGGAGTTCAGGCCGCAGACGACGAGCCCCTCCGAGCGGTGCGTCGGCTCCGTTTCCGGCCAGACGCGGAGGAACTCGTCGAACGTGCTCGTGAAGCGGAGCCAGGGCGCGCGGGGGATGTCGTGGTTCCCCGGGATCGCGAGCAGCGGGCGCTCGAGCGAGCGCAGGAGGCGGGCCGCGCGGTCGTGCTGCCCGGTGCGGTTGCGGTGCGTGAGATCTCCGCTCGCGACGACGAGCTCGGGGTCGAGCTCCCCGACGAGCGACCGGAGCGCGTCCTCGACCTCGGGCTCCTCGCGCGTGCCCACGTGCAGGTCGGAGAGCTGGACAACCCGCAGGGGCGGCATCGGAGGCGGAGACTATAGTGAGTCGCATGGCAGACGAACCGAGCGAGCTCTTCGACGACATCTACGTCGGGCTCCGCGCCGGTGCGGCCGGGCGCAAGAAGCGCCGAGGCGAGCCGCTCTCCCCGGAGGAGCGCGAGGCGCTCGGGCGCTGGCAGCGGATGTCGACCGGACGAAAGGCGGTCGCCGTGGGCGGCTTCGCCGTCGGCACGTTCGGGCTCGGGTTCACGGTCGGCGGCCTCGTCTTCCGCCGCTCGCGCAAGGCCTGACCGGGTCCGGGAACGTAGGAGCCGCGATGCGGCCGGCGAACCGCAAGGCCGTGCGTCGGTATCTCGACCCCGGCGAGCGCATACGGCTCGAGGCGCGCCCGCACGGCGCCGCGCTCGTGCGGCCGCTCCTCCGCGCGCTCGTGCTCGCCGTCGGGGGCGGGGCGCTCGTCGTGTACGCGATGCCGCACGCGTGGCCGCTCGGCGTCCTCGGCGCCCTCGCTCTCGCGTACGCGGCGTTCACGACGCTCCGCGCCGTCCTCGCGTGGGATCGCACGGTCCTCGTCGTCACGAGCGCGAAGCTCCTCGTCGTCCACGGCGTCGTGCGCCGCCGCGCCGCCTCGGCGGCCCTGCCGGCGGGCGGCGCGGTCGAGGTCGACCAGGGCCTCCTGGGCCGCCTGCTCGGGTACGGGACGGTCGCCGCGGGCGACCTCGAGGTGCCTTACGTGCCTGATCCGGGGCGGCTCGTGCGGTAACGAACACGGGAAGGAACACCGGAACAAGAGTCTGTAAGGAAATCGGGTGGCCTTCCGAGGGCTCTGCTATCAAATGCCCCCGTTGCGCCGCCCGACCGCCCCCCAGGTCTGCGTCCTCGCTGTGCTCGCGCTCGCGTTGGCCCTTCCGGCCACCGCCTCCGCGCAGCCGCGCGCCGGCAAGCTCGGGGTCGCCACGAACGGCGGCCTGCACACGCTCTCTGCCCATGACCTGGGCCGGGAGCTGGAGGCGGCTCGCGACGCCGGCGCTCGCTGGATCCGCACCGACGTCAACTGGGCCTCCGTCCAGGCAGGCGGCCGGAACAGCTGGAACTGGGCGCCGTTCGACCGCGTGATCCGCGGGGCGCGTGCGCGGAACCTGCGCGTTCTCGGGACGATCGGGTACACGCCGGCCTGGGCGCGGCCCGCGGGAACGCCGGCGCACCATCCGCCGAAGCGTGCGAAGGCGTACGCACGCTTCGCGCGGGCGGCAGCGCGGCGCTACAAGCGGAACGGCGTCCGCCACTGGGAGATCTGGAACGAGCCGAATCTCGCCGCCGCCTGGGCGGGCGGCGTGAGCGCCCTGCGCTACGGTCGGCTCCTGCGCGCGGGGGCCCGCGGCATCCGGCGCGCCAACCGGCGCGCCGTCATCATCACGGGCGGATTGTCCCCCGCCGCGAACGCGCACGGCAACATCGCGCCCGTCACGTTCTTGAGCCGTCTCTACAGACACGGGTTCAGGCGGTCGTTCGACCACGTCGGTCACCACCCCTACACGTTCCCGAGCTACCCGTCGCGGCGGCGCGCGTGGAGCCCGTGGCGGCAGATGGCCTGGACGAGACCGAGCCTCCGCGCCGTCATGGTCAGGTTCGGCAACAGGCACAAGAGGATCTGGGCGACCGAGTACGGGGCGCCGACGGGCGGTGATCGGGCCGTGAGCGAGTCCACGCAGGCGGCCATGCTCCGGGAGGCCTACCGCCTCTGGGGCCGGTACGCGTGGACCGGGCCGCTCTTCTGGTTCTCGCTGCGCGACCGCGGCCCCGTCAGCTGGCACACGACGTGCGGCCTCGTCCGGGGAGACTTCTCCCGCAAGCCCGCGTTCGCCGCCTACCGCGCGATCGCGAACGCCGCGCGGTAGCGCTCCTCCGCCCGGCTCTGCTACAAGGGTGCCGTGCGGCTCGCCCGAACCCTGCGGCTCTGCGGCCTCGGCGCACTCGCGCTCGCCCTGATCGCGCCCGTCTCCGCGTCGGCGCAGACGCCGCGCC
Organism: Thermoleophilia bacterium; assembly: GCA_025930955.1. GTDB lineage: Bacteria > Actinomycetota > Thermoleophilia > Gaiellales > Gaiellaceae > JAICNY01. Next base: position 10,257 of record JAICNY010000068.1, read on the forward strand.
CGGGGCAACTCGCCCTGGCGACGAACGGGGGGATGCACGAGCTTTCCGACGAGGAGATCGCCGCCGAGCTCGACGTCGCCCGCGACGCCGGCGCGCGCTGGGTCCGGTTCGACCTGAACTGGGCCGTCATCCAGGAGGAAGGGCCGGAGTCCTGGCGCTGGGAGCCGTTCGACCGCATGATCGAGGGCGCCCGGGCACGCGGCCTGCGGGTCCTCGGGACGATCTGGTACACGCCCGCCTGGGCGCGGCCGCCGGACACGCCGCCCCACCGGCCGCCGACGCTCGTCGAGGATTACGCGCGGTTCGCCGCGGCCGCCGCGGAGCGGTACGCGGCGCTCGGCGTCCACCACTGGGAGATCTGGAACGAGCCGAACATCCCGCACGCGTGGGCCGGCGGCGTGAGCGCGAAGAACTACGGCCTGCTCCTCGCCGCCGCCTCGTCGGCGATCCGCGCCGTCGACCCGGCGGCGGTCATCCTGAGCGCCGGCCTCTCCCCGGCCGCAACGCGTGGGGGGAGCCTCGCACCGCCCGAGTTCCTCCGCCGGCTGTACCGTCACGGCTTCGCCTCGTCCTTCGACCACGTCGGGCACCACGCGTCGACCTTCCCGCACCTGCCGTCGCGCAAGAAGGACTGGAACCCGTGGCAGCAGATGGCCTGGACGAAGCCGAGCCTGCGCTCCGTGATGCGACGCCACGGAGATGCGAGGAAGCGGATCTGGATCACCGAGGTCGGGGCCCCGACCGGCGGCGAGCGCGCCGTGAGCGAGGCGCGGCAGGCGCGGATCCTGACCGAGGCGCACCGCCTCTGGGCCGGCTACCGGTGGGCCGGACCGCTCTTCTGGTACGCCGTGCGCGACCGCGGGCCGGTGACGTGGCACAACACGTGCGGGCTCGTGCGCGAGGACCTCACCCCAAAGCAGTCCCTCGCGGCGTACCGCGCGATCGTGAGCCGAGCCCGGCGCCGCTAGCGACCCGAACATGCGTTCGTCCGGGCCGGAAACTACACTGGCCCGTATGGCGGCCGACGAGCTCGTCGTTCACGGCGCCCGCGAGCACAACCTCAAGGACATCACCGTCCGGCTGCCGCGGAACGCCCTCATCTGCGTGACCGGGCTCTCCGGGTCCGGGAAGTCGAGCCTTGCCTTCGACACGATCTACGCGGAGGGCCAGCGCCGGTACGTCGAGTCGCTCTCCGCGTACGCGCGCCAGTTCCTCCAGATGATGGAGAAGCCCGACGTCGACTCGATCGACGGGCTCTCGCCGGCGATCTCGATCGACCAGAAGACGACGTCGCGGAACCCACGCTCGACCGTCGGCACGGTGACGGAGATCTACGACTACCTCCGCCTCCTCTACGCGCGGATCGGCAAGCCGCACTGCCCCGTCTGCGGACGCCCGATCGCCGGCCAGTCGGTCGAGCAGATCGTCGACCGCGTGCTCGCGCTTCCGGAGGGGACCCGCTTCACCGTGAACGCGCCGATCGTGCGCGACCGCAAGGGCGAGTACCGCGACGTCTTCGAGGGGCTGCGGGCCGACGGGTTCACGCGCGTGAAGGTGGACGGCGAACAGCGGCAGCTCGACGAGGACATCGTCCTCGACAAGAAGCTCAAGCATACGATCGAGGTCGTCGTCGACCGGCTCGTCCTGAAGGAGGGTCTGCGCCAGCGGCTCGCGGACTCGGTCGAGACCGCGCTCGCGCTCGGCGGCGACCGGCTCGTCGTCGTCGACGTCCTCGACGGGGAGCCGATGACGTTCTCCGAGCAGTTCGCGTGCCCGTTCCACGGCGTCGGGCTCCCCGAGCTCGAGCCGCGCGTCTTCTCCTTCAACTCGCCGCACGGCGCCTGCCCGCGGTGCACGGGGCTCGGGCACCAGCAGGAGATCGACCCCGACCTGCTCGTTCCCGATCCCGCGCTCTCGATCGCCGACGGCGCGCTCGTGCCCTGGACGCTCGGGTCGAGCTCCGGCTTCTACGAGGCCGTGATCGAGGGGATCGCCGACCGCTGGGAGATCGACCTGCAGGCCCCCTGGTACGACCTGCCGGAGGAGGTCAGGAACCGCTTCCTCTACGGCACCGGCGGCGAGCGGATCTACGTGAACTACCGGAACCGGATGGGCCGGCGGCGCTCGTACATGCTCGCGTTCGACGGGATCGTCTCGAGCCTCGAGCGGCGCTACCGCGACACCGACTCGCAGCAGATGCGGGAGCGGATCGAGGAGTACATGACCCTCCGCCCGTGCCCCGAGTGCAAGGGCGCCCGCCTGAAGCCGGAGGTCCTCGGCGTCACGATCGGCGACCGGAACATCCACGACTTCACCGGCCTGTCCGTCCAGCGGGCGCTCGAGTTCGTAGACGAGCTCGAGCTCTCGGAGACGGACACGCTGATCGGCGCTCGGATCCTGAAGGAGATCCGCGAGCGGCTCACGTTCCTCGTGAACGTCGGGGTCGGGTACCTCGCGCTCGACCGGGCGGCGGCGACGCTCTCGGGCGGCGAGGCGCAGCGGCTGCGCCTGGCGACGCAGATCGGCTCGCAGCTCGTCGGCGTCCTCTACATCCTCGACGAGCCGTCGATCGGGCTCCACCAGCGCGACAACACGAAGCTCATCGCGACGCTCGAGCGGCTGCGGGACCTCGGCAACACCGTCCTCGTCGTCGAGCACGACGAGCAGATGATGCGCGCCGCCGACCACCTCGTAGACATGGGCCCCGGCGCCGGGGAGCACGGCGGGCGGGTCGTCGCCGAGGGCACCGCCAAGGAGGTCCAGCACGTCGCAGACTCGATCACCGGACGGTTCCTCTCGGGCGAGCGCGAGATCGCGGTGCCGGATCGGCGGCGCGAGGACACCGGCTCGTTCCGCATCCGCGGCGCGAGCATGCACAACCTCAAGGGGATCGACGTCGACTTCCCGGTCGGGAAGTTCGTCTGTGTCACCGGCGTCTCGGGCTCCGGCAAGTCGACGCTCGTGAACGAGATCGTCTACAAGGCGCTCGCGAACCGGCTGAACCGGGCCCGCGTGCGGCCGGGCGAGCACCTCGGGTGTGAAGGGATCGAGTGCTTCGACAAGGTGATCGACATCGACCAGTCGCCGATCGGCCGCACGCCGCGCTCGAACCCGGCCACGTACACGGACGTCTTCACGCTCATCCGCGACCTCTATTCCCAGACCCAGGACGCCCGCGTGCGGGGCTACAAGCCGGGCCGCTTCTCGTTCAACGTCCGCGGCGGGCGCTGCGAGACGTGCAAGGGCGACGGGCAGATCAAGATCGAGATGCACTTCATGCCCAACATCTACGTGAAGTGCGACGTCTGCAACGGCAAGCGCTACAACCGCGAGACGCTCGAGGTGCGCTTCAAGGGCAAGTCGATCGCCGACGTGCTCGAGATGTCCGTCGAGGAGGCGCTCGCGTTCTTTGCCAAGATCCCGAAGATCCGGCGCCGGCTGCAGACGCTGCACGACGTCGGGCTCGACTACGTGAAGCTCGGCCAGCCGGCGACGACGCTCTCCGGCGGCGAGGCGCAGCGGGTGAAGCTCGCGAAGGAGCTCTCGAAGGTCGCGACGGGGAAGACGCTCTACATCCTCGACGAGCCGACCACCGGCCTCCACTTCGCCGACATCGAGAAGCTGCTCGAGGTGCTCCAGCGGCTCGTGGACTCGGGGAACACCGTGCTCGTGATCGAGC
>JAICNY010000222.1 GCA_025930955.1 Thermoleophilia bacterium
CCGGGCGCGGTCACGAGCGTCGCGAGCGCCTGGCCCGTGTACCGCCCCTCGCGGACGACGAGGTGGCGCAGGTACCCGCTCTGCGCCTCCTGGTCGTACGCGGGCAGGCCCTCGGCGCGCGCCCACGTCCGCGCGGCGTCCCGGATCGCGTTCCCGGCGTCCGAGGTGAGCCAGCAGCGCTCGAGATCGAGCACCTCGTCCCAGCGCCCCGCGCGGTGGAACCCGAGCCCCGGCCCGTCGGGCGTCTGCGTGAAGGAGTACTCGAGCTTGTTCCGGTAGTGGAAGACCGACTCGGCCGGGACCGGCGGCTCCTGCTCGAAGCCGCTGAGCCCGCCGATCCGCGCGAGGGCGTCCGCGACCTGGCCGGCCTTCGCCTCGACCTGTGCCTCGTACGCGAGATCCTGGAACCGGCAGCCGCCACACGCTGGGTAGTGAACGCACGGCGCCTCGACCCGCGGCGCGCCGTGCTCGAGGATCCCGGTCACGACCGCCTCGGCGTGCGAGCGGCGCACCTTCGTCACCTGCGCCGTGACCGTGTCGCCGGGGAGCCCACGCCGGACGAACACGACGAAGCCGTTCAGGCGCGCGACGCCGTTTCCGCCGTAGGCGAGCGAGTCGATGCGGAGCTCGAGCTCCTCCCCGGGCGAGACGGGCGCGGCCACCGTCGCAGTCTAGGCGTGACGCGCCGTCCCTCTGCGAGGCTTCGCGGCCGTGCCCGCGGTCCTGCTGTCGCTCGCCTCCAGCCTCTCGTTCGGCGTCGCGGACTTCCTCGGCGGCGTCGCCTCGCGCCGCGCGGCGGTCGTGACCGTGCTCCTCGTGTCGCAGGCTGTCGGGCTCGCAGGGATCGCCGTGCTCGTCGCCGCACGGGCGGAGGGGCCGCCGGACGCGGTCTTCGTGCCGCTCGCCGCGCTTTCGGCCGCGCTCGGGACGGCCGGCGTCGCGGCGCTCTACCGCGGCCTCGCCACGGGCCTCATGAGCGTCGTCGCGCCGATCGCGGCGGCGGCCGCGGTGATCCCCGTCGTCTGGGGCGCGGTGCGCGGCGACGCGCCGACGGCGCTCCAGAACGGCGGGATCGCGCTCGCGCTCGGCGGCGTCGTCCTCGTCTCGCGAACGCGCACGCGCCCCGGCGCCGACGCCAGGCTCGCGGCGGGGGCTGGGCTCGGCGTCGTCGCGGCCGTGCTCTTCGGCCTCTTCCTCGTCTCGTTCGAGGCGGCCTCCCGCGACGACCCGTACTGGGCCGTGCTCGCGCTCCGGGTCTCGTCCGTCGCGATGCTCGCCGCCGTGGCCGCCGTGCTGCGGCCCTCGCTCCGCACCGGGCGGCGCGGGCTCGGCGTCCTCGCCCTGATCGGCCTGCTCGACGTGGCCGGGAACGCCTTCTTCGCGGTCGCGACGACGAAGGGGCTGATCGGCGTCGTCGCCGTCCTCTCCTCGCTCTATCCCATCGTGACGATCGGGCTCGCGCGGCTCGTGCTCCGCGAGCGCCTCCATCCGCTCCAGGCCGCCGGCGTCGCCGCCGCGCTCGCGGGAGTCGGCTTGATCGCGGCCGGCTAGGCGCGCAGCGCGGTCGCGAGGGTTACGCTCTCGCGCACGCCCTTGAGCGCGACCGGCCCGACCGGCCTGAACTCGACGCCTGCGCGGTCGACCACGCGGGCCGCATCGTCGCTCACGAGCACCTCGCCGGGCCGCGCGTAGTCGGCGATCCGCGCGGCGACGTTCACCGTGCGCCCGAAGTAGTCACCGTCCTGGAAGACGACGGGCCCCGCGTTCAGCCCTACGCGCGCGGGGACGCCGACCGCGGCCGCCGCCCGGTCGACCAGGTCGAGCGCGGCCGCGACCGCCTCGGCCGGATCCGGGAAGTGGAACATGACCCCGTCGCCGAGCCACTTCACCGCCTCGCCGCCGTGCGCACGCGCCGTCTCGTGGACGACCGCGGCGAGCGCCCCGGCCAGCTCCGCCGCCGCCTCGTCCCCCCGCTCCTCCGTGAGGGCGGTGTAGCCCGTCAGATCGAGGAACGCGATCGCGGGCGGCGTGCGCTCGCGCGTCGGGGCGATGCCGAGCCGCTCGAGGTACGCCTCGGTCGCGTCCGTCGAGAACCGCACGAGCTCCCGCTCGAAGTGCCGGTCGTAGAGCCAGCCGACGAGATCCTTCGCCAGGGCCGCCGCCCGCTCGCCGATCGCGCGGGCCCTGGCCGTCACCTCCGGACGCGCGCCCTCCCGGTCGAGCAGCCGCCGGTTCACGACCGTGTCGTAGAACGCGATGCCCGATTCCGCGAGCCGGCGCATGGCGTCGCCGCGGACGCGCGCGAACTGGAGCAGCTCGTCGTCGTCCGCGAGCTCCCAGGTGGAGAAGAGGCGCTCGACGATCGCCGCCTCGTCCGCGCGGACCGGATCCGCGGGGTGCGGCTGCGGGAGACCGAACGACGACACGAGCCTGGCGACGAGGTCGAACGGCCGGCCGACCCGCTCCGCCAGCTCGCCGAACGTCCCTGCGTACGGCTCGGGCTCGGTGAAGTACGCGCCCATCCCCGAGTACGTCAGGTCGCCCGAGGCGAAGCCCCGCGCCACGTCGTCGAGCGAGATCCCGCTCTCCTCGAACGCGGCCATGAGCCGGACGAGGTGCGCGTCGCTCGGATCGAAGCGGCCCTCCGCGTCCGGGATGAAGATTCCAAGGCTCGCGAGCCGCTCGACCAGCGCCTCCGGGCGTCCGGCCCGCTCGGCCACCTCCTGCGCGGTGAGCCGCGCCGCCACCGTCAGCCGAGCGTCGCGACGAGCACCGTGCGGGTGCGCGGCCCGTCGAACTCGCAGAAAAAGATGCCCTGCCACGTGCCGAGCGCGAGGTCGCCGCCCCGGAGCGGGATCACGACCGAGGTCGCGGTCAGCGCCGCGCGCACGTGTGAGGGCGCGTTCTCCTCGCCCTCCTCGATGTGCTCCCAGCCCCAGCCCTCACCGACGATCCGCTCGAGCGCGCGCTCGATGTCGCG
>JAICNY010000178.1 GCA_025930955.1 Thermoleophilia bacterium
ACCGGATCCGCTCGTCGACCTCGCGCGCGACTCCCTCGCCTTCCTCAGCTTCCCCTTCTAGTGGGCGGCTCAGTGCTCCCCCCGGCAATGATCAGATCGTCTCCGCCGGCGTCCGGGCCCGCCATGCCGCGTCCTCAGTCGCCCCGATATGCCCGCAGATCGAGGCTCCCTGCGTCCTTGCCTGGCGGCCCCGGCCGGTCGCCGGAGACGGGTGACCATCACCGGGAGGAGCACTGAGCCGCGTCGTCGTCCTCGGCGGGGGGATCGCGGGCGAGAGCTTCGTCGCGGCCCTTGCGCGGGAGGCGCCCGACGCCGACGTCACGCTCGTCGAGCGCGAGCTCGTCGGCGGCGAGTGCTCGTACTGGGCGTGCATCCCCTCGAAGACGCTCCTGCGGCCGGTCGAGCTGGCCGCAGCGGTCGCGCGGACACCGGGCGTGAGCGGCGCCAGGATCGATCCAGAGGGCGTCTTCGCCTGGCGTGACGCGATCGCCGGCGGCGGCGACGCGAGCCAGGTGAAGTGGGTCGAGAACCTCGGCGCGGCGTTCGTGCGCGGCGACGCGGAGATCGCCGAGGCGGGGCTCGTGCGGGCCGGCGGGCGCGAGCTCCCGTACGACCACCTGCTCGTTGCGACCGGCTCCGACCCGGCCACGCCGCCGCTCGACGGGCTCGAGCACGTCCGTCCGTGGACGAGCCGGGACGCCACGAGCGCGTCCGAGGTGCCCGAGCGGCTGCTCGTCGTTGGCGGCGGCGCCGTCGGGTGCGAGCTCGCTCAGCTCTACGCGCGCCTCGGCTCCGAGGTCGTCCTCGTCCAGAGCGGCGCGACCCTCCTCGACCGGATCGACGCCGACGCGGGCGCGCTGCTCGCGAAGTGCCTGGCCGAGGACGGCGTCGAGGTCCGCACCGGCACGCGGCCGAGCGCCGTCGAGACCGCCGGCGGCCGCGTCCGGCTCGTGTGCGACGGGGCCGGCGCGGGCGAGCTCGAGGGCACCGAGGTCCTGCTCGCCGTCGGGCGGCGCCCGCGCGTCGAGGGCTACGGGCTCGAGCGCGTGGGCGTCGAGCTCGAGCGGAACGCGGTCAGGACGGACGACCGCCTCGCCGCGGCCGAGGGCGTCTGGGCGGCGGGCGACGTGACCGGCAAGGCGCTCTTCACCCACGTCGGGAAGTACCAGGCGCGGATCGCGGCCGCGAACGTCGCGGGCGGCGAGCGCCGCGCCGACTACCGCGCGATCCCCGCGGCGATCTTCACCGACCCGCAGATCGCGTCCGTCGGAGACACGTCCGGGCGGGAAGGCGCCGTGACGGCCACGGCCGAGCTCGCGACGGTCTCCCGCGCGGGCACGTACTCCGACCCGACGCCCCGCGGGTTCGTGAAGCTCTTCGCCGATCCCGGCCCCGGCGTGCTCGTCGGCGCGGTCGTCGTCGGGCCCGAGGCGGGGGAGATGATCGGGCAGCTCACCGTCGCCGTGCGCGCCGACGTGCCGGTCGACGTGCTCCGCGACACGATCCAGCCCTTCCCGACGTTCTCCGAGGCCGTGTTCTTCGCGGCCCGCGACCTGCCGTTGTAGCCTCCCACGGAATGGGAAACGGGGCGGACACGGAGACGCTCGGCCGTCTGGCGCTCTTCGCCGACCTCTCGCGCCCGCAGGTCGAGGCGATCGCGCACACGTTCGAGGAGGAGATGTTCCCGGAGGGCCAGCGCGTCCTCCGGCAGGGCTTCTCCGGCTCGAACCTCTACGTGATCCTCGACGGCGAGGCGGCGGTCGTGATCGACGGGAAGGAGCGTACGCGGCTCGGGCGCGGGGAGTTCTTCGGCGAGGCGTCGACCCTGCTCGGCACGGCGCCGACCGCGGACGTCGTCGCGACGACCGCGCTCCGCTGCCTCGTCGTCCCGGCGTCCGAGCTCGAGGGCTTCCTCATGGCGTATCCCGCGGTCGCCATCCGGATGCTGAAGGAAGCGGTGCGGAGGCTGGCCACCACGTTGCAGTGGCTCTGACCCATCCGTCGGGCGAATATCCCGTCGTGGTCGTGGGCAGCGGCCCGGGCGGGCTGCAGGTGAGCTACTGCCTCTCCCGGCTCGGGATCGAGCACGCCGTGCTCTCCGCCGACGACGCGCCGGGCGGGATGTTCCGCTCGCTCCCGATCTTCGGACGGCTCCTCTCGTGGTCGAAGCCCGACGCGCCCTTCGAGCGCGGCGCGCGCGAGTACGAGTGGTTCGACCACAACAGCCTCCTCGCCGACGACCCGGAGCTTCGCGGGCTCGTCCCGGCGGAGATGAACCGCGACTTCGCCGTGCCGTCGCGGCCGGAGATGGAGCGCGGCCTCGCGGCGTTCGCGGAGCGTGCGGACGTGCACGTCCGGTACGGCTGCCGCTGGGAGACGACCCGGCGTGATGAGGACGGATCGCTCGTCCTCGGCACGAGCGAGGGCGAGTACCGCTGTCGCGCCGCCGTCTTCGCGCTCGGCGTCACCGACCCGTGGAAGTCCGACATCCCCGGCGTCGAGGACGTGCCGCACTACGTCGAGACGCTCGAGCCGCGCGCGTACGAGGGAAGGCGCGTCCTCGTGATCGGCAAGCGGAACTCCGGCTTCGAGATCGCGGACGGGCTGCTCCCGTGGGCGCGACAGGTCGTGCTCGTCTCGCCGCGGCCCGTGCAGACGTCGGTCATTGCGCTCTCGAGCGTGCGCGTGCGCTACATGCAGCCGCTCGAGGACGCCGGCCTCGGCGGCGGGACGCTCGCGCTCGACGCGGCGATCGAGCGGGTCGAGCGGACGGCGGACGGGTTCCGCATCCACGCCCACGGAACGACCCGCCCCGGCGAGGTCGAGCTCGAGGCCGACGCGGCGCTCGCGGCGACCGGCTTCGCGACGCCGATCCGCGACCTCGGGAATCTCGGCGTCCAGACGGTCGCGCAGGGGCGGATTCCGGCGCTCACGCCGTTCTGGGAGGCGGTCGGCGCGCCGGGCGTCTACTTCGCCGGGAACGCGACGCAGGGAGCGCCCGGGCTTCGCCGCCACGGCGTCGGTGCGAGCTCGCCGGCGGTGCACGGCTTCCGCTACAACGCGCGCGTCCTCGCCGAGGCGATCGCCGAGCGCCACTTCGGCGTCGTGCCGGAGCGGGCGACGTTCGCCCCGGGGGAGGTCGCCCGGTTTCTCGCACACGAGCTCGCTCACGGGCCGGAGCTCTGGGCGCAGAAGGCGTACCTCGCCCGGGTGGTCGCCCTCGAGGAGGGCGGCGCGGGGCGCGACGCGGGCGTGCAGCCGCTCTCGCACTTCGTGGACGCGGCCGGGCCGGACGCGGTCGCCGCCACGATCGAGATGAACGCGGCCGGCTCGATCTACCCGGTCGTCTACGCGCGGCGCGGCGGCGCGGTGACCGAGCACGTGCTCGAGCCCGAGCCGCAGCACGCCTACCACGGGCCGGGGTACCTCGCGGAGCTCGAGGGGCTGCTCCGGTCGTGAGCCCCCGCTCGCTTGCCTGGGCCGCCCTCGTCGCGCTCCCGCTCGCGGCGCTCGTCCTGCTCCTTGCCGTGCCGCGCCTCGACGGGCTGTGGCAGCACAACCCGTCCCACTTCTGGCTCGTCCTTCTCGCCGCGGTCACGAACGTCGTCCTCGCGGTCGTGACCGGGGACGCGGCGCGCCGGCGCGGCGACGCGCGGCTGTTCCTCGTCTCGCTCGCCTTCCTCTCCGCGGCCGGCTTTCTCGCCCTCCACGCGCTCGCGACGCCGCGCGTGCTCCTCGACACGCCGAACGCCGGGTTCGTCGTCGCGACGCCCGTCGGGCTCCTGCTCGCCTCGGCGTTCGCGGCCGCCTCGTCGCTCGAGCTCTCGCCCGAGGCCTCGGTCCGCGTCATGCGCCGGGCGTCGCAGCTCCGGATCGCGCTCTTCGTCCTCCTCGGCGCGTGGGCGGCGGTCTCGCTTGCCGGGATCCCGCCGCTGCACGATCCGCTGCCGGAGGAGTCGGCGCGCGGCTGGCTCCTCGCGTTCGCGCTCCCGGGTGTCGCGCTCTACGCGTTTGCGGCGTGGCGCTATCTCGGGCTCTACCGGCGGCGGCGGGCGCCGCTCCTCCTCTACGTCGTGACGGCCTACGCGCTCCTAGCCGAGGCGATGATCGCGATCGCCGCAGGACGCGACTGGCACGCGAGCTGGTGGGAGTGGCACCTGCTCATGCTCGTCGCGTTCGGGCTCGTCGCCTGGAGCGCGCGGCGGGAGTGGCACGAGGAGCGCTTCGCCGACCTCTACCTCGACGCGACCGCGGGGACGGTGCGGCGGGTCAGCGTCCTCTTCGCCGACCTCGAGGGGTTCACCGCGTTCGCCGAGCAGGCCGGGCCCGAGCGCGTCTCGGCCGTCCTCGAGGAGTACCTCGCGGTCGCGATCCCCGCGGTGCGCGAGCACGGCGGCGAGACGGACAAGCTGATCGGCGACGCGCTCATGGCCGTCTTCAACAAGCGCGGCGACCAGCCCGACCACGCGGAGCGGGCCGTGCGCGCGGCGCTCGCGCTCCAGCGGGCTACGGGGCCCGTCGCGCAGGCGCATCCGGATTGGCCGCGCTTCCGCGCCGGGGTGAACACGGGCGCGGCGCACGTCGGCGTCGTGGGCGCCGCGGGCAGTCGCGAGCACACGGCGCTCGGCGACGCAGTGAACCTCGCGTCTCGCCTCGAGGGGCAGGCGCGCGCCGGCGAGGTGGTGATCGGCCCGGAGACCTACGCGGAGCTTCCCGACGGCACCGAGGTCGAGCCGCTCGGCGGCGTGCACGTCAAGGGAAAGGCGGCGCCGGTCGAGGCCTACGCTGTCGTGTCGCTCCCGGACCGTAACGCGGGCGCGGGCGCCGAGACGACAGACGGATGACCAGGGAGCTCTCCTGCGCGGATCTCGTCGAGCTCGTGACCGACTATCTCGAGGGACGGCTGCCGGCCGCCGAGCGCGTGCGCTTCGAGGCGCACCTCGGCGAGTGTCCCGGCTGCGTCGCCCACGTGGAGCAAGCGAGGGCGACCGTCGCGCTCGCGGGCCGGCTCGAGGAGCGGGACCTCTCGCCCGCCGCCCGGAACGCCCTCGTCGCCGCATTCCGGGACTGGAAGGCG
>JAICNY010000032.1 GCA_025930955.1 Thermoleophilia bacterium
CACCGCGATCCCGTGGATCCCGAGCCTGAGCTCCAGGCTGCCGCCGAAGCGGTCGGCCTCGTACTCCTCGTCCGTGACGAAGTAGCCGCACGGCGCCGGATCGATGATCCGAGACGCGATCGGGGCGTCCGTGTTCGGGAGTCCGTGCGGCGGGAAGAGCGGGAAGAGCGGCCACGGGTACGACCCCCGGAGCACGACCGGCCCCTCGTTCGCGATGTTCCGGGCGATCTGGTCCTCGACCGCCGCGTGCACCTCGTCCCGGCGCTCCCAGTAGTACTCGAGTACGTGGAACTCCTGCCAGAGGCTGCCGTACGACTGGCGGTAGCGGTTCGCCGCCGTCGATGCGTTCGGGCGGGTGCTCCCGGCCGAGGCGCGGTTCTCCGCGAGCATGCTGACCGCGTTCTTCAGGCCGAGCGTGTTGCGGAGGATGCCCTCGTGGCTGTCGCCGCCGTTGTTGTACGGCCCGAGCCACCAGCCGGTCTCGGCGCCGCCGTCGTACATCCAGCCCTCGACGAGGCCGTTCTTCGCCTCGCCGAAGAGCGCCTCGCGGACGTTCAGGTGTCGCTGAGACAGGATCGGCAGGTCCTCGCTGTCGCCCTGGTGGAGGTCGATCCCGACCTCGGGCGTGTAGTCGCGGACGACCCGGGCGAGCGCCTTCGTCTCGGGTTGCTCGATGTTCAGATGGTCGCGGTTCAAGTCCTGCCCCGTCTCGTTGCCGCGCGTGTTCGCCGCGCGCCCGTTCGGGTTCGAGCTCGGGATGATGAGCACCGTCGTCTCGGCGAGGATGTCGAGGATGTGCTCGTCCGTCGTGAACGCGAGCATGCGCGCGAAGATGAGGCACGACTCGCGTCCCTGCGGCTCGTTGCCGTGGACGTTGCAGTAGTAGAGCTGCGTCGGGTTGGCGGAGATCTCCGCCGTCGTCGGGAAGGTCGTCACCTCCCCGGGGCTCGCCGGGTCGGGGCGGCCCCCGATCACGAACATGTTGATCTCGCGGCCGTCCGGGTCCGAGGCGACCGGGTTCGTCTGGCCGATCTGGACGACGCGCACGCGGTCGCTCAGCGCGTCCACCGCGGCGGTGTACGCGAGCTCGTCCTCGTGGGTCGTGTACGCGGCGACCGGGCTCTGCTCCCAGCCGGTGCGCAGGTCGGCGCCGGGCGCGATCCCGAACCACGGTGCGCCCGAGCCGAAGCGCGGGAGCGTCGTGCCGGAGACGGGCTCCGACCAGTCCTGCGGGTTGCTCGCGCCGAGCCGCGCGCGGACGCGCCACTCGTACGTCCCGCCGAGGTCGAAGCCGGCGTCCGCGAACCGCGGCTCGTCGGGCGTGATCGTGCGGATCGGCTGCCAGAGGCCGACGATCGTCGGCGCGCCGGCCGGCTCGCCGTTCTCGTCGAGCGGCGTGCGCTCGATCTGGTAGTCCGTGGCGCCCTCGACCGGGCTCCACGAGATGGTCGCGTAGCCCTGGAACTGCTCGGCGGAGACGCCGGCCACCTGCTGGGCGAGTGCGGTGCCGGAGAAGGCCAGGAGCGCGGCCGCGGCCACCGCTCCGACCAGGAACGCTCGTGTCGTTTCGCGCGTCATCCGTCCTCCTTGCGGGGTGGGGTGAGGGGCACCGTCGGGCCGACGCGGCAGCTCGCGATCGTCGTACGTCGACCTTGGTGGCGTCCCGGGCGTGCCGCGGGGATGGGGTGCCTCGACGCACCGCCGACCCTATGCGGAGTCGTGACGATTGTCAACGGTGCGGGGCGGGCCCGGTGCGTAGCCCGGCTCGACGAGCCGGGGGCCTCTAGGCGGTCTTCGCGAGGCCCGTCCGGCGGGCCTCCACCTCGCCCGCGAGGACGGCTAGGAGCGCGGCGACGCCGGGCGAGCGCGTGGCGCCGACGCGGTGCGCGGCGAAGATCCCGCGCTTGAGCGGCCGGCCGGCGACCGGTTTCAGGACGACGGCGGGGTCGAGCACGGGAAGCGAGAGCTCCGAGACGAGGGCGACGCCGACGCCGGCCGCGACGAGCCCCTGCCAGACGCCGTGGTCGTCCGACTCCATCGTCACCTCCGGGTCGAACCCGGACGCGTTGCAGGCCCGGCGGACGAACGCGTGGCAGGACGAGCGCCCGGTCGACGTGATCCACGGCTCGTCCGCGAGGTCGGCGAGCCGGACGGCGCGCCGCCGCGCCGCGGGATGGGCGCGCGGCAGGAGGACGTGGACGGGATCGTCGAGCAGGTGGACGAGCTCGACGCCCTCCTGCGGCGGGAGCGGGACGAAGTCGTACTCGTAGACGAGGGCGACGTCGAGCTCGCCCGCCTTCACGCGCGCGAGGCCGGCGCGGGGGTCGGCCTCCGTCAGGTGGAGCTCGACGCCGGGATGGCGCGCGCGGAAGCTCGCGATGGCGCCCGGCATGATCGTGGCGTACGCGGTCGGGAACGACGCGACGCGGACGTTCCCGCGGCGGAGGCCGGCGAGCGCCTGGAGGTCGGTCTCGGCCGCCTGAAGCCTCGCGAGCACGTCCTCCGCGTGGCCGGCCAGCGCGCGGCCGGCCTCCGTCAGGCGGACGCTCCGCGGCCCTCGCTCGACGAGCGCGACGCCGGTCTCGCGCTCGAGCGTCGCGAGCTGCTGCGAGACGGCGGAGGGGGTGAAGGAGAGCGCCTGCGCCGCCGCGCTGATCGAGCCGCGGTTCGCGACCTCGAGCAGCACGCGCATCCGGCGGACGTCGAGCATCAGGAGCGCTTAAGCTTACCGGAAGCGATTTCACTTGTCTTTACGCTGGCTCGCTGGCAGCGTTTCGCCTGTGAGCGCGGTCCGGCGTCTCCTCTTTCCCCTGCGGCTCGCCCGTGCGCGCCTCGGGCGGAGGCTGGGGCGCGTCGCGCTCGTCGGGCTCGGGCTCGCCGCGGCGGCCGCGACGCTCGCCGCGGTGCTCGCGGGCGGGCTCGTCGCCGAGGACCGGAGCGTCGGGCGGGCGACCGAGGCGATCCCGGAGCCGGAGCGCGCCGTCCGCGTGGCCGCCTTCGGCGTGCCGGGCGAGCGCGACCCCGCACGCGCCCAGCTCGACCGGGCCGCCCGGTCGGCGCTCGCGTCCGTCGCGGAGGGCGAGCCGGTCGCGACGCTCCTCTTCCGCACGGGCTCGATCGGCGGACGGCTCGTGGATCTCGGCGCGGTCGAGGGGCTCGCGCCCTGGGTGCGGCTCGAGTCGGGCCGCCTGCCGCAGCCGTGCCGTCCGGAGCGCTGCGAGGTCGTCCGCATCCGCGGCGGGGGGCCCGCGCCCGAGCCGGGCGACGTGCGGCTCGTCGAGGTCGGCCGCGGGACGCTCGCCTCGGAGACGCTCTTCGGCCGCTTCGTCGAGCCGGGCGCGTACCACCAGCCGGCGACGCCGCCGCTCCTCCTCGCCGAGGGCGTCGAGACGCTCGCCGCCGCCCCGTCGCTCGCGTCGCGCTACCGGACGTCGGGCTGGGTGCTCCCGCTCGAGGCGGGGAGCGTCCGGGCCTGGGAGACGCGCGCGCTCGAGGAGCGCGTCGTGCAGGCGAGGGTAGGGCTCACCGAGGTTCACGGCGACTTCGAGATCGAGGCGCCCGTCGAGGCGATCGCGGACGCCGGCGAGACCGCGCAGGCCGCCGGCCAGCGGCTGCTCGTGATCGGGGGCCAGGCGGCGGCGCTCCTCGTCGCCTTCGCGCTCCTCGCCGCCGCGGCGCTCCGGCGGGACGTCGAGGCCTCGAGGCGGCGGCTCACGTGGTTCGGCGCGCGCCGCTCGCAGCTCGAGCTCGGCACGGCGGCGGAGGTCGGCGCCGTCGCGCTCGCGGGCACGGCCGTGGGCTGGGCGGTCGGGGTCGGCATCGCGGTCGCGATCGCGCGCGAGGCGGAGGTCCCGGCCGGCGAGATCCTGCGCCAGTCGGTGCTCTCGGGGGGCGGGCTCGCGGCCGCCGCGGGGCTCGCCCTCGGCTCAGCGTTCGTCCTCTTCCTCGCCGTGCGGACGCGGCCCCTCCGGCTCGCGGGCCTCACGGTGACGCCGCTCGACGTCGCGGCGCTCGGCGCGCTCGCCGTCGTCGCGGTCGTCCTTCTCCGCGGCTCGGCGGACGCCGACGCGCTCGCGCGGGAGGGCGGAACGGGTGCGCTCCTCCTGCTCCTTCCGGGCCTCGTCGCGTTCGTGGCCGCGGTCGCGTTCGCGCGCCTCCTCGGGCCCGCGCTCCGCGCGCTCGAGCGGGCGGCCCGCGGAGGCTCGGTCCCGCTCCGCCTCGCCGCCCTCTCGCTCTCCCGCCGGCCGGGCCCCGCTGCGATCGCGATCGGGTTCCTCGTCGTCAGCCTCGGGCTCGCGCTCTTCGCGGAGACATATCGCTCGACGCTCGCCCGCGGCCAGTCCGACCAGGCGGCGTTCGCCGTGCCCGCCGACGCGGTCGTGCGCGAGGACCTGCGGCAGCTCGTCGCGCCGCTCGAGGCGGCGCCGCTTCCCGAGTACGAGCGGGCGACCGCGGGCGGCACGGCGACGCCGGTGCTGCGGGTGCAGGGCTCGGTGCCGCGGCTCGGCCTCGAGGGCGGCGTGACCGTCCTCGGGCTTCCCGCCCCGCACGTGGCGGAGGTGGACGGGTGGCGCGACGACTTCGCGGACGCCTCGCGGGCCGAGCTCGCGCGCGCAGTCGAGCCTGAGCGGCCCGCAGCGCTCGCCGGGATCGAGGTGCCTGCGGACGCGCGCGAGCTGCGGCTCGACGCCGCCGTGACGGGAGCGCCCGTGCTTCTTTCGGCGAGCCTCCAGACACCGGCCGGCGGCTTTGCGAGCGTCGAGCTCGGCCGGCTCGTCGAGGGCCGTCCGGCCGTTCTCCGCGCGGCCGTGCCGCAGGAGGCGCGGGGCGGCCGGCTCGTCGCGCTGACCTTCTCGCCCCCGATCCGGATCGAGGAGCCGGGCGCGTCGGCGGGCCGGGCGGTGCGCGGCGTCCTCACGACGGAGGGGATCGGCTTCGCGGCGGCCGACGGCTCGGTCGAGACGCGGCCCTTCGAGGGCTGGGTGCCGACGAACACGACAGTCTCGGCGGTCGTCCAGACCGGGCCGACGGAGTTCCACTACGCGCTCACGAACCAGGTCGTCTCGCGCTTCCGGCCGCGGCAGGCGAGCGACGAGGGCCCGATCCCGGTGCTCGCGACGCCGGGCCTCGCCGCGGCCGCGGGGCCGGGCGGCTCGCTCGCGCTCGAGGCCGCCAGGATCGACCTGCGCGTCCGCGTCGTCGGGACGGTCGAGCGCTTCCCCGGGATCGAGGGGGAGGGGCTCGTCGCCGACCGCGACCTGGTCACGACGGCGATGAACGCCGTGACGCCCGGCGCGGCGGAGCCGAACGAGCTCTGGCTCTCCTCGCCCGACCCGGACGCGCTCGGCCTCGCGCTCGCCGCGCCGCCGTTCGACGCGCTCGCCGTGACCGAGCGCGCCGAGGTCGAGCGTGCGCTGCGCGCCGACCCGCTCGCGCGCGCGGCGCTCGTCACCCTCGGCGCGGCGGCGCTCGTCGCGCTCGGCCTCGCGCTCGTCGGGCTCGTCCTCGGCGTCGTCGCCGATCTCAGGGACGAGCGGGGTGAGCTCTTCGACCTCGAGGCGCAGGGCGCGGCGCCCGCCGACCTGCGCCGCCAGGTGCGCCTGCGCGCCGGGATCGTGGCCGCGGTCGGCGTCCTCGGCGGCGCGCTCACCGGCGCCGTGCTCAGTCTGCTCGTCGTCGACCTCGTGCGCCTGACCGCGAACGCTGCGCGGCCCGAGCCGCCGCTCCTCGTGGCCGTCGACCTCCCCGTCGTCCTGCTCGCTGTGGTGGCCTACGCGGCCGCGGCGGGGCTCGTCGTCGGGCTCGCCACCGCGCGCGCCTTCCGCGCGCGCACCCCCTCCCGGGTGTCGGAGGCGGCCGCATGAGCGCGCCGCTCCTCGAGATCCGCGACCTCTTCCGCGTCTACACGGAGGACGGCGCGGGCGTCCCGGCCCTTCAGGGCCTCACGCTCGCCGTGCGCGAGAGCGAGGTCTGCGTCGTCCTCGGCCCGAGCGGGTCGGGAAAGTCGACGCTCCTCCGGATCCTCGCCGGCCTCGACCGGCCGTCCGCGGGCACCGTGCGCCTGCGCGGGCTGGACGTCGGGCGGCTGCGCGGGCGGGCGCTCGCGCGCTACCGGGCGGAGGAGCTCGGCTACGCGGAGCAGCACTACCGCCGCGCGCTCGCCGAGGAGCTCAGCGCCCGCGACCTCGTCGGGCTCCAGCTCGGGCTCGCCGGCGCTCCCGCGCGCGAACGGCACCGGCGCGCGGACGAGCTGCTCGAGCGCGTCGGCCTCGCCGACCGGCGCGACGCGCACCCGCACGAGCTCTCCGGGGGCGAGCAGCAGCGCGTCGCCGTCTGCGCGGCGCTCGCGCACCGCCCGGCGCTCTTCCTCGCCGACGAGCCGACCGGCGAGCTCGACGCGGAGAGCGCCGCGGTCGTCTACGAGCTGATCGGCGAGCTCGTGCGCGAGTCCGGCACGACGACGGTGATCGTGAGCCACGACCCGCGCTCGGCGGCGATCGCCGACCGCATCGTCCGCGTCCGCGACGGCCGGGTGAGCGAGGAGGCCGCCCGCGACGCCGCGGACGAGTCGATCGTCGTCGGCAAGGGCGGCTGGCTGCGGCTCTCGGAGGAGCTCCTCCGGCGGGCCGGGATCGGCTCGCACGCGGCCGCGCGCCTCGAGGAGGGCTCGATCGTCGTCGAGCCGGTCGGGGACGTCCTCCCGCTCGAGGCGCCCGAGCGCGCCGCCGAGCTCGCCCCGGCGCCCGCCCGTTCGGGCGCTCCGGTCGCCGAGCTGCGCGGCGTGGCGAAGCGCTACGGCGAGGGCCACGTCGCCCGGCCGGTGTTCGCGCGGGTGGACGCGACGTTCGCCGCCGGGCGGCTCTACGCGCTCACCGGCCCATCCGGAACCGGGAAGACGACGCTCCTCCACCTGCTCGCCGGGCTCGAGCTCCCGACGGAGGGCGACGTGGTCGTCGCCGGCACGAGCCTCGCCGGGCTCGACCGCGCGGGCCGGGCGGCGTTCCGCCGCGAGCGGGTCTCGCTCGTCGGCCAGGAGCCGGGCCTCGTCCCGACGCTCACGGCCCGGGAGAACGTCGAGCTCGGCCTCGCGCTGCGCGGCGTCCCGGCCGCCGATGCCGCCGCGCGCGCCGCGGAGGCGCTCGCCGCCGTCGGCGTGACCGGACGGGCCGAGGGCCGGGTTGCCGTGCTCTCCGCGGGCGAGCGGGAGCGGGTCGCCGTCGCCCGCGCCGTCGCCGCCCGGCCCGCCCTCCTCCTCGCAGACGAGCCGACCGCGCGCCTCGACGAGGCGAACGGGCTCGCCGTCGCCGCCCTCCTCGCCCGCCTCGCGCGCGAGTCGGGCGCCGCCGTCGTCTGCGCGACGCACGATCCGCTCGTCGTCGAGCAGGCCGACGAGGTCGTGCCGCTCGCGCGGCTGGATGCTCCGGATCACACGGCCGAGGCGGTCACGAAGGTGTGAGCATCGTCCCGGGCGACGTTACGTTGGTTGCCGACTGGGCATACGACGTGGCGGCACGCGACGAAAAAAGGAGAGAAACGCATGGGAATCATCGGCTGGATCCTGCTCGGCTTGCTCGCCGGCGTCATCGCGAAGGCGATCCTTCCCGGGGACGACCCCGGCGGGATCATCGTGACCACGATCATCGGGATCGTCGGCGCGCTGCTCGGCGGACTCATCGCCGGGGTGCTCGGTCTCGGTGACCCGCTCGACGAGTTCTTCGACATCAGCACGTGGATCGCCGCGATCATCGGCGCGATCGTCCTGTTGCTGATCTACCGGCTCGTCGTGGGGCGCGGGCGCACCAGAACGGTTTGACGGGCTGACGGGCCGGGGCGGCGTTCCGCCACCCCGGCCCGTCACACGGCCTTGACGGCGGCCACGAGGCGCTCGAGCGAGTCCTTCGCGTCGCCGAAGAGCATCGCGGTCTTCGGGTTCGTGTAGAGCTCGTTGTCGATCCCCGCGAAGCCCGGGTTCATCGAGCGCTTGAGCACGACGACGTTCTTCGCGTGGTCGACGTCGAGGATCGGCATCCCGTAGAGCGGGCTCTCCGGGTTCGAGCGCGCGGCCGGGTTCGTCACGTCGTTCGCGCCGACGACGAGCGCGACGTCCGTGCGGTTGAGCTCCGGGTTCGCGTCGTCCATGTCGAGGAGCGCCGGGTACGGCACGTTCGCCTCGGCGAGCAGGACGTTCATGTGCCCGGGCATCCGGCCCGCGACCGGGTGGATCGCGTAGCGCACGCGGACGCCGCGCGCCTCGAGCAGGTCGGCGAGCTCGCGCGTCACGTGCTGCGCCTGGGCGACCGCGAGCCCGTAGCCGGGGACGACCATCACCTGGCTCGCGTACGCGAGCATGACGGCCGTGTCCTCGGCGGTCGTCTGGCGCACCATCGCGCCGTCCCCGCTCGCACCGGGCGCCGCCGCCGGCCCGGCCGCGGGCGCCGCGCCGAAGGCGCCGAAGAGGACGTTCGCGAGCGAGCGGTTCATCGCGCGGCCCATGAGGATCGTGAGGAGCGTTCCCGAGGCGCCGACGAGCGTCCCGCCGATGATGAGCGCGTTGTTGCCGAGCACGAAGCCGCTCGAGGCGGCCGCGAGCCCGGTGAAGGCGTTGAGGAGCGAGATCACGACCGGCATGTCCGCGCCGCCGATCGGGAGCACGGCCGCCGCGCCGAGCACGAGCGCGAGCACGATCAGGAGCACGATCCAGATCCCGTTCTCCGTGACCCCGGCGCCGACGCCGCACGCGATCGCGAGGACGAGCAGCAGCCCGTTCACGACGATCTGCCCGGGGAACGTGAGCGGCCGGCCGGGGAGCAACTCCTGGAGCTTCCCGAAGGCGACTAGGCTCCCGGCGAAGGAGATCGAGCCGACGAGCGCGCCGAAGAGGATCCCGGCGATCACGTCCACGGGCAGCGCGCCGAGGTCCGGCGCGAGCCGGTGGTACTCCGCGGCCGCGATGAGGGCGACCGCCCCGCCGCCGACGCCGTTGAAGAGCGCCACCATCTGCGGGATCGCGGTCATCTTGACCGCGCGCGCCGAGACGACCCCGATCACCGTTCCGACGGCGATCCCGACCGCCATGAGGCCGTACTTCTCGACGTCGGGATGAAAGAGCGTGATCCCGACCGCGATCGCCATCCCGGCCGCGGCCACGAAGTTTCCCTGGCGGGCCGTGCGCGGCGACGAGAGCTGCTTGATCCCGAAGACGAGCAGCACCGCGGAGACCGCGTACAGGAGGTTGACCGTCTCGAGCGAGACGGCGAGCGGCGTGGTCACGGGACCTCGTCCTCCGGGGGCCCCTCCGGCCGCTTGCCCTTGAACATGTGGAGCATCCGATCGGTGACGAGAAAGCCGCCGACGACGTTCACCGTGGCGAAGACGACGGCGACGAACGCGAGCACCTGCTCGAGGGTCGAGTCGGCCGAGCCCGCGATCAGCATCGCGCCGACGAGGACGATCCCGTGGATCGCGTTCGTCCCCGACATGAGCGGCGTGTGCAGCAGCGTCGGCACGCGTGAGATGAGCTCGAACCCGAGGAACACGGCGAGCGCGAAGATCGTGAGCGACGCAATGAGCTCCGGAGTCACGCCGTTCCGGCCTCCAGGAGCACACGGCCTTCGTGGGCGACGCACGTGTCGCGGACGATCTCGTCCTCGAAGTCGAGGTGGAGCGCGCCGTCGTGCACGAGCAGCCCGAGGAAGCTCGCCACGTTGCGCGCGTACATCTGGCTCGCGTGGAGCGGCATCGTGCTCGGCAGGTTCGTCTCGCCCACGATCGTGACGCCGTGGCGGACGACCGTCTCGCCGGGCTCGGTGAGCGCGCAGTTCCCGCCGGCCTCCGCGGCGAGGTCGACGACGACCGAGCCGGGGCGCATTCCGGCCACCGCCTCCTCGGTGACGAGAAGCGGCGCGGGCCTGCCGGGGACGAGCGCGGTCGAGATGACCGCGTCGGACGCGCCGACGTGGAGGGCCATGAGCTGCCGCTGGCGCTCCTGCTCGTCCTCGGCGAGCGCGACCGCATAGCCGCCGACGCCCTCCGCGCCCTCCACGTCGAGCTCGAGGAATGACGCACCGAGACTCTCGACCTGCTCCTTGACCGCGGGCCGCACGTCGTAGCCCGACACGACGGCGCCGAGCCGGCGCGCGGTCGCGATCGCCTGGAGCCCCGCGACGCCCGCGCCGAGGACGAGGACGCGCGCGGGCGCGATCGTCCCCGCGGCGGTCGTGAGCATGGGGAAGAACTTGCCGATCGTGGTCGCGGCGAGGAGCGCCGCCTTGTACCCGGCGACCGTCGCCTGGGACGACAGCGCATCCATCGACTGCGCGCGCGTGATCCGCGGGATCGTGTCCATCGAGAACGCGGTGACCTTGCGCGCGGCGAGCGCGTCCGCGATGGAAGGGTCGGAGAGCGGCTGGAGGAGCGCGACGAGCGCCTGGCCCTCGCGGAGGGCGGCGATTTCCTCCGCGGACGGCCGCCGTACCCGGGCGACGAGCTCGGCCTGCGCGTAGAGCTCCCCTGCCGGGACGGCGCGCGCGCCGGCCTCCTCGTACGCGATGTCCGGAAACCCGGCCGCCTCGCCCGCGCCCGTCTCGACGAGCGTCTCGACGCTGTCGCCGGCGAGCCGCCCCACGATGTCCGGGACGAGCGCGACGCGCCGCTCCCCCCGCTCGGTCTCTTTCGGAACCCCGATCAGCACCCCGCGGGAGTCTAAGCAGGCGCCGCCGCGCGCACAGTGGGTGCGGTGCCCACATCGCGCCGCCGCGATAGGTTCCCTCCGTGCACGAGTGGCTGGAAGCGGCGAGCGGCCGGCTCGCGGAGGAGGCGGGGGCTCCGGCGGGCGAGCTCACGCTCGACCAGGGGCAGATCGACGAGCTCCTCGAGCTCGCGCGCGTCGCGGCCCACGAGAGCGGCGAGCGGATCAACGCGCCGCTCGTCTGCTACCTCGCCGGCCTCGCGCACGGCAGGCACGGCGGCTCGCTCGACGATCTCGTGGACGCGGTGATCGGGAAGCAGCCGTAGTGGGCGCGCTCGACGGACGCACGGCGGTCGTGACGGGCGCCTCGGCCGGGATCGGCCGCGCGACGGCCCAGGCGCTCGCCCGCGAGGGCGCCCGCGTGGCGCTCGGCGCGCGCCGGGTCGAGCGGGTCGAGGGCCTCGCCGGCGAGCTCCCGGGCGAGGGCCATCTCGCGCACGCGCTCGACGTGACGGACGGCGAGAGCGCCCGCGCCTTCGTCGACGCGGTGACCGAGGCGTTCGGGGGCCGGATCGACATCCTCGTGAACAACGCGGGCCTCGCGCTCGGCCGCACGGCGATCGCCGAGGGCTCGGACGAGGACGACGAGGTCATGTGGGAGACGAACGTGCTCGGGCTCGTCCGCATGACGCGGCTCTGCCTTCGGCACATGGACGACGGGCGCGGCCACGTCGTGAACCTCGGCTCGTGGGCGGGGCGCGAGGCGTACGCAGGGGGCGGGATGTACGTCGGGTCGAAGTTCGCGGTGCGCGCGCTCACAGCGGTGCTGCGGAAGGAGCTCGTCGGCCGGATCCGCGTCACGACCGTCGACCCCGGGATGGTCGGCGAGACGGAGTTCTCGGACGTCCGCTTCGCCGGCGACGCCGACGTGAAGGCGGCGGTCTACGAGGGCGTCCGCTACCTCACGCCGGACGACGTCGCGAGCTGCATCCTCTTCGCGGTCACGCGCCCCGACTACATGGTCGTGGACGAGCTCGTGATCAAGCCGCTCCAGCAGGCGAGCCAGGACGCGATCGTCCGCGATCGCGGGTAGGGGCCGGCGATGGCCTTCACGATCCTCGAAGGCTCGACGTTCTGCATCTCCGACGAGGCGGGGAACCTGGACGGGGCGACGTGCGGGTTCTTCACGAGCGACACGCGCTTCCTCTCGCGCTTCGTGCTGACGGTGAACGGGGCGCGACCGCGGCTCCTCTCGTCCGCGAAGGTGGACTACTTCTCGGCCGCCTTCTACCTGCGCAACCCGGTCGCCGGCGGGCTCGACCCGGACGCGGTCACGATCGCGCGCGAGCGGTTCATCGGGGACGGGCTGCAGGAGCACGTCGTCGTCCGAAACCACGCGCGCCGGCCGGTCGAGCTCGAGCTGGCGCTCGAGGTCGCGACGGACTTCGCGGACATCTTCGCGGTGAAGCACCACGACTTCACGCTCGGCGATCCCGAGCACGCCGCGCCGCTGCCGGAGCCCGTCCCCGCCAGCATGGAGGACGGCGTCCTCGTGCTCGCCGACCGGGACGGCTCGGAGGCGCTCACGCAGATCGTGTTCTCGGAGCCCGGCGAGGTGGACGGCGGCTCCGTCCGGTACGCCATCGCGCTCGAGCCGGGCGCAAGCTGGGCGCTCCGCGTCGACGTCGTCGCCGCGCCCGACGGCCGGCGGACATCGCCCGACGCGGTCGAGCGGCGCTTCGGCGGCGAGCTCTCGCGCGTCCGCTCCTCGCTCGCCGCCTGGCGGATGCAGGTGCCCCAGCTCCGCGCGACGTGGGACCCGCTCGCCCTCGCCTTCGACCGCTCGGTCGCGGACCTCGCGTCGCTTCGGATGACGGACGGGCGCGCCGACGCCCACCTCTTCGCGGCGGGGATGCCGTGGTTCATGGCGGTCTTCGGGCGCGACACGCTCATCACGTGCATGCAGACGCTCCTCTTCGGCCCCGAGCTCGCGCGGAACGCGCTCACGGCGCTCGCAGGGCTGCAGGCGACGGAGGACGACCCGGACATCGACGCCGAGCCGGGGAAGATCGTCCACGAGGTGCGGAACGGGAAGGGCGCGGACGCGTGGTTTCCCTGCTACTACGGCACCGTCGACGCGACGCCGCTCTTCCTCGTGCTTCTGTCGGAGGTGTGGCGCTGGACGGACGACGCGCCGTTCGTCCGCTCGCTTCGCGAGCCGGCAATGCGGGCGCTTGCGTGGATCGACGAGCACGGCGACCTCGACGGCGACGGCTTCGTCGAGTACCGGCGGCGCTCGGCGCGCGGGCTCGTGAACCAGTCCTGGAAGGACTCGCACAACTCGCAGCTCTTCGCCGACGGGCGCGCGGCCGAGCCGCCGATCGCGCCGTGCGAGGTGCAGGGCTACGTCTACGACGCGAAGCTCCGCACCGCCGAGCTCGCCCGCGAGGTCTGGCGCGACCGGGAGCTCGCCGAGCGGCTCGCGCGCGAGGCGGCCGAGCTGGCGGCGCGCTTCGACGAGGCCTTCTGGTGCGACGCGCGCGGCGGCTACTACGCGCTCGCGCTCGACGGGGAGGGGCGCCGGGTCGACTCCCTGACGTCGAACATCGGCCACCTGCTCTGGAGCGGGATCGTCCCGGAGCATCGGCTCGACGCCGTCGCCGACCGGCTGATGGGCGACGACCTGTGGTCGGGCTGGGGCGTGCGCACGATGTCCGCGGCGGACGCCGGCTACAGCCCACTCGAGTACCACAACGGGACCGTTTGGCCGCACGACAACTCGCTCATCGCCTGGGGGCTCGCGCGGGCCGGACGCTGGGAGGAGGCGCTCCGGATCGTGCGCAGGCTCGTCGAGGCCGCCGCGCACTTCGAGCACCAGCTGCCGGAGGTCTTCGCGGGGTTCTTCCGGCTGGACACGCCGTTCCCGATCGCCTACCCGACCGCGGCACGCCCGCAGGCCTGGGCGGCCGCGACGCCGGTGCTCCTGCTCCAGATCCTGCTCGGGCTCGCGCCGAACCGGGCGATGCACGCGCTCGAGACGGTCGCGCCGGAGCGGCTGCCGTCGTGGGCCGGTGCGCTCCGGCTCTCGGGCGTGCGCGCGTTCGACCGTCCGTGGAACGTGGCGCTTGACGACGGACGCGTGCGGGTAGAGGAAGCCGTCGCGCACGTCGGCCCCTAGGGAGAGCGCTGCGGTGAAGATCGCCATCCTGAGCCCGGTCTGGTTCCCGGTCCCGCCTACGGGCTACGGAGGGATCGAGTGGGTCGTCTCGCTCCTCGCCGACGGGCTCGTCGACGCGGGGCACGACGTCACGCTCTTCGCCTCCGGCGACTCGCGCACGAAGGCGAAGCTCGAGGCCGTCTTCCCCGAGCCGCCGCACGTGCCGATCGGCCAGTCGTCGTTCGAGCTCCGCCACGCGGCCCCGTGCTACCTGCGCGCCGACGAGTTCGACGTCATCAACGATCACTCGTCGCAGCTCGCGGCGGTGATCGGCGGGCTCGTCGAGACGCCCGTCGTCCACACGGTGCACGGCCCGCTCGACCACCCGAGCTACGACAACTACAAGGCGATCGCCACGCTCGCGCCGCGCGTCGGGCTCGTGTCGATCTCGATGAAGCAGCGCGAGCCGGCGCCGGAGCTGCACTGGGTCGCGAACGTGCCGAACGCGCTCGACCTCTCCGCGTACCCGTTCCACGCGCCGCGCGGCGACTACCTCCTCTACCTCGGGCGCCTCTCGCCGGACAAGGGCGCGCACCGCGCGATCGAGGTCGCGCGCGAGGCCGGCGTGCCGATCAAGCTCGCCGGGAAGAAGCGCGAGCCGGCCGAGCAGGCGTACTTCGACGAGTTCGTGCGCCCGCTGCTCGGGCCGGACGCCGTGTATCTCGGCGAGACGAGCCACGCGACGAAGGTCGACCTTCTGCAGGACGCGCGTGCGACGCTCTTCCCGATCGACTGGGAGGAGCCGTTCGGGCTCGTCATGATCGAGTCGATGGCGTGCGGGACGCCGGTGATCGCGACCAGGCGCGGCGCCGTCCCGGAGGTCGTCGAGGAGGGCCGGACGGGCGTGATCGTCGACGACTGGCGCGACATGGCCCACGCGCTCGAGGACGCCGACCGGATCGAGGCCGAGGACTGCCGCGCGTCCGTCGAGGAGCGCTTCTCCCCCGAGCGGATGGTCGCCGAGTACGTCGCCGCCTTCGAGCGGGTGCTCGCGGGCGAGCCGGAGCCGGAGCCCGAGCCGGTCGCCTAACCGGACGACGCGCGCACAGCCGCCGGAACCTGCGCGAGCGCCTGCTCGAGATCGGCGATCAGATCGTCGGCGGACTCGATCCCGACCGAGAGGCGGACGAGGTTCTCCGGCACCGGGAAGGGCGAGTCGGCGGTCGAGGCGTGGGTCATGAGGCCCGGGTGCTCGATGAGGCTCTCGACGCCGCCGAGGCTCTCGCCGAGCCGCCAGACCTTCGTCGAGCGGAGCACCGCGAACGCGTCGTCGCGGGAGCCGGCGAGGTCGAACGAGATCATCCCGCCGAAGTCGTCCATCTGCGCGCGGGCGATCGCGTGCTGCGGATGGCTCTCGAGGCCGGGGTAGCGCACGAGCTCGACGGCGGGGTGCTCGGCGAGGAAGGCCGCGACGCGCCGCGCGTTCTCGCAGTGCTGACGCATGCGCACGGCGAGCGTCTTCACGCCGCGAAGGACGAGCCACGCGTCGAACGGGCCGGGGACGGCGCCGAGCGAGTTCTGGAGGAAGCGGAGCCGCTCGCCGAGCTCGGGGTCGCTCGTGGCCGCGAAGCCGCCGATCACGTCGGAGTGCCCGCCGAGGTACTTCGTCGTCGAGTGGAGGACGATGTCCGCGCCCTGCTCGAGCGGCCGCTGGAGGTACGGGGTCGTGAACGTCGCGTCGCAGACGACGATCGCGCCCGCCGCGTGCGCGGCCTCCGCCACCGCGCGCACGTCGACGACGTTCATGAGCGGGTTCGTGGGCGTCTCGAGCCAGACGAGCCGGGTGCCGTCCGGGACGACGTCGGCCGGTCGCTCGTTCAGGTCGTCGACGGAGACGTACTCGAACCCGTAGCCGTGGCCCTTCAGCACCTTGTCGAAGAGCCGGTACGTGCCGCCGTAGACGTCGTTCACGCAGACGACGCGCTGGCCCGGCGAGACGAGCTGCATGATCGTCGTCGTCGCGCCCATCCCGGACGAGAACGCGAGCCCGTGCTCGGCGCCCTCGAGGGAGGCGAGGCACTCCTCGAGCGCGACGCGCGTCGGGTTCCGGCTGCGCGAGTAAACGTAGCCCTTGTGCTCGCCGACGCCCTCCTGGATGTACGTGGAGGTCTGGTAGATGGGGACGCTGACGGCGCCCGTCGCGGGATCCGGCTCCTGGCCGTCGTGGATCGCGCGGGTCTCGAAGTCCATCGCGGGCTGAGCGTACCAACCGCCGCCCGTCGCGCCGGGCTCCGATCTGTTGCCGCCGATGCGGCTGCCCCGCCTCCTCGCGATCGGAGCTCGTGACGTTCGGCCGCCGGGAGCTCGCCGGCGCGGGCTAGCCGCGCGCCGAGCCCGCGCTCAAGCGCCGTTCGGGCGGCTCTGCTGGTGCGCGAGGTACTCGATCACGTCGGAGCGCGTGAGGACGCCGACGGGCTTGCCGTCCTGCGCGACCACGACGGCGGAGCCGCCGGAGAAGTCCGAGTAGACGGCGTCGACCGTCTCGTGCAGCTCGACCGCGGGAAGCGGCGGATCCATGGTCGCCGCGACCTCCTCGTTCAGCGTGTCCGGGCTGCCGAAGAGACGCTCGAGCAGCCCTCGCTCGCGCACCGAGCCGACGACGTCCGCGAGCGAGCCGGCCGGCTCGTGCCGGACGACCGGGATCTGCGAGATCCCGTACCGCTGCATGAGCTGGATCGCGTGCGAGACCTTCTCGCCGGATCCGATGAGGACGAGCTCCGGCACCTCCGCCTCCTCCTCGCGCTTGAACCGGAGCAGCTCCTCGATCGTCGGCGCCTGCTCGCGCGTCTCCCGGATCCCGTGCTGCGCGAGCCAGTTGTCGTCGTAGAGCTTCGAGAGGTAGCCGCGGCCGGAGTCCGGGATGAGCGTCACGATCGTCGTCTCCGGCCCGAACCGCCGAGCGACCTGAAGCATCGCCCAGATCGCCGTGCCGGCCGAGCCGCCGACGAGGATCCCCTCCTCGCGCGAGACGCGCCGAGCGGTGATGAACGAGTCGCGGTCGGTGACGGTCACGTACTCGTCCACGAGTGACGGGTCGAACGTCGTCGGCCAGAAGTCCTCTCCGATCCCCTCCACGAGGTACGTGTGCACCGTCTCGGACGAGTAGATCGAGCCCTCCGGGTCGGCGCCGACGACGTGGAGGTCCGGCTTGCGCTCCTTCAGGTAGCGCGCCGTGCCGGAGATCGTCCCGCCGGTGCCGACCGACAAGACGAGCACGTCGATCTCGCCGCCGGTCTGCTCCCAGAGCTCCGGCCCCGTCGACTCGTAGTGGGCCTGCGGGTTCGCCGGGTTCGAGTACTGGTCGGGCTTGAACGCGCCCGGCACCTCCTCCGCGAGCCGGTTCGAGACGGAGTAGTAGCTCTCCGGCGACGACGGCTCGACCGCGGTCGGGCAGACGATCACCTCGGAGCCGTACGCGCGCAGGAGCGCGATCTTCTCGGGAGAGACCTTGTCCGGCATGACGAAGATGCACCTGTAGCCCCTGAGCGCGGCCGCGATCGCGAGGCCGACGCCGGTGTTCCCGCTTGTCGGCTCGACGATCGTCCCGCCCGGCCGGAGCGTCCCCTCGCGCTCGGCCGCCTCGATCATCGCGAGGCCGATCCGGTCCTTCACGCTCCCGCCGGGGTTCAGGTGGTCGAGCTTCGCGAGGAGCAGCGGCTCGAGCCCCGCGTTGATCCGCTGGAAGCGGACGAGCGGCGTGCCGCCCACGAGGTCGAGGATCGTCGGATAGTCGCGCGGCACGGGCGGAAGCCTAATCGGCGGCGTCGGCCCGCGCCCACGACCGCCGCGGTCGCTCCCGCGCGTCGCCGGCGCTCGGGCGCCCGCCGGCTGCTAGTGCCGGAAGTGGCGACGCCCGGTGAGCACCATCACGGCGCGCGCCCGGTCGACGGCGGCGGCCACCTCGTCGTCGCGCTTCGACCCGCCCGGCTGGATGATCGCCATGACGCCCGCGTCGAGCGCGAGCTCCGGCCCGTCGGGGAAGGGAAAGAACGCGTCGGAGGCGAGGACGGAGCCGGTCGGGTCGTGACCGTGCTCGCGCGACTTCTCGAGCGCGATCCGCACGGCGTCCACACGGCTCGGCTGACCCGTTCCGATGCCGATCGTCTGGAGTCCCTTCGCGAGAACGATTGCGTTCGAGGCCACGTGCTTCGCGACGCGCCAGGCGAAGAGGAGATCGCCCCAGGTCGCCTCGTTCGGCGAGCGCGACGTGGGAGTCTCCATCCGGTCGCGGTCCTCGTGCTCGAGGTCAGCGTCCTGGACGAGGAACCCACCGAGCACGCGCCGCAGGTTGCGCTCGCCCGGGCCGGGCCCGCGGCGCTCGCGGTCCTGGAGGATCCGCGTTCCCTCCTTGCGGCGCAGGATCTCGATCGCCTCCGGCGAGTATTCGGGCGCGATCAGCACCTCCGTGAACTGCGCCGCGATCCGCTCGGCGAGCGGCGCCTCGACCTTCCGGTTCAGCGCGACGACCCCGCCGTAGGCCGAGACCGGGTCGGCCGCGAGGGCGGCCGCGTAGGCGTCCTCGACGTCGGCGGCGAGCGCGCAGCCGCACGGGTTCGCGTGCTTCACGATCGCGCACGCCGGGACCGTGAACTCGCGCACGAGCGAGCGCGCCGCATCGAGGTCGTTCAGGTTGTTGAAGGACAGCTGCTTCCCGCCGAGCTGGTCGACGCGCGAGAGCAGGTGTCGGCGCGCCCCGAACTCCGCGTAGTAGGCGGCGCGCTGGTGCGGGTTCTCGCCGTACGGGAGGTCGATCACCTTCTCGAGCGAGAGGAGCAGCCGGTCGGGGAACGACTCCCGGTCCGCAAACCACGTCGCGATCGACGCCTCGTACGCCGCGGTGTGGGAGAACGCCTCCGCCGCGAGGGCGCGGCGGGTCTGGATCCCGATGTCGCCGCTCTCGCGCAGCTCGGCGACGATCGTCCCGTAGCGCTCGGCCTCGCAGACGGGCAGGACGTGGACGAAGTTCTTCGCCGCCGCGCGGAGCATGGTGGGGCCGCCGATGTCGATCATCTCGACCGCGTCCTCCTCGCGGACGTCCTTCCTCGCCGCGACCTGCTGGAACGGGTAGAGGTTCACGCACACGAGGTCGAACGGCTCGATCCCGTGCCGCTCGAGCGCCGCGATGTCGGTCTCGAGGTCGCGTCGCGCGAGGATCGCCGCGTGGATCGCGGGGTGGAGGGTCTTGACCCGCCCGCCGAGCATCTCCGGCACCTCGGTCAGCTCGTCCACGCGCGTGACCGGGAGGCCCAGCTCGGCGATGAACGTCGCCGTGCCGCCGCTCGCGACGAGCTCGACGCCGAGCTCGTGCAGGTCCCGGGCGAAGTCGTCGAGACCTGTCTTGTCGAAGACGGAGATGAGTGCGCGGGCGACCATGCGGCGGGGGGTCAGCTCTCGGGGGAGCGTAACCCGCCTTCCAGATAGAGGCGAGCCGCCCGCGGGAGAAGACGGTGCTCGACCTCGTGGAGCCGGGCGTGGAGCGACTCGGCCGTGTCGCCGGGCTCGACCGGCACGCGCTCCTGGAGCACGACCGGCCCCGTGTCGATCCCCTCGTCCACGAAGTGCACGGTGACCCCGGTTTCCGCGACGCCGGCCGTGAGCGCGTCCTCGACGGCGTGCATCCCGGGGAACGCCGGCAGGAGCGAGGGATGGACGTTCAGCACCGGGAACCGCTCGAGGAAGCCGGGCGTGAGGAGGTGCATGTACCCCGCGCAGACCACGAGCCGGGCCCCGCGCTCGGCGAGCCAGTCGGCCATCGCGGCGTCGCGTTCCGCCCGCGAGGCGAAGTCGCCGAGCGGGAAGACGGCGCCGGGGAGGCCGGCGCTTGCGGCACGCTCGAGCGCCCGCACGCCGGGCCGGTTCGAGGCGACCGCGGCGACCGGCAGCTCCGCGTCGAGCAGCGCCTGGAGGTTCGTCCCCTCGCCGGAGACGAGGACGCCGATCACCGCGCCCTTGGCCCTTCCGGCCGCGTCCCGCCGGGCCATTGTCCCGTGCCAGGCACGGGCCGTGTCCCGGCGGGACATCGTCCGGTGCCAGGCACCGGTCGTGTCCGCCGGGGACGTGTGCGGCTCGGACGTGTCGGGCTCACCCGGCGTCGGCGAAGACCACGCCCTCGACGCCCTCCTCGACGCGCCCGATGACCTTCGCGCCGGCGTCGGCTAGTAACACAGTGTTACTAGCGTCCCCGGGCGGGACGATCGCGCAGTACCCGATCCCGAGGTTGAAGACCCGGCGCTGCTCGTCCTCGGCGACCCCCTGGCCG
>JAICNY010000144.1 GCA_025930955.1 Thermoleophilia bacterium
CCCCGTCACAGATTCGGCACGGTCGGGACGAGGACACCGGACCGGCGCCTCGATAGCGTTCGTCCTGGGAAGCTCGCTCCCCCGATGGAGGGGCGCTGGACCGCCCGCCCCGCCGGTCGGCCCTCCGCCGGCGCCCTCAGGGAACGGCGACAACCATGCCGCCGTCCACCTGGACGTTCGCGCCTGTCACGTACGACGCGGCGGGCGAGAGCAGGAAGGCACCGACGCGCCCGAGCTCGGCCGGCTCGCCGTAGCGTCCGTACGGGATCGCGGACGCGGACGACGAGAGCTGCTCGTCGACGGAGATCCCCGCCTCGGCCGCGCGCTTCTCGGCGAGCGCGACGCTCCGCTCGGTCGCGATCATCCCGGGCGCGATCCCGTTCACCCGCACGCGCGGCGCGAGCTGCCGGGCGAGCGTCTTCACGAGCGCGGCGACGCCCGGCCGGAGCACGTTCGACGTGTCGAGCCCCGGATACGGCTGCCGCACGGTCGAGGACGTGACGAAGACGACCGAGCCGCCGTCCTCCATCCGCGGCACGAGCGCCCGCAGCAGGCGGAGCGGCCCGAGGACACAGAGCTCGAACGAGCGACGCCACTCGTCGTCCGAGACGTCGAGCGCGTGCCCGATCGGCGGCCCGCCGTGGCTCACGAGCAGGCCGTCGAGCCGCCCGCCGAGCTCCTGCTCGACCGCGCGCTCGACCACCTCCGCCGCGTCCTTCGCGGCGATGTCGGCGACACACGCGGCCGCGCGCTCCCCGAGCGCGCCCGCCGCGGCGCCGAGCGACTCCTCCCCGCGCCCCAGCAGGACGACCCGCGCCCCCTCGTCGACGAGCACCTCCGCGACCGCGCGGCCGAGCCCCCGGCTCCCCCCGCCGACGACGTACGAGCGCCCCTCGAGGCCCAGGTCCACGCGCGCATTCAAGCGGCCTCCGGGCCCCGTCGCAACCGACGTTTAGCCGCCTCCGGCCCCGGTACGCAGAACGGACGGAACAACGAAAGGAGACCGGATGGCGAACGAGCTCCAGGGCAAGCGCATCGCGTTCATCGCCGCCGACGGCGTCGAGCAGGTCGAGCTGACCGAGCCGTGGAAGGCCGTGAAGGAGGCCGGCGCGGAGGTCGAGCTCATCTCGATCGCAGAGGGCGAGATCCAGGGCATGAACCACATGGACAAGGGCGAGACGTTCAAGGTCGACAAGCACGTGTCCCAGGCGGACCCGACGGACTACGACGGGCTCGTGATCCCGGGCGGGGTCGCGAACCCGGACTTCCTGCGCATGAACGAGGACGCCGTGCGCTTCACGCGGACGTTCTTCGAGCAGGGGAAGCCGGTCGGCGCGATCTGCCACGGGCCGTGGCTGCTCGTCGAGGCAGGCGTGCTCGAGGGCCGCACGATCACCTCGTGGCCGTCGCTTCGCACCGACATCGAGAACGCCGGCGGCAGCTGGGTCGACACGGAGCTCCAGGTCGACCGCGGGCTCGTGACGAGCCGCAAGCCGGACGACCTCCCCGCGTTCTCGTCGAAGCTCGTCGAGGAGTTCGGCGAAGGGATCCACGAGCAGCAGGCGCAGGCGGCCGAGCGGGCGGTCCGCGCGTAGCGAGCTCCCGCCCCGCGCCGGCCGCGCGTCCTAGACGGGCGCCGCGGCCGGCGCGCCGGGCCTCGTCTCGCGCGGCGCGGGCGGCAGCGCGAGCGTCAGGAGAAGCGCGACCGCCGGCCCCGCCGCGGTCGCGACGACGGCCGTGTGGACGTCGATCGCGTCCGCGACCGCCCCGAGCGAGAGGGCGGCCACCCCGCCGAGCCCGATCGCGAGCCCGATCGAGAGCCCCGACGCGAGCCCGACCCGCGCGGGCAGGTACTCCTGGCTCATGACGAGGCTCACGCCGAAGGTCCCGATCACCGCAGCCCCGGCGAGGACGAGCGCGACCGCGCCGACGGAGCCGCCGACGAGCGCGTACACGAGGATGAGCGGCGTCGAGACGGCGAAGCTCCCCGCGAGCACGCGCCGCCGCCCGAACCGGTCGGCGAGCGGCCCGCCGAAGAGCGTTCCGACGGCGCCCGCGAGCAGGAAGCCGGAGAGCAGCCGGATCCCGTAGCCGGCGTCGTTCCCGCGCGAGATCTCGTAGAGCGGCACGAACGTGAAGAGGCCCATGTGCGCGACCGAGCGGAGGCCGACGACGGCGAGGAGGAGCGCGAGCCCGCCCGGCCGTCCCGGCGCCTCCCGCCGCGCGGCGTGCTGCTCGGCGCTCGGCGCGAATCCGGCCAGGTAGTCGCGCGCCGCGAAGAGGAGCGCCGCCGCGACGAGGCCGGGCACCGCGAGGATCAGCCCGCCCTCGAGCCCGAGCCCGAGCGTGATGACCGCGAACGACGCGACGAGCGGGCCGAGCGCGAACCCGATGTTGCCGCCGACGGAGAAGAACGCCATCCCGCTCGCGCGCCGGCGGCCGCTCACGTAACTCGCGAACTTCGACCCCTCCGGGTGGTACGCGGCCACGCCGAGCCCGGACACGAGCACGGCCGCGACGACGAGCGGATACGACGGCGCGACGGAGGCCGCCGCCATCCCGAGCCCTGCGATCGCGACCCCGGCGGGAAGCAGCCAGAGCGCGCCGCGGGCGTCCGACCAGACCCCGAACGCCGGCTGGACGATCGAAGACGCGAACGTCCCCGCGAGAACGAGCGCCGCGGCCATCGTGTACGAGAGGTCGAGCTCGAGCACGAGGAACGGCAGGAGCGCGGGCAGCGCGCCCTGCGCGAGGTCGGTCGCGAGGTGGCCGCCCGACAGCGCGGCCATGGCCTTCCCGTCGACGTCTCTCACGAGCGCCCGCACTCCACGGCGGGCCGGAAGACAGGAGCGCGAGCGTCGGCGGGCACGGCCGCGAGGGTAGCCGCCCGGGACGCCCCCGCCGCGTGTGAGGGAGCGGCCTCAGCGCACCCAGGCGCCGCGCCGCAGCACGCGCTGGACGGCGCCGTCCTCACGGAGGAGCACGACGTCCGCGGGCCCCCCGGGGTCGAGGCCGCCCGGGAGCCCGACGAGCCGCGCGGGCCGCTCGGAGGCGGCGGCGACGGCCTCGGCGAGCGGCGCCCCGGTGAACGCGCTCCAGCGGCGCACCGCCTCGTCGAGCGTCAGCGCGCTCCCGGCGAGGACGCCCCGCTCGTCCGTGACGCGCCCGTCCTGCGCGCGGATCTCGACGCCGGCCATCCGGTAGCGGCCGTCCGCCGCCCCGGCCGCGGGGCTCGCGTCCGTGATCAGCACGACGCGGCGACGCGCGAGCCGGTCGACGAGCCGCAGCGCAACCGGATCGACGTGGAGGCCGTCCGCGATCACCGAGACGCGCATCCTGCGCGAGCCGAGCGCCCACCCCGGCACGTTGGGGCTCCGGTGGTGGAAGTCCTTCATCCCGTTGAAGAGGTGGGTCACGAGCGACGCGCCCGCCGCGGCGGCCCGCGCGGCGTCCTCCGCCGAACCGCCGGTGTGGCCGATCGCGACGGCGATCCCGCGACGCTGCAGCGAAGCGACGAGGTCGAGCGCGCCGGGCAGCTCCGGCGCGAGCGTCACGAGCCGGACCGCGGGCGAGGCGTAGTACGGCGGCTCGCCGTCGGCGGGGGCGGCGAGGCGCTCGGCCGGATGGACGCCGCGGTGCGACGGGTTGAGAAACGGCCCCTCGAGGTGGATCCCGGCGACGGGAGACCGCGGGTCGCCGGCGCGCTCGGCCAGCTCGCGCACGGCTTCCCCGGCCACCTCGGGCGCCGCCGAGATGACCGTCGGCAGGTAGCTCGTCACCCCGTGGTCGAGCTGGAGCGCGTCGATCGCGTCGAGAGCGGCAGCGCCGTCCGTGACGTTCGCGCCGGCGCCGCCATTGACCTGGAGGTCGCAGAGGCCCGGGGCGACGACGCCGTCGTGCCGCTCGGCGCCGCGCGGCGGCCGCCCGGCCTCGACGGCCGCGATCCGCTCGCCCCGGATCTCGAGCCACCCGTCGACGAGCCTGCCCGCGCGCGCGAGCCGACCTGCGATCCGAAGCGGGCGTGCGGCCACGCGTCAGCTGCCGCGCTCGTCGTCGTCTTCGCGGAAGAGACCCGTGAGCGCACCCGTGATCCCCCAGAACCCGCCGGCGACGGCGCCTCCGGTCTTGCGCGCCCAGGCCGGCGCGAGCCCGGCCAGGTTGAGCGCGAGCGCGACGGCGACGAAGAGCAGCCCGGCGAGGGCGAACGCCGTCGCGACGGTGCCGAGGTCGGTTCCGCGGTCGGCGAGCATCCAGCCGAACAGCGCGAGCGCGGCCGCGGCCGCGACGGCCCCGAGGACGTTCCGCGCCAGCCGAAGCGTTCGCTCGCGGCGTTCGAGGCGCATGCGGAGCTCCGCCTCCTCGGCCCGGGCCGCCGCCTCCCCGACCCGCGCGGCGTTCGAGGCCCTGAGGACCGCCTCGACCATCGTTCCCGGTACGCCCTGGGCGCGGCGGAGGATCGCGTGCGTCGAGGTCGGGGAGGCGTCGAAGTAGCGGATGAGCGCCCGCGCCTCCGTGCTGATCACCCCGGCGCGAACCCGTTCGAGCTCGCCGGCGCCGAACGCCTGGCCGGCCAGGAGGCCGA
Source organism: Thermoleophilia bacterium (assembly GCA_025930955.1). Lineage (GTDB taxonomy): Bacteria > Actinomycetota > Thermoleophilia > Gaiellales > Gaiellaceae > JAICNY01. Next base: position 4,583 of record JAICNY010000144.1, read on the forward strand.
ACCGGCCGAGCGCAGTGAGCGCCCGCGTCATGCCGTCCCCGTCGAGCCGCCCCCCTGCGTGCTCCGGGAACGTCTCCGCAAACGCGACGCGCGCGGCGACGTACTCGCCGGCGAGCAGCAGGCTCCCGTCGAGATCGGAGGAGGGAAGCTCCTCGAGCCGGGTCTCGTCGAGGTCGGGGCGGACGCTGCACATGATCGCCGCCTCGCGGAGGCGCGTCGCGAGCACGACGGGGAGCGGGCCCGGGTTCAGCCCGTCGAGCGCCCGGCCGAAGAGCTCCGGGTCGGCGAGCGAGCGGGCGATCGTGAAGCGGTCCTCGTCGGCCGCGTCCTCGAACGCGGCGCGCAGCCAGGCCTCGATCTCACCGGTGAGCTCGGGGGCGACCGCCTCGCCGCCGAGGAGGGTCAGGACGTCGAGCGCGGCCGCGTAGGTGCTGATCGTCGCCTCGAAGCTCGGCCTCGCCGCGCGCCGCCGCTCGAGGAGCGCGAGGACCGGCTGGACGAAGGACGACGGCGGCTCGAGCCCGAGCCGCTCGGGGTGCGCGCGCGTCTCGTCGCGGGCGAGCAGCTCGAGCACGCGGAAGACGGCGCGCGTCCCGAAGATGCTGCCCGGCTCGTCGCGTCCGTCGCGGGCGGCGCCGCCGTGCCACGTCGCGCGGTCGACCCCGTGGAACCACGTCGCCCACCGCTCACCGACGAGGTGCGCGTCGGACGCGCCGTGGTGGAACGTGAGGCCGCCGCTCCCGACGCGGACGAGCGTGTTCCCGACCTCGAGCCATTCGCGCGCCTCGGCGGAGCCGAGCACGTCGCCGGCCGCCCAGCGCTCGTCGACGACGACCTCGTGGACGCCGCGGAGGGGCCACCGGTCGAAATGCAGGCGGCCGGGCTCGTCGATCCCGAGCTCGACCGCGTTCGCGCCCTGCACGCGCAGCTTGCGGGCGATGTCGGCGCCCTCGCCGCTCCGCTCCTCCGTCGCGATCGCGATCTCGGGCCAGCCCGCCGCGCAGTACGTGATCATGTTGCGCAGGAGCGCCGCGTGGAGCGGCTTCCGCGGCTCCAGCTGAAGCGTGCAGACGATCACCCGCGGCCGCCGCAGGCTCGAGGTCCGCAGGAGCACGGGCAGCCGCCGCGTGCCGACCTCGAGCTCGAGCGACGTCCGCCACGTGCCGGCCTCGAGCGTCTCGAGGTGGCACATGACCGCGCTCGTCACGGTCCCGAGCTTCGCGGCCGGCTCCGCGACGGGCTCGGGCCAGTTGAGCAGGATCTCGTCCTGGGGGCGCGTGTGCCGGTGGACGACGGCGCCGCGCGCCTCCTCCCGCAGCTCGTTCAGCGTGAGCGCCAGATCGGGCGGGAGGAAGCTCAGGCCGCGCTGCTTGAGCTGGTGGAGGACGACGAGGCCGGTCACGTCCGTCCAGTCGGCGAGCGCCTCCTGGATCGCGTCGCTCTGGTAGACCGCGTTGAACCCGAGGATGACGCAGTCGAAGCGGTTCGCGGAGCCGAGCGCCGCCTCGAACGTCCGCTCGGTGAAGACCTCCGTCCGCCAGCGGCCCGGGTCGGCGAGGAGGAACGCGGAGAGCTCGTTGCCAGGCGTGTTCAGCATCTCGAGCTCGCTCTGCACGAGCGCGACCGAGTAGCGCGGCAGCCCGAGGGCGCTCGCGGCAACGCCGGCCGGACCGGGCTCGGCCTCGCTCGTCACCGCGGCGCTCCCACGGCGCAATTCTTGCGCGTCGTGCGGCCGGGCACCACCTGCCGTCCCGGAAAGCACAGAAGCCCCCCGGGGCGGAGGGCTTCTGACGGGAGAGGATGCCCGCAGGAGAGAGGGAGGGAGCGGGCGGAGAGGGTAGAGCGTGCGCCTCGTGGGGCGCACAGCGCGTATCGGCCCCCGCGCCTCCCGCGCGTATCCCTCGAACGGGTAGCCAGTAGCTAGCATCGTCGCCGCATGGACACCGCCGCGCTCTCGACGCCGGCGAGCCGCGTCGAGGCTGACGTCCTCGGGGTCGCCCTCGCCGAGCCACCCACGCTCTCCTCCGCCGCCCGCGAGCTCGACGACGCGCTCGGCGGACGGCTCGGGCGCGCCGTCGCGGACGGGGACGCGACCGGCCGCCGCGGCACCGTGACCGTCCTCGACACGGACGGCGGGGGAGCGCCGCGGCGCGTCGCCCTCGTCGGCCTCGGCGCCGAGCGCGACCTCGACGCGGACGCCGTCCGCACGGCCGCGTGCCGCGTCGCCGGCGCCGCGGGTGAGGCCCCGGGCCGCACGGTCGCCTGGCTCCTCGACGGCGAGACGACAGGGCTCGAGCCGGCCGCCGAGGCGCGGGCCGTCGTCGACGGCGTCGCGCTCGCCTCGCACGACACCGGCCGCTGGAAGCGCGACCCTGCGGAGGAGAAGCGGGTCGCACGGCTCGTCCTCGTGGGCGGGCTCGCCGCGGAGGCCGAGGAGGCGGCGCGGACCGAAGGCATCGTCGCCCGCTGGCAGAACCACGCGCGCGACCTCGTGAACGCGCCCGCGAACGAGCTGACCCCGGCCGCGCTCGCCGACGCGGCCGTCGCGGTCGCCGACCGGTTCGACGCGATCGGCGCGGTGGTCCTCGGCCCGGACGAGCTCGCCGACGCGCGCATGGGCGCCCTCGCGGCGGTCGCGCAGGGCAGCCACAACGCGGGGCGCCTCGTCACCCTCCGCTACGAGCCCGCCGGCGCGGAGGAGACGCTCGTCCTCGGCCTCGTCGGCAAG
>JAICNY010000217.1 GCA_025930955.1 Thermoleophilia bacterium
CGGGCAGCCGGAGCGGCGCTCGGTGCTCGGCCGGAGCCCGATCTTCACGCCGGAGGTCCTGAACGACCTCCACATGAAGGCCGAGCTCGGCCGCTACCGGATGCGGGGCTTCTCGATCTTCAAGAAGATCCCCCACTGGGACGAGCTCGTGTTCCTCCCGGGGACGCTGACGCGGTTCGTCATCGAGGGCTACCGCGAGAAGTGCGAGACGAAGACGGTGCTCGGCTCGCGGTTCGCGAAGAAGCCGATCGAGCTCGACATCCCGATCTACATCACGGGCATGAGCTTCGGCGCCCTCTCGCTCGAGGCGAAGATGGCGCTCGCGAAGGGCGCGTCCATGGCCGGCACGGCCACGTGCTCGGGCGAGGGCGGGATGATTCCGCCGGAGCGCGACCTCTCGACCAAGTGGTACTACCAGCTCATCCAGAGCCGGTACGGGTTCAACCCGCACCACCTGATGCTCGCCGACGCGTGCGAGTTCTTCATCGGCCAGGGCTGCAAGGTCGGGCTCGGTGGGCACCTGATGGGCCAGAAGGTGACCGAGCAGGTGGCGGAGATGCGCTCGCTCCCACCCGGGATCGACCAGCGCTCGCCCGCGCGGCACCCCGACTGGCTCGGGCCCGACGACCTGAGCCTCAAGGTGCAGGAGATCCGCGAGGCGACCGACTACCAGATCCCGATCCAGCTGAAGCTCGGCGCGGCGCGCGTCTACGACGACGTGCGGATGGCGGCGAAGTGCGGGCCGGACGTCATCTATCTCGACGGCGCGGAGGGCGGCACCGGCGCCGGGCCCCACGTGGCGACCGAGGAGACCGGGATCCCGCTCATGGCGGCGATCCCCGAGGCGCGGCGTGCGCTCGAGGACGTCGGGCTGGCGGACGAGATCCAGCTCGTCGTCGCGGGCGGGATCCGGAACGGCGCGGACGTCGCGAAGTGCCTCGCCCTCGGCGCTGACGCGATCGCGATCGGCCACGCGGCGCTCGTGGCGCTCAACTGCAACAAGGAGATCCCCGGCGTCACCGACTACGAGGGGACGATGGGCGTCCCGGCCGGCGAGTGCTACCACTGCCACACGGGCCGCTGCCCCGTCGGGATCACGACGCAGGACCCGGAGCTCCGCAAGCGCCTGATCGTCGACGAGGCGGCCGAGCGGGTCTACAACTTCCTCCACACGATGACGCTCGAGCTCCAGATGCTCGCGCGCGCGTGCGGGAAGACGAACGTCCACTCGCTCGAGCCGGAGGACCTCTGCGCCCTGACGGTGGAGGCGGCCGCAATGGCGAAGGTGCCGCTGGCCGGGACGGAGTGGATCCCGGGCGTCTCCGAGGAGCGGACGCTCGCGCGGATGGAGCGGATGCTCGAGCGGCACCTCGACAACCCGGTCGACTACCTGCCGGAGCGCGAGACGACGCGGGAGGCGCGCTAGTGCCCCATCCAGCAATGCACGCCGGGCTCTGGGCCGCGATCACGCGGCGCCGGAAGCCACCCTCGCTCTTGCCAAGGCACCCGGCCTTGGCCGCGAGCGAGTGCGGCCCCCGGCTTGGTGCTCGCGACCCAGAACCTCGACAGCATCACTGGACGGGGCACTGATGGCCGAGGAGCGCTTCATCGCGCTCGACGCGGAGCGCCTCGCCGGCCGGCGCTTTCCGTACCAGGAGGACGTCTCGCTCGTCGAGGACGTCGACCTGCTCGCGGCGACGCCGGGCGAGGACCTGAACTGGCTCGAGGACGTGACGCTCCTCGAGGAGGACGGCATGCCCGCCGTGTTCGACCGCTACTCGAACTCGTTCCTCAAGATCTACTTCGCGATCCCCGAGGGCCGTGAGGACGAGCTCGCGCGCAAGGTGCTCGTGAAGCACCTCCAGTCGGGCAGCTCGTACGGGATCCGGCTGAAGGAGCAGCACGCGAAGTTCGCGCAGCCCGAGCTCGGCCCGTGGGTCGAGGAGTCGAAGACGGTCGGCGCGGACTGGAAGGCGCCCGTCCTCGAGGGCTGGGAACCGCCGGAAGGGCACTAGTGCCCCTCCCAGCGATGGTCAGAGCGTTTCTGGCGGCGCCCGGCAACCCCGGTCGGTCACCGGAAACGGGTGACCATCACTGGAAGGGGCACGCTCGCTCGCGCTAGGCCTTGCGCTCGGCGTCGCCGCGTGCTGGGGGGCGGCGGACTTCCTCGGCGGGCTGACGACCCGCGGCCGGCCGGTCGCGGTCGTCGTCGGCGTGTCGCAGCTGTTCGGGGCGCTGCTCCTGGCGGCGGCGATCCTCGTCCTGCGGCCGGACCGGCCGGAGGCGGGCGAGTGGCTCTGGGGGCTCGCGGGCGGCGTCTCGCTCGCCGTCGGGTTGGGCGCGCTCTACGGCGGGCTCGCGCGCGGCGTGATGAGCATCGTCTCGCCGATCTCCGCGACCGGCGCGGCGATCCCGATCGTGTACGGGCTCGCGACGGGCGAGCGGCCGAGCGTCCTGCAATGGCTCGGCATCGCGCTCGCGCTCGCCGGCATCGTGATCGTCTCGCGGCAGCCGGGCGTGGCCGTCGCGCGGAGCGAGCGGGCGGCCGGGATCGGGCTCGCGCTCGTCGCCGCGGCCGGGTTCGGGACGTTCTTCGTGCTCGCCGACCTCGCGGAGGGCGCCGGCGTGCTGCACGCGACGTTCGCGCAGCGGATCGGACTGCTCGTGATCGTCGCCGCCGTGGTCGTCGCCACGCGCCCGGCCGTCGCGGGCGCCCGCGGCCGGCTCCTCCCGCTCCTCGCGATCGGCGTCCTCGACACGTCGGCGACCGGTCTCTACGTCGCAGCGGCCGGCGAGGGCCTCACGAGCGTCGTGTCGGTCGTCGCGTCGCTCTACCCCGCATTCACGATCGCCTTCGCGTTCGCGCTCCTCCACGAGCGCCTGGCCCGCCCGCAGGCCGCCGGCGCGGGCGGCGCGCTCGCCGGCGTGGGCCTCATGGCCGCCGGCTGACCGGAGCCCTTTCCCAAGTAACACCGTGTTACTAAGTTCGGGGCCCACCGGCGGGCGGGCACGTCGATTACGGACAGCTTCCGTGGCAATGGACGTGCCGGTACGACGACGGGACGGAGATCAAGCGGTCGCTCTTCGACGACCGAAGCGCTTGACACGCCCGTCCCGCTCGGATTTGATCAACGATCAATGGTCGCGGTGCCGCTCGAGATCCCCTCGGTCGAGGAGTCCGTCTACCGGACGCTCCGGCGCGAC